>CAZZXL010000090.1:0-20185 GCA_964658035.1 uncultured Acetobacteraceae bacterium
GCGACTGACGGCCATCGTCTGGCACACATCGAAAAGACCGGCGAAACCCTGACCAACATTAACGGCGAAAAAAAGACGCTCATTCCGCGCAAAGCCTTATCTGAACTGCAGTCGCTGCTTTCTAATACGGAAGAAGAAGCAATTGAATTCGCCGATGATGAGCACACCCTCTTCTTCAAAGTTGGCCCGCGAACCCTCACGTCGCGCAAATTGACCGGGCAGTTTCCCAACTACGAAGCCGTTCTGCCGCGCGACAACAACAAATTTGCCGTCGTCCGCAGTGAAGACCTCATGGGCTCCATCCAGCGCGTAGCCCAGTTCGCCGACGAGCGTTCAGGCGCGATCAAGATGCGCCTTGAGAATAACGAGATGAAGATCTCGTCTTCGTCGACTGAATCCGGTGAATCGGAAGACACCATCGAAACACCCTATACCTTCGATCCGCTGGTGGTTGGCTTCAATTCGCAGTACTTGATCGACTTCCTCAAAGCCACCGGCAATACCGGCGAAGTGCGGCTCGAGTTCAAAGACGCCCAGTCCGCCGGCCAGATGCGCCCCGAAGATCCCGCGGACGACTTCAAATACCGCTACATCATCATGCCCATGCGCATCTGAGGTGCTGGCAGCACGGGCGCGCACGCTTTCGGCGATAGAGCTAAAACCAAGAAGGGCGACGCCGGAAACAAGCGTCGCCCTTTTTCTTGGCGGTCTGTATGGCGGCCAGCCGACATACCTTCTGATCCCAGGCTCAGCAGAGCATAGCCAGGGCACTTTTAGCCTGAACGAAAGCGCGAAGTCGAAAGATCTGTTTCTCAATCTCCCCTAAGCCCCGGATCGGAAGCCGGCATCTGGTCATCCCACCTTAGTGATCTGTGTGTTTCTCCTCACCGAGAACAATCCCGCACCGCCATCTAAACTTGAAGCATGCCCATTGACCTGGAAGAAGGCACCTTCGACGCTTTGATCTTTGATTGCGACGGAACCCTCGTCGACACGGCTCCTGCCCACTACAGCGCCATCCGGCATGCCCTGCAGCGCATCGGGCGGGACATGGAGCCTGCCTGGTACTTCGACCGCGTAGGCCTGACGCCAGACGCTCTGCTCGATGCCTACGAGATAGAAGATGGCCGGCTGCCGATCTCCCGCACCGAACTGCTTAAGCCGTATGCTGTTGCCTTCCAGCGCAGCTCAGACCAGCTGCAGGAGGTGAGCATTGTCGCCGATGTCGCGCGCGCCTGGAAAGACAAGGTCCCGATCGCCGTTGCTTCGAACGGGCAGCGCGGGAACGTGGAGAGCAGCCTTAAGAGCGTCGGCCTGCTCAATCTGTTTGATCACCTGGTGACTGCTGAAGATGTGCGCCGGGGCAAGCCTGCTCCGGATATCTTCCTCGAAGCCGCGGCCCGCCTGGGTGTGAAGCCGGAGCGGTGCATCGTTTTGGAAGATTCAGACGAAGGGCTGACTGCGGCGAAGGCTGCCGGGATGCAGTCAATCGACATCCGCGAAAGCTGGACGCCGGCCTGGAAGAAGCCTGGCTAAGTTGATGTACAGTAAGGAGCAACCGCGGTGAGAGTGGGCCCTCTCACGATTTACCTTGCAACCTGCCACTCAAATGACTATAGTCAAGTGACCGGGGTTTCCTCAATGCCGCAAGCAATCTCCAAGTCACAATTCAAAGCGAAAGCCCTCGAGTTTTTTCGTGCGGTAGAAGACACAGGCGAACCGATCATCATCACGGACCGCGGCCAGCCTACCCTCGAGCTGCGTCGCCACAAGGACGAAAACGCTTCGCCCTTCGACAGGCTGAATGGCTCACTCCTCTACTACCACCAACCCATGGATCCAGTTGGCGAGGAAGATTGGGAAGCTTTGCATGATCGTGCTTGATACGCACATCCTGCTATGGTGGGTCACTCAGCAGGAAGGGCGACTCTCCACCGCCGCGACTAAGGTCCTAAGTGAAGAATTGAAGTCCGGTGACGTCGCGATCTCGTCCATCTCTGCCTGGGAAATTGCCATGCTTATCCAGCGCAAGCGCATTGCACTCGCCATGGAGCTACGGGAATGGCTAGCGATCGTAGGCCAGATCGAGGGTGTACGGTTCATTCCCGTCGACAATGCCATCGCTGTCGAATCAGAAAGTCTGCCGGGCGAATTTCATCGCGACCCGGCGGACCGGATGATCGTGGCTACGGCTCGGAAGCACGGGGCGCCTCTCCTCACCATGGATGAAAAGATTCGCAACTACCCTCACGTGCGAACCGTCTGGTAGTGGACTCCTCAGCGACTCGCTATTCAGGCGTACGTCGCACCGTCGCCCTTTGCCGCTTCTTCACTGGCGGCGCAGAACTCGGCGGACGATTTTTGCCATTGCTGCGTCGTCCTGTGGCTTCGATCACGCTGCGCATCCAGTAGTCGCCGTTCGCATCCACTTCAATGCCATGCACCTCACGCTCGAAGCCTGGAAACCGCTTGCCGAATTCCTGGGTCGCCAGGATCAGCTTGATGACCGGACTGTCGCTGCTACCCAGCCGCTCGCCCGGCATACTGACGGGAATGCCCGGAGGATAAGGAACCAGCATGACGCCAGCAATGCGGTTCGCCATCTCGGTAAACTTGACCTTCTCTGTCCCGTTGCGTAACAGCTTCTGGTAAGTTTGCGCCGGCGTCAGTACAGGCAGTGGATCGACGTCGCAGGCTTCACCCACCAGTGCCGGAATATTCATTTGCACCATGGCAGCATGCATCTCGTCGCTCAGGTCTTTCAAGGACACGTTGCGGTAGCGCGCAGGATACTTCGCTACCAGGTCCGGCAGGGCTTCTTCGAGCGAAGCTTCACTGTCATACAGCCGCTTGAACTCGAACAGGTTCTCGAGCAGGCTGCCCCACTTGCCTTTACTGGTGCCGACGGAAAACAGCACCAGCACGGTGTAATCGCCGGTGCGGGCAATCTCTACGCGGCGGCCATCGAGGAACTCGGTGAGGATCGCCGCTGGAATGCCCCAGTCGCCGACATGTCCCTGCGCCGTGACGCCAGGCATCAGGATGGTGACCTTGGTCGGGTCGAGCATGCAGTAATCGTCTTCAATGTCCGCATCCTGGAAGCCGTGCCAGTTGTCGCCTGGCTTCAGCGTCCAGCAATGCGCATTCGTGGCCAGGATGCGGTCCTGCGTTTCTTCAAACAGCTGGTGTTCACCGGTTTCCGGGTCAGTTACCTGGTCTGGCTGGAAGAGGCGGAAGAACCAGCCTTCGCCATTTTCCGCTGCGCGCAGACGATGCGCGATCGACGACATAGCCTTACGGAAGCTGATGGCGTCCTCAATCGTTTCATCCATCAAGGTCGGACCGGTCGGTTCATCCATCATCGCCGCCGCCACATCGAGCGAGGCGATCAGCGGATAGAAGGGTGATGTCGTCCCGTGCATCATGAATGATTCGTTGAACTGATCAAAGTCCAGCGGTGCCCGCGTACTCAGCTTGATGTGCACCATCGATGCCATCGAAAAAGCCGCCAGCATCTTGTGCGTCGATTGCACAGCAAATAGCGCCGGCCTGTTCGGCATATCGTCCGGTACATCCATGGCAAAGCGTCCGCGATAGATCTGGTGAAACTTTGCATACGCATACCAGGCTTCATCAAAGTGCACACGCGGCACAGACTTCGCCAGTTCTTCAACAACGCGGTTCACGTCGTAGCAGAGACCGTCATACGTAGAGTTGGTTACGACTGCGTAGGTCGGCTCTTTTGAAGCCGCACCATTCTTGAACGGGCTCTTTTCGATCAATCCTTGAATAGCCTCAGGGCTGAAACGCTTCAGCGGCACCAGGCCAATCATGCCGTAGCCATTGCGTGTCGGCTTGAAGTACACCGGCCGCGCGCCCGTCACCGTCAGCGAGTGGCAGATGGACTTGTGACAATTGGCGTCGGCCAGCACGATGTCATCCTGGCCGATCACGCCGTGACCCACAATCTGGTTTGACGTGGACGAACCGCCCAGTACATAGAAGGTCCAGTCGGCGCCGAAAATGCGCGCCGCATTGCGTTCGGACTCACCCGGAGGTCCAATGTGATCGAGCCACGAACCCAGCGGCGAAGTGGAAATGCCTAGATCGGAGCGCATGATGTTCTCGCCAAAAAAGCGATGAAACTCCATGCCGACCGGATGCTTCAGATACGCGACGCCGCCCATGTGGCCCGGCGCGTCCCATGAGTAGGCGCCCTGGTCGGTATATTTTTTCAGCTCGCGAAAATACGGCGGCAGCAGCTGCTCTTCATAGCGTTCGACGGCAAAGTCCACGCGGTTCGCAATGAAGGCGGGCGTATCCCCAAACAGGTGAATATATTCATGGACCTGCTTCACCACTTCAAGCGGCAGTTCGCTTACCAGTGTGCGATCGGCGATCAGGAATATAGGTACCCGCTTGTTCCGTCGGCGGACTGCCCGCAGAATCTTGATCGCCGCGCGTTCATCAAATTGCGTGTCGCTCTCAAGGTCCCAATCAAGCAGAATGGCGCTATGCGACGGGTCAGATTTCACCAGCGACAAGCCATCTTCAGGCGTGGTTGTTCGAACGACCTCGTAGCCCTCTTTCCTGATTGCGTCGACCAGGCGCTCCATGGCGCGGTCCGAAACCGAGTCCGTTCCGCCAACCTCACTCGCAATCAGTAATACCCAATCTCCTTCAGCCATTACACCTCTCATCTCATTTTGCTTCTATCTTGATGGTAAAGGTTTGCGGCGCTGAGCGCCGGTATGCCAACAACCAGGCCCAGCGGCACTTCCATTCCACTGGAAGGTACGCGCCGCGATCTAAGGTTGTTTCGTTTCCGCCGTCTCGAGGCTGGACGCCTGCTGATGCGCTTCCGGCTGTTCCATCTGCGAAATGCTCAGCAAGTTGCCATCCGGATCGCCACGGCTGTCTCCGGCAATGCCTACCGGAATCGAGCATACAGCAGAATGATTGCCGCTGCATGAACGCGCCTTTGAACTGCTGCAGGGATCAGACAAGGTCGCCGTTGCCGCCCCGTGCGGACACAAAAAGGGCCCTGCAAACCCGCGCAGGACCCCGGTATATAAGGAACGAAGACTACTGCCAGCGGTTTTCGCCGCCGGGGCAGCCCTTGCCGTCGCTGACCGCCGAAACCAGCGCATTTGTCGCGCTTACCGTGCGGTCCCAGCAATGACCCTCCGTGTCCTTGTATGTATACGTCTCAGTGTTGGTATCAATTGGCTCAGACGTCAGCTTTCCGGATGCGTCAAAGACAAGCTTGTCTACCGGCTTGACCTCATCAGTCATCGCGCTTGATGCAAATACGTAATCAAAGAGCGCATACTGCTTGTTATCAGTAAGTTTTTGATCGACCGCAATGGTTTCCGACCCGGAGCCATCCGCATTGATGGCTTCCGAGAAGGTGTAGGTCAGCGGGAAGGCCAGCTCTTCATCCGTTGAAAATGATAGCCAGCCATCCTGCGTCGTTGACTTCTGACTCGCCTTCGTCAACTGCTTCACTACCTCGGAGGTTGCGGTATAAACCTGCGAGTTGGAGAAGCTCAACGCACTCTCGACCGTCGTCGCCACCTTGCCATGCGATGTGTTGACGAAGCCGGACACCTTGTAGGACTGCGCATCCGTTACGACGATAGAGCCGCTACCGGTTGCCGCGTACGTACCAAGGTTCTCCTTCTCCTTCGGCTCTTGTGTCGCACCAAGAGTGTTGCCGGTGAGCGCTCCTGTTACCTTCTTCACGCCATGGTCTTGAAACAGCAGCAGCGTTGCGTCCGCCTGGAAGTAGCTGTCGGCGTTATAAACGCTCACCGAAACAGTGTGCGTCTGGCCATTGCTGAACTGCGCAGCAAACGGCGTCAGGTCGACACGATAGGGCTTGAAGTTAAGTGTCTGTACGCCGGGTATGGGCCGCCATAGATCCGGATCAACGCCGCCCGTAAAGATGTAGGGATAGATCGGCGCCAGGCCGGCGAGCTTGCCATCGACTGACACTTCAGCCTGCCGGAATGCAGTGTTGCCGCAATTATTCGCGGTACCGAGCAGCGCCAGCGCGTCGTTGGGAACGCAGCTCCACCAGAATTCGTCGTTGCTCTGCCCTTGCGTATAAACATCGAGATACGCCTGCTCGACATTCTCGGGCAGAGTAAAGGTCTCGCTGATGGCATCAGCCGTAGTGTTCAGGCTTTGCGCTCCGGCAGTTTGCGGCAAGGGCAGTACCATGTCAGCGGTACGTGGCGCAGGGTTGCGCCAGTCGGCAGGATAGAACTCGAGATAGGCCGAGCCTGTCTGCGTACCGTTGTAGGTGCTGTTCACCGTGTTGCCAAGTTCGACCGTGCCGGGTTGATCTTTCTTGAAGAGCGCGGTGTAATCCGTCAGGTCGCTTTCAACATGCCAGCTCGGCTGCTCAGTTGGCGACGGCTCCTGCGTGGTGCCAAAGTAAACCATCGTATCGCCCAGCTGGATTTCTGCCGTGCGGTCGAACTGGTTGGTGCCATCAACGCTGAAGTCAGCCACAAACACGACCTTCGACCACGGGCCGGCGCAATCCTTGGGCGGTGCATAGCTGAAGGTCTGGGTGGCGTAGCCGTTAAACTGGAAGCCGGAAAACAGCTGCACTTTGCAGGGGCGCGTGGTCGGGCGAATCACTGGCGGATCGGCGTCGGCGGTGTTGCCGGAACCAACCACCGGCTGCGCCAGGGAGTAGGTGCCCTGGGCGAACACCGGAGCCGCGGCAAGCGTGAGTATGGCGGCAAGCGGGCCGAGGGCCGGCCGAAGCCAGCGGGAGAATTGAAGGTGCAAGGTGGTGCCTCCGGAAAAAAATACGGTGAAGCTTTTTTTAATGCGCAAAGATACCATGCCAACTGCTTCACCGTCGGGGGCAAAGTTCTTTTTCCTCGCTTCATAAATTCAGTTCTGAACATTGGCGGCAGACAGTCTTGGCAGCAGCAGAAACCCGCTCATGTGCCTGGCGGGCCACATCCATTTACCATGGACTTTGCAGGAGGGTTCATTTGATGGCTACTGGTTTATCCGCCCGTCCACAACTGCGGCATCTGACCGACACGCTCGACGAGTTGAAGCACAAGGGGACGTACTTCAAGCTGCGCATCCTTGAAGACGAGCAGGCCCCGGTCTGTACCTATGACGGCAAGCGCGTCATCAATCTGGCCTCCAATAATTATCTCGGGCTGTGTGATCACCCGAAGCTGCGCGAAGCTGCGACACAAGCCATCAAAGACCATGGCGTAGGCTCCGGCGCTGTGCGGACCATCGCCGGCACCATGCGCATTCACATGGAGCTCGAAGAGAAAATTGCCCGCTTCAAAAATGTCGAAGCCTGCGTTGTCTTCCAGAGTGGCTTCACGGCCAATGCCGGCACCGTCGGCTCGATCCTCGGCAAGGAAGACTTCATCCTCTCGGATGAACTGAATCATGCTTCCATCATCGACGGCGCAAGGCTTTCACGCGCCAGGATCAAGGTCTTCCGGCATCGTGATGTCGACCATTGCGAAGAACTGCTGAAAGAAATCGAAAGCGACCCCGGCCGCAAGCTCATCATCACCGATGGCGTTTTTTCCATGGACGGCGACATCGGCCCGGTGGGCAAGCTGGCTGATCTCGCAGAGAAGTACGGCGCCATCATGATGGTCGATGACGCGCATGCTTCCGGCGTGCTGGGCCGCAATGGCCGCGGCTCGGTTGACCACTTCGGCTGTCACGGCCGGGTCGATGTACAGGTTGGCACCCTGTCAAAAGCGATAGGTGCCCTTGGTGGTTACGTATGCGGTTCGCGTGACCTGATTGACTACCTCTACCACCGCGCTCGGCCCTTCCTGTTCTCTACTTCGCATCCACCGTCAGTCGCAGCCACGTGCATTGCGGCCTTCGACATTCTGGAGAACGAGCCCCAGCGGATCGATCGCCTGTGGAGCAACACAAAGTATTTCAAGGAGCAGCTTGGCTCGGTCGGGTTCGATATCGGTGGGGTCACGACCCCGGCCAGTGAGACGCCGATTACACCTATCCTGATCGGCGATGGCCGCACCACCATGAACTTTTCAAAGGCGCTGTTTGACGCCGGTCTGATGGCGACAGGCATTGCGTTCCCCACGGTGCCAGACGGTAAAGCGCGGGTAAGGACCATCATGACCAGCGAACATACGCATGCGCAGATTGACCAGGCACTCGAAATTCTGACGTCTACCGCGAAGAAGATGGGGATACTGAACTGATGCGTTGGCTAGTTGCGTTTCTCGCGGCACTCGGCATCGTTGTGTCCAGCCTTGCCCTGCACGTGCACAACACGAATACCATCGAACCTTGCGATATCAACGCCCATTGGGATTGCGGCATCGTGAACCACAGTCATTTTGCCGTGCTGCACCTGGCCGGGCAGAGTGTGCCGGTCGCCGTGGTCGGCATTGCGGGCTACGCGGCACTGCTTGTACTGGCATTGATGCAGCGCTGGGGGCTGGTTTTCTTCGCGGCGGTCGCCGGCTGCATCTTCGCCCTGTACCTCACGTGGATTGAGGCGCACGTCCTGCAGGTCTGGTGTCTTTATTGCGTGATCTCGCAATGCCTCATCGCGCTGATCGTTCTGCTATCGATCGGTATGACGCTCAGGCGGCCATCACGCCGCCTTGCCTGAGCGCTGCAGCCCTTGTCCTTCCGACCCAACCTGTATCTGAGTCGACCTACTGACCGTGCTGCTGCTTCTTTGCGACGGTCGTAGCATGAGCGGGGGCGCTGCCCACCTTCGCCTGTTCCTGGTCAATCAGCGAATCGAGTCCGTTACGATCGAGTAGCTCTTCATAAGTCGGCCCGTTTGCCGTCTGCGCCACCACCCAGATAGTCGGCGTACGATTCACGCCCATCCGCTGCGCCAGGCTGCGATCCGCGCGGACTTCCGCATCGAACTTGCCGCCCGGATCCATCATGAAGGGCAGGTCGATGCCATGGTCCTTCGCGAATTTCTGCGTGAAGGTCGTCAGCACATTCACGTTGTCGATGTTCGACTGGTTTGCAAAGACAGCTGCGCGGTATTCATTGCCAATCGCAGGCGACTTGGTATCGAAGTAGCGCGCGTTGACAGCCGCGGCGAAGCTCCAGTTATGCATCGGCAGCGGGTAGTCGAGGTGCACCCAGGCGACATGGTGCTGCGCCGCTGCACGCTCGACCACCGGATCCATCTGCGCACAGACAGGGCACTCAAGGTCCATAAATTCAACGATCGCGACCTTCGCCCCTGCCGGCGGTTTAAGGGCAGATGAATCATTGAGCTTGGTCGGCTGCCAGTCCGCTGCATGGGCCAGTGTGCCGGATCCGGCAGACAGGGCAACCACCAACAGCGTGGGCAGGCGGAGCATACGGGTAATGTCGGAAAAGCGTCTCATTGCTACCTCTGGTTCGCCGATAGACTATCCAGCGATTGCTAAGTTGTTTTCATGGTATCCGGCCAACCGGCTCGCCGTCGAGATGGCTTTAAATCATTGCGGACTTACGTGTTTGTTGGCCTCGTCGATCCACCTTCTTATTCGATAGTGGCAAGCACCTGCCCGGCACTTACCATTTCGCCTTCAACGACGCGCAGCTCGGTCACGCGGCCTGCCCTCTGCGCGCGCAGTTCATTCTGCATCTTCATGGCTTCAATCACGACGATGCCGGCCTGGGCCTCGACAGCCGCCCCTTGCTCGACCAGCAGCCGCACCACTCTTCCCGCCATGGTGGCCTTCAGCAGGAGCGTCCCTTCATCCTGGCGTGCACGCTGGCGGCGGGTTGCGAGCGAGCGCGGATCATAGACCTGGTAGCTGAATTGATGGTGGCCGACGGTCACGCTCCCGCTACCGGCATGGTTGGGCGCCTGGTCAAAGACGCAGCGAAAAGCCTTCCCCGAGGATGGACCGCTGCGCATGATCAATGACACGACGCCGGGCATCAGCATAATCGCTTCAAGAACGACCGGCTGGCCGTCAACATCGCCCAGGAAGCTTCCTTCCTGATCGCCCGGCGTGAGCGTGATGGTCCGCAGGGTGCCTTCCATCGTCAACTGCATCCTGAGGGCGCGGTTCTTCATGGGCGTAATCCTTCGCGCCGGGCTGCGTCCTTCCACCGGCTCTGGGTGCCGCTGGCAGAAGGGTCCGATCGTTTATCGGAGGCGGGCACGCCGGTTTGCTCAAAAAACGCCGCGGCAAGGGCAGCAACATCGGCGAGGTCACTTGCCCTCAAGTGCGGCGCGTCTGGAACTCGTGCCAGCAGGCGCTCCAGGTAGCCGGTATCGATAGCTGCGGCGCGAAAGTCCTCATCCGCAAGAATGCGTTTGAACAGGCTGAGATTGGTCCGGATACCCTGGATTGTGTACTCGTCGAGCGCCCGCAGCAGCTTCTGGATGGCATCGATACGCGTCGCCCCATACGCGATGAGCTTTGAAAGCATGGGGTCGTAGTCGGTGGGAACAGTCCATCCCTCGTAGACGCCGCAGTCTTCGCGAATGCCCGGGCCCGACGGCTGCAGCAGCCGCGTGATCTTTCCAGGAGACGGGAAGAAACTGTTGTCAGGATCTTCTGCATAGATGCGGCACTCGATGGCATGCCCGCGCCGTTGCACCTCGGCCTGGGTGAACGGCAGGGGATGACCTTCGGCAATACGTATCTGTAGCTGTACCAAATCAATGCCGGTGACAAGCTCGGTGACAGGATGCTCCACCTGCAACCGCGTATTCATCTCCAGGAAGTAGAAGTTCTGCTCGTGGTCGAGCAGGAATTCGATGGTGCCGACGTTGGTATAGCCGCCCGTCAGCGCCAGGCGACAGGCCGCCTCGCCCATGCGCATTCGCAGCTCGTCATTCACCACCCCGGAAGGGCATTCTTCAATGACCTTCTGATGACGCCGCTGCACCGAGCACTCCCGTTCACCCAGAGAGACGCAGTTGCCATAGGCGTCGGCGGCTATCTGGATCTCGATATGGCGCGGCCGCACCAGCAGCTTTTCCAGGTACACCTCGGAGGAGCCGAAGGCCCGCTCTGCTTCGCTGCGCGCCTTGTCGAAGGCGGTCCGCAGTTCATCCCCCGAATGCACGGCGTACATGCCCTTGCCGCCACCGCCTGCAGCCGCTTTGAGCATCACCGGATAGCCGATCTGGTCCGCAACACTTTCCGCCTGCTCGAAGGATGCAAGCACGCTGGTTGAACCGGGCGTGCGCGGCATACCCGCACGGTCCGCAGTCTGCCGTGCCCGTGTCTTCGAACCCAGCAGCGCCATACTGGCCGCGCCGGGGCCGATGAAGCATAACCCTGCATCAAGACAGGCTGCAGCAAAGGCTGCGTTCTCCGAGAGGAAGCCATAGCCGGGATGGATCGCGTCGGCGCCGCAGTCTTTCGCCGCAGCAAGAATCAGATCACCGCGCAGGTACGAGTCCACGGCTGGCGCAGGCCCAAGGCGGTAAGCCTCATCCGCATGCAATACGTGCAGAGATGCCCGGTCAGCATCGGAGTACACGGCGACAGACGCAATCCCAAGTTCGCGACACGCCCGTGCGATGCGGACGGCAATTTCGCCTCGATTGGCGATCAGGATTTTGCGAATGGGTCGCATCAGCAAGCCGATCTCCTTGTCGTGGCTGTAGAGGTGGGCAACGCAACTCGGGCAGATACCTCGGGCAAAACAAAGCCCCCGGGAGTACGGGGGCTTTGTTTGAGTGTCCCTGGAGGCTACTGGTTCATCTTCACGCCGGCAGGTGCTGCTTCAAGCTTCTTCTGCTCGTTTGCCTTGCGTGTATCCATGTTCTTCGTCGCCCATACCTGTGCCTGTGCAAGGTCAGCCTTACGAGCGGCATCGTTGCCGCATTCAGTCTCAGCCTTACGGCGGTAAACAAGATTGATATACGCCATCGCATCGTCATAGGAGGGCCGTACCTGCACTGCCTTGTTGAGGTACTGCAGTGCCTCATCATTGAGGGGCGTGTTGACGGTAGCAAGCTTGGCGCAGTCTGCTTTCGAGATCTGCGGATTTCCGTCGCCCTTGTCACCTGACCCCATGCCCTCTAACACTTTTAGCGAGTTCTTCCTTGATACGCCCCAATCGATCACGCCGATGGTGTACATCGCGTCGGGATCGTTCGGATCGATCTCGAGGACCTTCTTCTGCCAGTCCTTCGCCTGGTCATATTGACCAGTATTGAAGTAAATGGACGCAATGCCTTTCGTCGCGTTGATGTTCTTCGGGTCCTCTGACAGCACCTGCTGATAGCTGTTCACCGCCAGTTCAGCATTCTTCTTGTTCTCCGGCGTGTCAGCACCTGGAATCACATTCTGCGCATAAGCCGTGGCCAGGAAAATCTTCGCGTTCTTCAGGTCAGGATCAAGGCTCGCTGACTTCTGGAAGTGGTTGATCGCCTCTTCATACTTCGCGTTCTTGAATGCTTCCACACCCTTGTTCAACTGGTCACGGGCCTTGAGTTTGGCGCACCCGGTAAGGCTCAACAACATTGCGAGGCTGGCAACTGCCGGCACTAGAAAACGTGCGGTTCGCTTCATTCTGGTCTTCTTCTCCTTCTATTGCCAGACGCCGGAAGTGTGTCGGGTCCGTCTACGATGTTCGGGGAATATTAAAAGTCTTCGCGCTGTGATTGTAATTGTTTTCTTCGGAGTAGCAAGTGTTGAGGTTCCATCCTGACAAACGGAAATCCGCGGCCAGTCTTACGGTCGCGGATTTGTCTGCGAAATGCCCGAACCTCTATCGGTATTACTGACCGGCAAGAACCTTGGGAGTCATGATACCGATGTGATCAACCCCGGCTGCCTTGCCGATATCGATCACATCAGCTATCGGCGCAAAGTCGAGGTCCGCATCGCCCTTCACGAACATGATCTTGTTCGCTCGCGTTGCAAAAATCCCGTTTAGCTTGCTTTGAAGATCCCCGTGAGCCACGTCAGTTTCGTTGATCTTGTAGCCCGGCTCTCCACCACCCGGCCGATGGGTAACCTGCACGGTAATGCTGGTTTCAGTATCCGGTTTCTCGTTCTTGTCCTTCGGCGGCTGCGGTACAAGTGCATCCAGGCCACGCGGCGATACCGGCGTAATGGCCATGAAGATGATTAACAGTACAAGCAGAATATCAATCATCGGTGTTACGTTGATGTCCGACGAGAGGCCACCATGGCCGCCAGATGTCATTCCCATAATCTTCCTCGTTTCTTAATGACTTTTCATGAACACTCGTGTGTCGAGTATTGCCCGAATCCAACAACTATTGCGGTGCGGCTCCGGGCGTTGCGTTCATGGTGCTCTGCGGTTCGGTAAGAATCCCAAGCTGATCTACGCCGGCAGTCCGTACGCCGTCGATAGCGTTCATCACGGTACCGTAGCTCGCGCGGGCGTCCGCACGCAGGTAAACGATTTTGGCTGGCTTATTCTGCAGGATATCGCCGACTTTGTTGCCCAGGTCATCAACAGAGACCTGGTTAGCGCCAAGATAAACGCGGCCATCGCGTGTGACCGCGACAATGGCCTGGTCTTCGTGGTCCGCATCAGGCATCGGTGTAGCATCAGCCGCGGCTACCAGGTTCACGTTGACTTTGTTCTGCACCATGGGCGTGATGACCATGAAGATGATGAGGAGAACCAGCATCACGTCCACCATCGGCGTGACGTTGATGTTGGAATTAACCTTGGAGCCTTCGTCTCTTGCGACCAGTGCCATGTGTTTCCTACTCCATAGCGGTCTTTCTCCGCCAGAATCTTGTCAAACCATCTCTCCGGAGGATCAGCTTACCGGGAGGCCACTTGAGGAACCTCCCGGTTACGCTTGTATTCTCGCCCGGAGTTGCTGCCAGCACCAATGCGGTACTGTGTCGTTAGCGGCGGTTCTGTGACTGCTTCAGGAAGTAGTCAATCAGTTCGCTGGAACTGTTGTCCATCTCGACGTCAAAGGCTTCAACCTTGTTGGTGAAGTAGTTGAAGCACATAACGGCAGGGATCGCCACCAGCAGACCGAACGCAGTCGTGACCAGCGCCTCAGAAATACCACCGGCAATAGCGCCGATACCAGCGCTCTTTTCAGTAGCAATCTTCTGGAAGGCGTTCAAAATACCGATAACCGTCCCGAACAGCCCGATAAAGGGTGCTGTCGAACCGATCGTTGCCAGGCCACCCAGGCCACGCTTCAGCTTGGCATGCACAATCGCTTCCGAGCGCTCCAGCGCCCGCTGGCTGGATTCAATCTGACCTTCAGTCACGGTCCCACCTGAACCGAAGTTGCGGAACTCCTGCAGGCCAGCGGTCACAACTTCTGCCAGGTGCGACTTCTTGTTGCGATCAGCTACCTTGATCGCTTCATCCAGCTTGCCCTCGCGCAACGCTCCGGCAACACGGGGGGCAAAGTCACGCGACTGCTTACGCGCCGCGCTGAAGTAAATTGCGCGATCAAAGATCACCGCGAGCGACCAGATCGACATGATGAAGAGCAGGATAACCACAGCGCGTGCCAGGTTGCCCATGCTGCCCCACATTTCGATGGGGGTGAAGGTATTGGTGCTCGAATCCTGAAAGAACAGGCCCAGGGTCGAGGGATGGATCGCAAGTTGGGTGAGATGAGCGAGAATCACTGAATCGTTCCTCCTGATGCATATAAAACTGTTATGAACTTCGCGATGCTAACACCTGCCCACTTGGGGTATACATGCCCCAAAGTAGCCAGAAGGGAACAAAAGCTGACACAGGTCGCGGGACTGGCCATGTCAAATCAGGCCTTCCCGCACCCTGGTAGTTGCGTTAACCGCCCAGGTTGAAGACGACGTTGACTGTCGTTTCGACCTCGACCGGTTCGCCGTTAAGTAGGTAAGGCTTGTACCGCCATCCCTTGACAGCGCTCAGCGCTCCAGCCTGCAGCATTGGAGGACCGCTCACGACGCGGAGGTTTTCGATGGAGCCCGTCTTCGAGATGGTCGCCTGCAGCACCACTGTACCTTGGATGCGAGCTGCCTTGGCGATTGCAGGATAGGTCGGATCAGAGCCGGAAAGCTTGTTGCCGGCCATAACGCCGGACGAAATAGCCACCTTTTTGGGTGCAGCGGCTTTAACCACCGGGGCGGGAGCAGAGCCTGCGCTGCCGAGAATACCGCCAATTGCGCCGCCTGGGGAACCTCCGGTGATCCCTTCCATGCCAGCAATGCCGGCGGATTGTGGTGGTGGCGGCTCGTCTGCGGGCTTCTTAATATCTTTAGGAATCTTGGTCGGGGCCAGCAACTGATTTGTGATGGCGACCGTCTTCGGCACCTTCGGTTGTGGTGCAGCAGGTGGCGGTGGTGGCGGCGGAGCCACGAGCAGCGTCATCATCATCTGCGCCGGCAACGCTTCATAGTGCAGCAGGGGCCACAGAATCATGGCAAGCAGGATGGAACCATTCAGGCAGATGGCCACGATGCTGAACCACTTGCTCTTGGTTTTCAATCTGCCGCCGGACTCCATCAACGAATCTTCGAACATGGCCTACCTCGGATGGGTGAGTCTTATTACGTCTTAGTCGGTATAGACACCGCGCCGATTCACTTTGTTCCCAACAGATGAAATTTTGGTGAACCGAGGTTGTCCATGGCTGCAGAATTCCTGCGGCCCGAGCCTGGTGTCGGCCCGCTCCCATTTATCGTGCTGCCTTTGATGTTTCGGGATAGAAAAATAGGGCATCCTGCATCGCCGCCCCGCTGAACCCCGTTGAAAGAAGACGTGCTGTCGACCGTCCGCGCCCAGCCCGCTCTCTGACCCCGGCGCAGGACTACCGCAAATTACCTGAAGGTGTAGAGCGAAGAGCAGGTAATTCGCTCCTGGCCCTTATGACGGCTCTACGATCAAGCCGCTCAAGGCAATCTGGAATTCGCCTTACGCGCGCACCTTCTTGGCCGCGGGCAGCGCGGCAGCCTTGCCATGCTTTGTCCGCCACTCCTGGTAAGCCACCAGCATCGGTGCCGCGACAGCAATCGAGGAATACGTGCCGATCAAAATCCCCACCACCAGCGCGAATGAAAAGCCACGCAGGACCTCGCCGCCGAACAGATACAACGCCAGTACCGTCAGGAAGGTCAGGCCGGAGGTCAGCACCGTCCGGCTCAGTGTCTGGTTGATACTGCGGTTGACGACATCGGCGAGCGGCTCGCGACGGTTCAGCCGCAGGTTTTCGCGGATGCGGTCGAACACGACGATGGTGTCATTCATCGAGTAGCCAATCAGCGTCAGAATGGCAGCAATAACGGTAAGGGTAATCTCCTTGTTCGCCAGGCTGAAGGCGCCCACCGTGATGATGGTGTCATGGAACACGGCAACGACAGCGGCAACGCCATAGATGAGCTCGAAGCGGAACCAGAGATAAATCAGCATCCCGGCCAGCGAGTAGAGCACCGCCTGGAAAGCCTGGTTACGAAGCTGCTTGCCCACCTGGGGGCCGACAATTTCAGTGTTGAAAACGGTGAAGCCGGAGAGGTATGCGTCCTGCTTCAACTCCGTGACGATCGCCGCATCAGCCAGGCTGTTCACTGCATCGAGCGTTGGCAGCAAACCGCCGTTCTGCTTATCGCGGAAGGTCGTGATCTCGCTCGCCTGTTGCGCGTAATGCGCCTGCCCGCCTGCTCCTAGGTGTTCAGGGTCCTTCTGTAGCAGGTAACTGGCCAGCACGGAATTGCTCGCCGTGTCCAGATCAAGCTTACCGGGCGAAGCGGACGCGCTGGCCGAGTAGTACTTTTGCAGTGCGTCGACAATCGTTTGGCGCCCGGCATCCAGGCGGTTCTCGCTGGTCTCGCTTTCCGGCAGAGAGATGATCAGTTCATGACCGCTGTTGCCGAAGGTCTGGATGCTGGAGCCGTGAACGCCGGCACGATCCACTGCCTGGCGCACCTTGTCCGTATTCGCCGGCTGGTCCGTCTTGATGTAGACCAGCGTGCCGCCCTTGAAATCGACGCCGCGCGGAATCCCATGCCAGAAAAGCATCGAGAGTATGCCCGCGACGCTGAAAATAAGCGAGAAGCTGAGGAAATACCACTTCTTGCCGAGCCAGTCGATCTCTACCTTGCGAAACAGTTCCACGTCTAAAAACTCCGTCGATTCGTGTACGTCTTAATGATTTGTCACCCTTAGCGGTCGAAGGAACTGTATTTCCAAACTCATCACCAAACCGGGTGCCCCAGGGTCTCCCACTCTTTTCGGAAGACGCCGAGAGCTGGGTTTTACAACCTCTACTGAAACAACTTTGAGACCATCTTGATGATCTTTTTCTCGACCAACATGGCGACCGCCACAAAGGCTGCGCCGGTCAGTAATCCCGGGGCAAAGCTGGTTGCCCAGTCTGCTGCTGTAAGTTTGCCGTCTTTCATCTGCCAGTCCTATCCGATGGAAAGCGCTTCGCCGCGCTGCTTCCGGTTGAGGTTCGCGTCAAAGATCGTGCGCGAAACGAAGACCGCCGTGAACAGGTTGGCGAGAAGACCAAAGGTCAGCGTTACGGCAAAGCCGCGTACCGGACCGGTCCCGAAAAGGAAGAGGATCGCTGCCGAAACGATCGTCGTCACGTGCGTATCGATGATCGTCGTCCAGGCATGCGCAAAGCCCTGGTCGACTGCGGCGCCGGGGCTCTTGCCTGCGTGCAGTTCTTCACGGATACGCTCGAAAATCAGCACGTTCGAGTCAACGCCCATACCAATCGTCAGGATGACGCCTGCAATGCCCGGCAGGGTCAACGTCGAACTGGTGTAACCCATAAAGCCGAGCAGGATTACCAGGTTCAGAAACAGCGCCAAGTCTGCATTGATACCGGCGCCGCGATAGTAGATCAACATGAACGCCATGACCGCGAGCATGCCGACGGCGGAAGCGACTACACCGGCGCGAATGGAGTCTGCACCGAGCGACGGGCCGACCACCCGCTCTTCCAGGAAGTGAATCGAAGCCGGTAAAGCACCGGTGCGCAGCATCAGTGATAGGTCCGTCGCCTTCTGCTTGCTCAGTCCCACGATGCGCCCCTGGTCGCGGATAGCCTGCTGAATGTTCGCCGCTTCCTGCACCTTGTTATCGAGGATGATCGCCATCATCTTGCCGACGTTCTTGCTGGTGTAGTCGTAGAACTTGTTGCCGGCGTTGGTCGTCAGGATAAAGGTCGCGTCTGGGCGCTGGTTCTCGTCGACGCCCGGCTCGGCATCGCGGAAATCGTTGCCCTGTACGACGGCAACACGATCGACCAGGTAGTACTGGCCCTGCAATCCAGGCTCGGTGCCGCCATACGCCAGCAGTTCCTGGTCCGGCGGAATCGTGCCGGCTGAAGTGGTGTCAGAATACGGTCCGCTGACGACCTGGTGGATTGACAGCTGCGCCGTTGACTGGATGATGTCGCGCACGCGGCCTTCGTCATCAATGCCCGGCAGCTCGATCAGGATCTGGTTCTTGCCTAGTCCATAGGGCTGAACTGTCGGTTGCGTCACGCCCAGCGAATCGATGCGTGTATTGATGGTGTCGATCGATTGCGTCAGGGCGTGGTTCTCAATGGTTTCAACTTCCGTCGGCTTCATCGTCAGCGCATAGGAACCATCCGAGCCGGAAGTGACGTTATAGGTCGCACCGTATTTGCTGTCGAGCAGGTCGCGCATGGCGCTGGTCTTGTCAGTCGACGTGCCGGTTATGTGGATGACGTCGGAACGCGAAGGATCGGTCTTGCCAACAACGGCTCCCTGGATGCCGGCCGCCTGCAGGTCTGTTTCCAGCCGGGCAACATCATTGTCGGTCACAGCGCCGACGGCTTCATTGACCATCACCTGGAGCACCAGGTGGGTGCCACCGCTCAGGTCAAGCCCCAGCTTGATGCGGTTGCCGATCGACTGCTTGATGGCTTTGCCGGACAATCCATGCGGAAGGCCAAAGATGCCATACACAAAGACGAGAAGGACAGCGATGATGACGATGAGTTTCGTAGTCTGATTCTTGCGCATGGTCGGATAGTTTCAGGCTTGGGAATAAAGCTGCCGGCTCATGATGGTGCAAGCCTGGCAGCGTGGCCGGATTATTTCGCTTCCTCTTCGGTAGTGGTGACTGAAGCAATGGCGCTCTTGATGATTTCAACCTTCAGGTTGTCCGGGGGCAGACGCAGCGTAATGGTGTCTTCGCGCAAGGCCAGGATGATGCCGCGCATACCGCCCGTCGTCGTGATGCGATCGCCCGGCTTGAGGCCGGCAAGCATGTCACCCCATTGCTTCTGCCGCTTCTGGTTGGGCCGGATCAGCATCAGGTAAAAGACGCCGATAATCAGGATGAAGGGAAGAAAGCCCGTCAGGCTGGGTGGGATAAAAGCGGGTAATGCAATTGCAAACAATTCCGTCAAAACTGATCCTTCCTACTTGGTACAGCTACTGGCCACAGCCACTTCTGATCTCATCACCACGGGCACGCCGTAGCCACCCATTCATTGTCCCACTTGCATCGGTGCTGCAGCAGGAGAAAGGTGGCGGATGGGACGCGCTGGCGCCATTTTGGCGCACGTTTTGGCACTATTTCAACGCTTTTTGAGCAGTTTTCGACACGTTTCGGGGCCATTCTGCGCCCGGATTTGCAGCTTAACTGGTCGCTATGGCGCTGGTCGCCTCTCTCGAAACTGCACGCACGCGGGCGAGCAAGGCAGGGAGGCTACCTATCGCAATAGCATCCCTTACGGCCTGCATTAAGTCAAGGTAGTAGGCCAGGTTGTGGATGGTGTTCAGCACCATGGAGAGCGGTTCCTGCGTGTGGGTCAGGTGCCGCAGATAAGCGCGCGTGTACCGCCGGCAGACTATGCACCTGCATTCCGGGTCGGCTGGTCCCTGGTCTTCGGCAAAGCGGCGGTTCTTGATATTCAGTCGGCCTTCCGACGTAAACAGCAGGCCGTGGCGGGCAGCGCGGGTCGGCAGCACGCAATCCATCATGTCGACGCCCATTGCGGCATATTCGACAATTTCTTCCGGATACCCGACCCCCATCACGTAGCGGGGCTTGTCTTTCGGCAGGTATGGGAGAGTGGATTCGATGACTTCGCGGGTCAGGTGGCGCGGTTCGCCGACGCTGAGACCACCGATCGCGTAGCCGGGAAAGTCCATCTCCACCAGGCGCTCGGCGGATTCGCGCCGCAGATCGGGCTACATGCCGCCCTGGACGATGCCGAAGAGCGACTGCGTCTGGCCGA
>CAZZXL010000091.1:0-20139 GCA_964658035.1 uncultured Acetobacteraceae bacterium
AGATCTGGTGGCGACGAAGGAGCGGATAATGGAAGTGTGGATAGTGGATAGCTGGCAGCGGGTGAGGTACTCGTACCTTCGCTACCCGTCTGCAGGTCCCCTCCCTCTGCCCGGCTGCCAAGCCTCGGCTAGAATTATGCAGGGAACTTGATGAAGATTGAAACTACGGTTGCCGGCTTGCGTGCGGCGCGGCGTGAGCTGGCCGGACCAGTTGGCCTGGTGCCGACCATGGGCGCTCTTCACGAGGGACATCTGTCACTTATGCGCCTGGCAAAGACCTGCTGCGACCGAGTAATCGCGACTATTTTCGTGAACCCGACCCAGTTTGCACCAACCGAAGACCTTAGTACGTATCCCCGGACCTTCGACGCAGATTGCGCGTTGCTGGAAGGCGAAGGCGTCGACCTGCTGTTTGCCCCGGGTGTGGATGAGATGTATCCCCGAGGGGCGACTACGCGGGTGATGGTCGGGCCGCTTGCGGAGCGGCTGGATGGCGCATCACGGCCAGGGCACTTTGCCGGTGTCGCCACCGTGGTGGCCAAGCTCTTCCATCTTGCCGCTCCAGAGAAGGCGTTTTTCGGACAGAAAGATGCAGCCCAACTGGCCGTCCTGCGGCAAATGGTGCGTGATC
Organism: uncultured Acetobacteraceae bacterium; assembly: GCA_964658035.1. GTDB lineage: Bacteria > Acidobacteriota > Terriglobia > Terriglobales > Acidobacteriaceae. The sequence continues at coordinate 632 of CAZZXL010000091.1, forward strand.
TGAACTTCGACCTGGAGATCATTGCCGGGCCTATCGTGCGCGAAGCCGACGGCCTGGCGATGAGTTCGCGCAACCGGTATCTTTCGGCGGAAGAGCGTCGAAAGGCACTCGTCCTCTCGCGTGCCCTGGGCGCTGCTGCGCGGACCTATGAAGGTGGTGCGACTCGGGCAGATCTGGTGCTGGAAAGTGCGTACGACATCCTGACAGCAGAAGCAGGTGCGCGCCTGGACTACCTGTCGCTGGTCGACCCCGCAACCCTGCTGCCTCTCGAGCAAGCCCAGCCAGGTGCTTTACTCGCCGTCGCTGCATTTTTTGGAACGACCCGGCTCATCGATAATCGCATCCTCTGATCTTTCTGTTGGCAGGCACGCTGTTCAAAAAGACTGTGTGTCGAGCCAATGGGACAAACGAAGAGCCTGAAGGAACCTGCTTCAGGCGCCGGTGGGCGGTTTTGCCGGCGCAAGAAAGCGGCCGCGCGAAAGGCATGGGTGATCTGCCACGGTATAGCGCAGCATCCGCTCGGCCGCCCGCGTGATGCCGATCCGCGGCGTAATGGCGATCTCTCCCGGGGTGAAGCCGTCATGATGGATTTGCAGATCACAGGTGGGATTCGTTAGGTCTGTGCCGTTATGCTTTGCGCGAGTAATGCCCAGGGCCTGGCACAGGCGTCCGGGTCCGGCGGTAAGGGCAGCCGGCGCGGCACTTCCGTGGAGCTTGCGATGAGCCGCCATACTAGTTAGACCCTCCAGCGGCTCCAGTGCCCGGATGAGTACGCAGCCAGCCAGCCCCTCCGGTTCGCAGGAGACATTCAAGCAGGCGTGCAGACCGTAAATCAGGTACACGTACGCATGGCCGGGCGGCCCGTAGAGTACTTCTGTGCGAGCGGTGCGTCCAGAGTAGGCGTGGGCAGCCGGGTCATCGATGCCGAAGTAGGCCTCAGTTTCGACAATGCGCCCCACCAGGCGTTCGCCATCGATCGTGCGTATCAGCAGTTTGCCGAGCAGTCGCTGCGCGACGAGGTCTGGGGGGTTGAAGTAAGTGCCTCTGGGTACCAGGGTGCTCACAACAGGGTTCAATCGACTTGCCGGCTGTGGTGCAATAGAAGTGTGACTTCTACGCTTCGGGGCCTTTTCCCGCCCCGGCGATGTTGAAGAGGTTTGTGCCATGCGGAAGCTTCGTCTCTCTTTTATTTTGCCCTATCTCGGTCTGGTCCTGTTTGCACCTTGCAGGCTTTTGCTTCCGACGCTTTTTGCCGAGGACGCCGTCTACCCGGCAGGTAGCAAGATCATGGTACGGCTCAACCAGCCGCTGAACTCTTCAACAGCAATCCTGGGCCAGGCCTGGGATGGAACACTGGTAAACGCAGTTCCCATCGGCAACAAGGTCGCCGCACCTTCAGGCTCGCCTGCAGACGGCATTGTGTCTGACATCAAGCGACCGGGCAAGTTGAAGGGGAAGGGAAGCGTCTCGCTGATCCTGCTCCATGCCAATGGGATTGCCGTGACCTCTGACGTCCTGACCCGCGATGGTGAAGGCCATGTCAAGAGCAATTCAAAGATCATTGGTGGAACCGCACTCACAGGCGCCGGCATTGGCGGCCTGGTCGGCGGTAGCGCCGGCGCACTGATCGGTGCCGCGGCGGGTGCAGGCGCTGGAACCGCGGGAGCTGCTGCAACCAGCCAGCACAAGGATGAAGTGAACGCCGAATCCGTCCTCACCTTCACCGAACAGTAGTGCCGGTACTGCACGTACGGCGAAGAGGGCTTCGCGCGTTTGCGGAGCTTTCGAGATAATAGGGCTTAAGCCTTAAACCTCGGTCCGGATGGTAGGCCCGCATGCCAAGTTTGCGTCTTCTTATCCCGGCGTAAGTCCGGCGACCCAGACCCGGCTTCGTCTCTCTTGCTCCGTCTTCAGGCTGCCTGGTGTTCCTTCACCGCGGCCAGCACTTCTTCGGCATGGCCTTCGGGCTTGACCTTGGGAAAGATCTTCAGCAGCTTCTGGTCGGGGCCGATGAGGAAAGTTGTGCGTTCGATGCCCATCACCTTTTTCCCGTACATGTTCTTTTCTTTCAACACACCAAACTGGTTGCAGACAACTTCGTCAACATCGGCCAGGAGGGTGTAGGGCAGGTCGTACTTCTCGCGAAACTTCTTCTGTGCCTTGGCAGTGTCGCGGGAGATGCCCAGAACCACCGCCCCCGCTGCCTGGATCTTCTTGAAAGTGTCCCGGAAGCCGCAGGCCTCAATGGTGCAGCCCGGCGTGTCGGCCTTCGGATAAAAGAAGAGCACGACCGGTTTGCCGGCCAGGTCCTTCAGGTGAAGAGTGACGCTTTCGTCGGTCTCCAGTGCAAAATCGGCCACAACGTCATTCACTTCCATGCGTAACTCCTTTGTGCAGCCGGGGCGGCATTCTTGCGCTCCGGTCTCTCGAAAAGACTACCTGAAAGTCACTACGCCAAGCCTCGCGTCCGAATCTTAGCTGTTGCGTCTTATGATTTGGGCGAAGATAAGAGCAATGGAACATTCACGAGACTGGAATGGCTGGCGTGGCGCGCTCCTCGGCCTTTTGGCGGGCACTCTGGCCATAGCGCCTGTGTCTGAAATGGCCGCGCAGTATCCCGGCCACATCGATATCAAGGTAAAAACTGGACCGGTGCTGCGTTCGATCGCGGTGCTGGAATGGACGGGACAACCTGGGAAGCCGGGTGCCAGCCGGTTGGTTCCTGTCTCTGTGTTCGAGGACGGGGCTTACCAGGCAGGCGGCTTATACCTGGCTCGTCCGGCGCCGATGGCGCTCGAAAGCGGGACTGAGTACCAGTTGTTGCAGACTGGAGTGCCGAAAGGCCTTTTTGATGTGGGCATGGCGCAGCAGGTAGGCGACGAGTGGATTGGCTACGGTACGTGGAAGCCTTTACCGCCGCCGGCTCCTTTTCACAAGTTGAAACCCGCTAAGGTTGATCCTGAAGTAGTGGACGGTGGAAGTGACCGCCGGCCGCACTTCCGTAAAGCAGCGCCAGACGCGGATGCACCGGGTGGGGGGAGCGTGGCTACACCACCCGATGACCCTGACCGTCCGACGCTGCGCAAGCGCGCCGGAGGGTCGACGGATGCCGGAGGGTCAAGCACGAGCCCGGATACGGACACGTCTCCGGCAGCGACCAACGGCAGTCTCGAGACAGCGACGGCCGGCGGCGACCCGGATCGTCCCAAGCTGTCGCGTGGCATTCCGAAAGACCAGCCGAAAGAGCCCCAGCATCTGGAAGGAACTCCGCCAAACCTGGAGCAGATGGTAGCCGTTTCAGACGCAGCTTCGCGACCGGAGCACTCGTTTGCCTATAGCTGGGCCAATCCCGACGATGCGGCGAAGATGCAGGCGCAGCTTGAGGAGATTGCCCGCAAAGCGATTGCCAAGGCCTCGCTTCCGACGGGCATGGCAGCAACAACTACTGTCAAGGGTGCTACCCGCACTTCGTCGGCTCCCGCTTCGTCTAACCACGCTTCGTCAACGAAAACGCACGCCTCTACAGGTGCATCCGTCTCGGCAAACAAGGCGGCGGGTACGCCTGGCAGACATACAGCCACTTCTCGGGCCGCGCCTGCCGCGGGCAAAGCTACGGCTCACTTGACGCCTGCGCAAGCCGCGGCCCGCCGCCGCCGGGCGCTAGCTGCAAAGAAGAGTTCAGCAACCCCGGCCATGGCGCTGACGGATGTGCAGTTTCATGCATTTGAACTGACCTACTCCGGTGGCGCTACCTTGGTCTTCAGTGCGCGGACGATAGATGAAGAGGCCAAGGTTCGTTACGTAACAGTCATCGCACAGCCGGATATATATGGTGTACCGCAGGTACTCTTTACCCAGGTGACGCGCGGAGATGATCTGGACGCATCCCCACGCCTCCGCCTGGTGGATGCAGTCGATGCTGCGGCGGACAATCGTGGCGAATTGCTGTTTGAACTGCGAGGAGCGACGGTGCGGCAGTTTGCGCTTTATCGTGTCGGGAGTGGAAGAGTGGACCAGATGATCGCTACCGGTCTTCTGCCGCTGGGCCATGGAGTGGCTGAGTAGGACGCCTTGAAGACGGATTGTTGCGACGCCCTCGGCGATACGGAGACGAACGACGACAGCGGAGAAGAAGATTGATCGAGCCAAGTGGGAGAAATCGTGGCAGGCGACTCCTGCTGCGTGTCGTTCTGGCTTTGTTGGCAGGGATTGTCTGGTGGCTTGCAAACCGGCGTGCCCATGCTTCAGGTTCGCATCCCGCTTTGCTGGACAGGCAGCAGGTCAGCATGCGGTGCCACCTCATGCCCTTGCGTTATCTACCCGAGTCTGCGACTGAAGTCTGCGACCCTAGTGTGCGACTAGAAGTCTGCGACTGAGCGGGGAAGTGGCATCGAATCGAATGCCGCAAACGCACGGGCAAGCCAGGCCGCCTAATCTGCGAGTAATCGCATCTCAACCGCCGTGGAAGCCCATAGCCTATCAAACGGTTCTCGCCGAGACACTTTGCCGAAGCGCCCGGAGGCTCTAAACTGGATAGCAGCTTAAGTCCCGCGCTTTTGATCGTCAAGGAGTTAGATGTGGTGGAAGTTCGCTCTGAACTTCCGGGTAAAGTATAGTCGCCTTCCCCAGCGGATTACCGCGCCATGTATGTGTATGAAGAATCGAGTAAGAGAAGCATTGCCCGCGCCATTCAAGTCTTTGCGACGCCTACATTTCACTGCTTATGCACGGGAAAACGGGCGAGAGCTTACTCAACTATGCATGTCATGTCTGATGGGCAGACGAGGCTCGGGCCGCGTAATGTCTGCGTTCGTCCTTTTCGCAGCCATGCTGGCGAGCCCCGTGGTCATGCTGGGCCAGTGCGATCCTACGGATCCTTCCACCTGTGGCACTGACGCGACGACCATGTCAATGCCTGGTTCTGGCTCTGGCCAGTCGAGCCCAAGCTACGGCAATCAAGGAGGCGCCGGAAGCGTAACTATGGGCGGTAGTACCCAGGGAGCACAAGGCTTTAATCCCGCCACCGGGTTCGCGGCGAGTCCGACTTACACCGATCGACAAAATCAGAACAACTCCAACGATTGGTGGCAGCAGTACCGCTTCAATCCGGATCGAGCACTGCGACTGGCGCAAGAGACAGAGTTCCAGAAAATGGTGTCTTCCTCCACCGGGCGCACCTTGCCGCTCTATGGCGCTGATCTTTTCTGGGGTTCACCCTCTACTTTCGCTCCCGTGGAGCAGGTGCCGGTCACCCCGGATTACGTCGTAGGACCAGGTGACGAACTGGTTGTGCACGTATGGGGCCAGGTCAGTGTAAACGCCCAGGTAACGGTCGATCGCAACGGCATCGTCTACCTGCCTCAGGTTGGTCCGGTTTCAGTTGCCGGCATCCCGTTTTCCCAGCTCCAGACTCTTATTCAAGGGAAGATTGCCAAGATTTACCGCAACTTCAACGTCTCGGTCAGCATGGGCCAGCTGCACTCCACCCGCATCTACGTTTCGGGTGAAGCGCGTCAGCCTGGATCCTTCACGGTGAGTTCGCTCAGTACGCTGGTAAATGCACTTTTTGTGACCGGCGGTCCCTCTCCACAAGGTTCCTTCCGGCATATCCAGTTGCGTCGTGGCGGCCAGGTGGTCACCGACTTCGATTTGTACGATCTGCTGATTTACGGAGATAAGTCAAAGGACGTGCCTTTGCTCCCCGGGGACGTTATCTATGTGCCGCCGGTGGGCCCGCAGGCTGCGGTTTTTGGCAGTGTTCGCGATTCGGCCATCTTTGAATTGAAGGCGGACACCACGGTCGCCGAAGTCGTCAAGGACGCTGGCGGTCTCTCGATCCTTGCGTCCTTGTCAAATGCAGTGGTTGAGCGCATCGGCGACAAGCATGAGCGCACCACGGTTGCCGTCTCCATGAATGCAAGTTCCATGAGCACGACGGTGCTGCATGACGGCGACATCCTGCGCATTATGCCCATCACGCCGCGTTTCAGCCAGACCGTGACCATGCGCGGCAATCTCGCCGATCCGGGTCGTTTTGGCTGGCATCAAGGCATGAAGCTGAGTGAACTGATCCCTGACAGCTCAGCCTTGGTGACCCGGAACTACTGGCAAAAGCGCAATCACGCTGGGATTCCCAGTCCCGAGTTTGAACCGGACCAGAGCCAGCGCTTTCAGCAAGCCCCGGCCATGGCCAGCAACAACCAGCAGCAAACGACAGGCGGACAATACGGAACCGGCAATCAGCAGATAAATACCAATAACAACCGTGCAAGTAACAGCTATCAGCCCACAAGCAACAGCAGCTATAGTCAAAATGACCAGTACCAGCAGGTGGCCTCGCAACTGGGCACCGGGGCTTCGACCTCCAACACCAATCTGCCCGACTGTCCGCCCAGCGTTAGTTCTCCCGAGCTTGCGAACACACAGCCATCAAGCCCTAATGCGACGCAGCAGATTCCCGGCGTGACCTGCAACATCCGTACTTCCGTGCTGGGCGGGACGACGCTGGCTGATCAGCAGGGCCGCACCTATACAGAAAACACCGCGGGCGCAGACCGCATCAACAACGTACATTTGCCTGCTCCGGATATTGATTGGTCCTATGCCGTGATCGAGCGGTTGGATCCGAAGACCTTTAAAACCACGCTGATCCCGTTCGACCTGGGCAAACTGGTTCTGGCGCATGATCCTTCGCAAGACTTGACACTGGACGCCGGCGATATCATCACCATTTTTTCTGAAGCCGATATCCATGTGCCCCTTATGCAGCAGACCAAGCTAGTGCGCCTTGAAGGCGAAGTTGTCCATGCAGGAATCTACAGTGTGCAGCCGGGTGAGACTCTGCGCGACATCGTCGCACGTGCAGGCGGTTTGACTCCGAGCGCCTACCTGTTTGGCGCCGAGTTTACCCGTGCATCGACGCGCGTCGCCCAGCAGGCAAGGCTTGATGACTATGTGGCCACTCTTGAACTTGATATGGATCGTGCTGCCGTCGCGTCCTCAGCCAATGCCTACAGCGCCCAGGACACTGCCAGTTCACAGGCGACGCTCTCGACGACGCAGCTGTTGATCTCGCGCCTGAAACTGTTGCGGGCCAGTGGCCGCATTGTTCTAAACCTGAAGCCGAATGCCAGTCAGCTTGCGGAACTCCCGGCCATCGGCCTGCAGGACGGCGATCGCCTGGTCATACCTGCCGTGCCGCCGAGCGTGAACGTCGTAGGGGCGGTCTACGATCCAAGCTCTTTCCTCTACAACGAAAAAGGGCGCGTGCGCGCCTACCTGCAGCAGGCGGGTGGTCCCAACCTTGATGCAGATATGAAGCACGTCTTTATCATCCGTGCGGATGGAGCAGTCCTCAGCAAGGAAGCATCTACTTCGTTCTGGGGCAACACCTTCAAGGATGAGGGGATCAATCCTGGAGACACGATCGTGGTGCCGGAGAGAGTCTATAAAGGTTCAAGCCTGCGGGCATTCTCGAACTATGCGCAGATCTTTTCCTCAATCGCCCTGGGCTTAGTCTACTTCACGGCAATCCAGTAGGAGGACCTATGGGAAGCATGTATCCACCGACCTACCAACCAGAAGTCGCTCCTGCGGCAGAGGAGACCGAGCGTGGCCTTGACGTGTTTGACGTCGCCCTCATCTTCGCGCGACACAAATGGCTGCTGCTTATTTTTACAGTTGGCGGCGCTCTGGCACTGCTTTGCTGGTCACTGGCGCAAAAGACGTTGTATCGAGCTGATGCGCTCATCATGCCGCCCCAGGAACAACAGAGCAGTTCTGCCCTGATGGGCCAACTAAACGCCCTGGGAGCTCTGAGTGGATTGGGCGGAGGGGGCGCGAAAAGCCCATCCGATTTGTATATCGGACTGATGCAGAGCCGCACCCTCAATGAAAAGCTGGTGAAAGACTTCAGCCTCACCAAGGTCTACAAAATCGATTCCGTCCCCGGCGCCGCAGGCCTCCTGATGTCCAGAACCAAGATATCAGCTGACAAGGATGGGTTGATTACAGTTACGGTTTCAGATGAAAATGCTGAGCGGGCGCGTGACCTGGCCAACGCGTTTGCCAACGGTCTCTATACCCTGAACAGTACGCTCGCGATCGGTCAGGCCTCGCAGCGCCGGCTCTTCTTTAACCAGCAACTGGAAAAGGAAAAAGACACTCTGGCAGATGCAGAGTTCGCACTCAAGCAAGTGGAAGAAAAAACCGGCTTGATCCAGCTAGCAAGCCAGACTTCCATTACTGTTAGTCGTATCTCGCAATTGCAGGCAGATATTACAAGTCGCGAAGTGCAACTGGCGGCCTTGCGTTCGTCATCCACAAACGATAATCCGGAGGTCATCCGGACTGAATCGGAGCTGGCTGGATTGCGCCAGCAGCTTAGCGCAATGCGTGGCAAGGTTGGAGCAGGGGGAACGGATGATCTTGGTATTCCCTCGTCGCGCGTGCCTGCACTTTCCCTTGAATACATACACAAGGAACGTGACGTTCAATATCACACCACGTTGTATGACCTGCTTGCGAAACAACTGGAAGCAGCAAGGATAGACGAAGCCAAAGCGGCGCCGATCGTGCAGGTGGTGGATGCCGCTGAGAAGCCGCCGCTGCCTTACTATCCAAAAACCAGATTGTTTACAACTCTTGGCGGTCTACTCGGCTTTGTTTTGGGATGCATTCGATGCGTCGTCCTGTACCTCTATGACTATATGGACGAAGACCCTCGACTGCACGTGAAGCTGTGGGCCATAAAAACAGCGTTGCGCAGTCGGCGGGTTTGACTGCTGGCCCTCGCAACAGTGCGCATGACTCTGTTGCATGACCCCATGGACACACCAGTCAGCGCCGCCCCTTCCTCCTCTACCGTATCGGATGCTACGAGTACTGATAGGCCTGCTTCCATGACGATGATGGCAGTACTGGTTCTATTTCGATGTTTGCCGGCGGAATCCGCTTGTTTGCGAAGCCTGGCCCCGCAGGTCGAGCAATTACCTCAGCATCTGCAGTTCCGGCTTCTGCTTTGTGAAAATGAAGCGTCCATCAACCGTGCGCCTCTCCTGCCTGATTGGATCGAGTACCAGCCGCGGGCAGAAAACGCCGGGCTGGCCTGGGCCTATAACGCCGGATTGCAGGAAGCCATGACATACGGCGTTGCATGGCTTTTGACCCTTGACCAGGACACGACGCTCCCTGAAACCTTTCTACAGGAAATGTTTGCGCACGCGGCCGCTTTGACCCCACGCACCGACATCGCAGCAATCGTCCCCGAACTGGTGAGCAGGAGTGGCGAAATCTATTCTCCCTTTCTCGCTAAAATCGGGTACGAGAGTGCCCTGCCGGCGGGCTTCAAGGGGGTAGCCCGAGGCGATGTTCGCGCTTTCAACTCCGCTGCTCTCCTGCGCGTCGCCTGGCTTGCGCACCATGGCGGATACGATCAACGTTTCTGGCTGGATTTCCTCGATCACGCGACCTTCCGTGCGATCGCGAGATCGGGCGCGCGCGTATGGGTCGCCGGCGACATCAAGGTCGAGCATCATCTGTCGCTGACGGAAGGTCGTTCATCCATGAGCGGAGAACGCTTCCGGAACTTTCTCGACGCAGAGGCCGCGTCTATAGACATTTTCGGTACGCGCACAGAAGAATGGCTGCATACCCTGCGCCTGCTTGGTCGCCTCGTTTCACAAAGAAGACGCAACGATCCGAAAGCATTCACACAGCATACAAAGACCCTGCTCCGCCGAAGACTGAGGATGAGCCGGAAATCGCGAATCGAGCAATGGCAGGATAGCCTCAAGGCAGACAAACCCTGGATGACCGAGCCTTGCAAGCAATGAATGCAGTCCATCGCGTACTGATCGTCGTCGTACTGTACAAGGTTTTGCCGTGTGATTCTGCGACCGTGCTGGGTCTAGCCGAGGCCTTTCGACAGAATGACAGGCTGCGTGCTTCCTACGAAGTTCTACTTTGGGACAATACGCCGCCCGGTGTCGAAATAGAGGCTTCTGACGGCCCTTCGGTTCCCGATTCCGGTTTTGGTTACCGGCGCGCGACCGTCAACGATGGGGTGTCCGGCGCCGTCAATCTTGCCCTTGAACTACGCGCATCTGAAGGCTGCGAATGGCTGTTGTTGCTGGACCAGGATACGACTGTGACAGGCGAATACCTTGCCGGCATGCTTCGTCATCTATCGGCTGTTCATGGATCGATCGAGATAGGTGCAATCGTTCCAGTTCTTTATGATCAGCGGTTTCAGCTTTCGCCCAAACAGGTATTGCGTTTCCGTGACGCTACTATCGCGCCGACAGTACCAGGTCTCCTCCAGGGTGAAGTGTTCGCCGCTAACAGCGGCGTAATGCTGCGCGTAAGCGCCCTGCAGGTAATCGGCGGCTACAGTCGCGACTTCTGGCTCGACCATTCAGACATATACGTCTTTCACCAGCTCTACCTTCACAAGAGGCGCGTCTATTTTGCGTCCGACCTGGCGCTGCAGCATAGCATGACCATGCTCGACTATGACGGCAGTATGTCTCCCGCCCGCTACGAAAACTTTTTACGCGCCGAGCAGGCATTTTTCGATCTCTACAAAGGCGCACTTGAAAATAGTGTCCAGGCACTGCGGCTGTTTATGCGTGTCTTCCGGCAGCGGCGCAGATACAGCAATAAGAGCTTTTCGCGAATGACCCTGCGCTTCCTTCTACGCCGCCTGGGTACATCGAGATCAAGCCGTTTGACCGAGTGGAAGCTTCGTGCGGCGAGAAGAGAGCAGCCTGATGATCGTGAAAACGGAAGATATGAGTGATTGAAGATGCGCATCCTCTATGATCACCAGGTCACTTCGCTTCAGGATGCTGGCGGCATCTCGCGCTACTACTTTGAATTAGTACAGTCGCTCCTTCGTTATTCCCGGACTGAGGTGGAGCCAGAATTGCTGCTCGGCTTCAACCGATCGATACTTCCGTTCACCTCCCTGCGTCCAGGCGCGCGCGTTTCTTCTTTCGAGACGTCTACCGGACCGGGCACCCTGCGTTATGCATTGAATGAAGCGTGCACAGCGATGGCCGCGCCGTTTCGCGGCACATTTGAGATTTATCACGCAACCTACCAGCGGGTGCTGCCATGGATTGCTTCGCGGGCAGTGGTAGTTACGCATCACGATAGTACCCCCGAACATTTCCCTGGGCTTTTTCCGGACGCCGGAGCCATTTATCGCCGCCTGAAAAAAGTCTACGAGCAGGCGGACAGGATCATCTGTATCTCAGAATCCTGCCGCGCAGACCTGCTGCACTTCTTTGCCGTGCCGCCTGAGAAGACCGTGGTGATTCATCATGGGTTTTCTCCGCTGCCGGTGGGCCAGGGAGAAGATCGCAACGGCGTACCTTGTGAGCAGCCATATGTCTTGTATGTTGGCTCGCGCGCAGCCTACAAGAATTTTCCAGCGTTGCTGAAGGCATTTAGCCGCCAAGAGCATCCTGACCTGCATCTTGTTGTCGCGGGCGGGGGGTCCTTCAGGCAGGACGAGGTTGCTCTTATCCAGAGCCTGCGATTGGGGAAGCGGATGCACCATCTGCCGCGGGTCTCCGACGCGCAACTGGCGACGCTTTATCGAAACGCCACGCTCTTCGTTTATCCCAGCCTCTATGAAGGTTTTGGTTTTCCACCACTGGAGGCAATGAGCGTGGGGTGTCCAGTACTCACCAGTCGCCGTTCAGCTCTTCCAGAAATTTGTGGGAATGCAGCATTCTATTTCGTTCCTGAAAGTGTGGATGACCTGGCCGCCTCGCTGGCGCAACTGCTGGCTGATGAGGCACTTCGTCTATCCAAGAGGCAGGCAGGCTTTGAGCAGGTAAGACGCTATACGTGGCAGGAAACTGCCGCCCGCACGCTTGATGTCTACCAGGCCGTGCTTCAGAAGTGAGGGGTTGCTGGCCATCCTCCTATTGCTCTACCTGCCTCAGTAGCAAATAGAGCAAATTACCTGGATACAGGTTGGCCTTTTCTTGGCAAAAAGGCCCGTGTTCCTCGTATCTTCGCTCTACACCTTCAGGTAATTTGCTCTCTAGGCGGGTCAGGATGGCCTGGTGCGCGATCGACCATTGCCGCTAGAAGCGCATGCATCCGATCCAGGCTGGCTTCCCGGGAAAAGTGCGCCCTGTAGGTCGCGTGGCAGCGCTGCTGCATAGCGTGGACACGCTGTTCGTCTTCAATATAAGTGGTCAGTTGTGCAGCAATCGCTTCCACGTTGTGGGGCGTCAGCACCCATCCAAGTTCAAACTCCTCGATCCACTGTGCGATGGAAGATTCGGGGCTACCGTTGTAAAGGATTGGCCGTCCCACGGCGAGCGCACCGAAAAACTTTGACGGCACCACCAAACCTGTCCACGAAGGGATCAGGCTCAGCAGGTGGATGTCGGGCGCGCTGAGGCGCTGGAGCAGCTTCTCCGGGGCCGTGAACGGAAGGAGCTTGACCGGGCAGCACAAGTCATTTTGAAGATGATCAAGGGCGGAGCGTAGTTCGTTTTCGCGATTTCCCCGCACGCTGAAAGCGAGCATCGCGCTTTCAGCGCGAAGTGCATGCGCCAGCGCCAGAAACCCTTCATAGGCGTGAGCACGGCCGAAGGTGCCGGAGTAGAGCATGGCCATGCGCGTGCCGCCAAAGACATGATCGCGTTCTAAGCGTGAGATGGGAAGGGCTTCGGCTGGTTCCTCGAGCGCCCATGGAACGATGGTTTCCTGCCGTGCCGCTGATGGATAACGTGCCAGCCGTCGTCGCATACAGGGGCCGATGTCTACAATGGCGTCGCATGCAGCATAGGCGTGTCGCAGCACTCTTTCAATCAGGTTCGCAGCCAGGCTGCGAGGAGACAGAAGTCCATCCGCATAAGCCGCTTCCGGGTAGAGATCAAAAACCCAGTGCAGAATACGGGTGCGAGGTCGGATGAACTTCCAGATGATGGAGACGGCAATGCTCAAGATCGGATCGGTACCGACAATCACGGCAGCAGGAGGATTTGGCCGTAGCGCCAGCAGGCTCCAGCGCGCGATCATCCAGCCGGCGTTGAAAAGACGGCCCAGGGAAGAAGCCTGTCGGAACCGGGGACGCCAGATACGGTGCAGCTTGACCGAATTGTGCACAGAGAAAGGTGCGTATGTAATATCCTCATCGCGGCAACCGCGATTTCCGGGGAAAGCGGTGACCTGCCAGCCGCGGTGCACCAGACCTTCGCAAAGTCCCTCATAGTGAATGGCGCTCACAACGTTGTCAGGAAAAAGGTAGTGATAGAAGACGAAGACTCTTCGCTTATCGGTACAAACAGGACTGGCTGCAGGCGGCTTCGTTGCGTTTTCGGAATTCAACCTGCATCATCCTTCAAAGGCAATAGTCAAGAGGCGCGGTTTTTATGCAACTTAATGTCTCTACAAGCAGCCGTAAACGGCCGATAAACTACTGAGTATACAGACGCACTTGCATATTCTGGAGCTTGCCTGCATCCAGCGCAGTTAGAATATTAAGAGTCGGAGCTGTTCCATGCGGCGGTGCAGTCATTTGAAGCGTCCATCTGCAAAGCACCTGTGTTCCGCATCAGAAATAAATGCGAAGTGTCGTTTGCGGGAGAACTTCCTTTGCTACTCCGTGTTTAACGGGTCTGGGGATGAGATTAAAAGTCTGCATCGTACAATAGAGAGGTTAGCCGGCGTTTGCCGTCAAAGGGTCCTGAACATGCCTTTCTTGTGCAGCAGGTTCGCAAAAGTAAGTGCTACGCTGCCTGCAACTTGCACTGCTTGTTGCCATTGGACTTGGGATCGAATCAGAACCGAGAAGTTTTCGGTAATAGGCGGCGGATGAGTCTTTTCGAACCGGGCAGGACCCTAGCGACGCAGAGTCTCTGGAATGAAGTACAGCCGGAGCCACGTCAGGATGCGACGCGAAGAGCCGCGACGCTAACGATCCCGTATCTTCTTGACGTCGAGCTTGATTTCAAGGTCGCTGCGGCTAGTCCGTGGACGCTATCTCAAGGGCGACGCGTGATGGATGTGGCCGCGGCTTCACTGGCATTACTTTTACTGTGGCCTCTGCTCCTGATGATCGCCCTCTGGATCCGTCTCGACTCAAAGGGCCCTGTCATCTTCAAACAACGCCGCATGGGCCGCTACGGGAACCTTTTCACCATTTACAAGTTCCGCACCATGGATGTTAAGTCCCGTCACCAAAATTTCACGGTCACGAAGCACGGCGACCGCCGCGTAACGCGGGTCGGCGTCCGGCTTAGAAAGTTCAAGCTGGATGAGCTTCCACAATTGTGGAATGTCCTGCTTGGCGATATGAGCCTGATCGGTCCCAGGCCCAAACTGCCCCATCATGAAACCCTGGAAATGCCCTTCCGACCAGGCTTGACAGGCGCAGCCACCTTGATCTTCCGCTGCGAAGAAGAAATGCTGCGCGAGATCCCTGAAGATGAATTGGAAGTTTTCTGCGTGAAACGACTGGCGCCCTGCAAAGCAAAACTCGACTCCGAGTACATGCAGTCAGCAACCTTCCTCAGCGATTTGAAGCTTCTGGCCCGCACCGCCAGTGCCTGTGCCTCCGGACGGAAAGACCCCCCAGTAGACATCTCTAAAATCTGCTAGTTTCTCGCGCGGTACTTCCCCTGTCTGATGACGCTCATGGGTATGCCTGCTTCCCGGCAAACCGTATACTGGGAGCGAAGACAAATGGAGAATTGATCGGGCTATGTCGTTACACTCAGCGGAAAAAGTCTCCACGGAAGAAGTGCGTCACATTGCCGCGCTGAGCAATCTGCGACTTACGCCGGAAGAAGAAGTGGCGATGCAGCGGGACTTGAATGCCATCCTTGACTATGTTGCCCAGTTGACTGAGCTGGATACTGCGGCGGTCGTTCCCATGGCCCAGGTGGCAGAAATGCTTTCACAGCGCACAGGAGATTCGCGGCTGCTGCTGCGTCAGGATGAGGCAGCAGCCTCTTTGCTACGAGCTGACGTCATGAGCGCTGCACCCGAAACAGATGGTGTCTTTTTCAAGGTGCCGAAGGTCATTGAGCGATGAAGCTTGAATCGTTTGTAGAAAAAAGCGCGCTGACGGATTTGACCTCTGCACACAACCCCGCCCCTTCGCTTGTCAGCGTCCGCAACGATGTAGCATCGGGAGCGCGTAAGGCGGTGACGGTTGTTGAGGAGTATTTCGCGACCATCGATGAGAGAAACGGCGAGATCAACGCCTATCTTGCCTTGAACCGCGAGGCGGCGCTGCTCAAAGCGTCTTCTATCGATGAGGCGATCGGCCGCGGTGAAGTGCCCGGTCCGCTAGCCGGTGTCCCGCTGGGGATCAAGGACGTGCTGACGGTAAAAGGTCTTCCCGCTACCGCAGGGTCCCGCATTCTTCAGAATTATCGTCCTCCCTATACCTCGACCTCGGTAGCTCGCCTGGAAGCAGCGGGCGCCATTATCCTCGGCAAGTTGAACTGCGATGAGTTTGCCATGGGCTCATCAAATGAAAATTCCGCCTATGGCGTCGTACGCAATCCCGTAGCGCTCGATCACGTTCCTGGTGGCTCTAGCGGTGGTTCAGCAGCGGCCGTCGCAGCGAATATGGCGGCTGCAACACTCGGCACCGACACCGGTGGTTCAATCCGACAGCCTGCTTCCTACTGCGGCGTTGTGGGCGTACTGCCGACATATGGCAGGATTTCGCGGTATGGTCTCATCGCTTTTGCGTCGTCGCTCGATCGTGTGGGACCGCTGACCCACACGGTCGAGGATGCGGCTGCTCTTCTGCAAGTTCTGGCTGGGCACGATCCATTGGATTCGACGTCGTCTGAAGAGTTCGTTCCCGATTACAGCGCTGACTTGAAGAAGCCGGTTGAAGGCTTGCGCATCGGCGTTCCTCCCGAGTACTTTGGGGATGGGCTTGATCCCGAGGTTCGTGCCGCGGTAGAGCGTGCCATTGAAAGCCTCCGGGCGCAGGGCTGCAAAGTGCAGCCCGTGGCGTTGCCGCATACGCGCTATGCGGTGCCGGCCTACTACCTGCTGGCAACGGCAGAGGCGAGCTCCAACCTGGCACGCTTTGATGGTGTTCGTTATGGATATCGGTCCCCGGATGCGTCGACCCTGTCCGGCATGTATCGCAACTCCCGCGATGAGGGTTTTGGCGCAGAGGTCAAGCGTCGCATCCTGCTGGGCACGTACGCGTTGAGCTCCGGTTATTATGACGCCTACTACCGCAAAGCGCAGCAGGTGCGGACGCTCCTTACCCAGGATTTCCTGAAGGCCTTTGCCGAAGTGGATGCGATTGTCACCCCGACCGCCCCGACGCCGGCGTTCAGAATCGGAGAAAAGACCGACGATCCTGTTTCCATGTACCTGGCGGATATCTATACCGTGACTGCCAGCCTTGCTGGGATCTGCGGCATTTCCGTCCCCGCCGGCACCTCAAAAGGGGGTTTGCCGATCGGTGTACAAATCCTAGGGCGACACTTTGGAGAAGCCACGATTCTGCAGCTTGGACAAGCTCTAGCGCAAACTACCTGATGCTATTGTATTTTCTGGCTGGATACAGGTTGGCCTTTTCTTGGCGAAAAGGCCCGTGTTCATCGTATCTTCGCTCTACATCTTCAGGTAGTTTGCTCTAAGCCGAGTGGGCTGATCAGCTCAAGCGGAGCTCGGCAGCCTGCCGTACTTAAAGCAGAGGCTGAAAGTAGCGGCTTTCCGGATTGGCACAGCCCGCACAAAGCACCGCTTCCCCGCGGCGGACGAAACGATCGTAATTGATCCCTTCACCGCAGGCAGAACAAGCGACGCGTTCACCTTTAAACCCGGGAAATTCTCCAGGTGGAAGATCGACTTTGACCCACTGCTCGCTGAACAGATCAGCATCCGGCATCTCGCGGTAGGCAAGCATCTGCTGCTGGTTCTTGTTTTCGAGATGCGGATACATGCTGCGGGCCAGTTCCTTGGCAGTCTCTTTTGCCGCTATCCGAACCGCCAAGTTTTCGTGAGCCAGGTCAACGAACGTCGCAGCCATTTTCCCCCAGTCGCGAAACTTCAGGGCACGCTTGCCCAGACGGCATCCGGTCACGACCCCGATCGCATCGGTCGCGCAACGATCAATCTCGACAAAAGTCACCAGCCGCTTCCGGTCTGCTCCTCTAGGGTCGTCGATGCCCAGACGGGCACAGCCCAGCATAGCCATGCGCACACCAAGGATCTGGCCGGCGCACAGGTGTCCGTGAGCACTCTCGGCTTGTTTCAACAGTTCTTCCAGCTTCTCCACAATTCCATTCTAGGCGCATCCAGCCTGCAGACTACTGCGAACCGGAAGAGCCGGCGCTTGCCTTCGACGAACTGTCCGTACCAGGCTCTTCGCCGCCGCCGTCGCCTTCCTCGACCATCACAGCTGAAGCGCCGACCAGGTCGTAGCTGACGCTGCTTTCGCCGGTGAGTTGAAAGGTGACGCGAAGCGGTTCACGCTGCCATGCTGCCGCACTGCAGGCTGGCGCCGCGGCATCGCCTGGAATGTTTTCGTGCGGCAGCCAGGGGGCCAGTTTCTTTGAGAGCACCGGCTTGTGCGCACCCATCTGCGCGACCACCGCGTACAGTTGCTTGCCGCCGGAGGAGAGACCGCAATACGCTGCATAATCCCGATACCAGATGACCTGAGACACAGCGGGGTCATACTCCGGGAGCTTGAGAGCGATGTAATGGCCGTTGGTCCTGTCGATTAGTAGCCAGGGGCCCTTCTGCCAGATCCAATGTTCCCCCTTGTCTCCGGGGAGAGCATCATTCAGGCGCAGGGCGCGTCGCACTGCAAAGCTGCGGTCGGTGATGGCATGGCTCTCGCCGGTCGTCCAATCTTTGACCCTATCGTCTACCAGGAGGGGCCGTACACGCAGGTCCTTCTCTGCAAGCAAGGCGCCGGAGGGGTCGGTTGCAGCCGAGTAGGGAACGCGCTTTGCCTGGCCAAGACCGACAGTATGCACCTTGGCCGTTCGAGCCGCTACTGCAGGCATGCAGAAGAGCGAGAGACAGGCGATACCTACCGGCTGGTTCCATCTGGTGAGGCGCAAAGGGAACTTTGTCGGTGTCATTGAAGACGAGCCTAGGCCTTCTGGGAGAACCTGGACAAGGCGCGATCGCCGATTTTCAAAGAATTGTACGGGGGCCGGTCCGAATCGGGAGGATCAGCGGGTATTTGTCCCAAATCGGCTCGAAACTTGATGGGGGACTCCCAGCGTAGCCCGATGCCTGGAAGTCTAGGGCTGAGTTACGCTGGGTGAGACGGCCAAATGGCATTGCACGCTGTAGGAATTCATGATCAGTGTGCGTGCGGCGTTGAGTGGACAGAAGTTGAGGTTCCCATCACAGAGTGAAGTTCGCGATCGTGGTTAAAACGCATTGACTTCGGCGCGCGGTTGTGTTCGACGCGGAGAGCAACCCAGAGGCAATAAAGCCCGACGGTAAGCACAGTCCCAAAGAACAGGAGGATGAAGAAATGGATCATTATGGATGTCTGTCCGTCAATACAACGCAGGTTGAATGTGGAACGATCACCACAGTAACCATGTTCAGGTACCTTCGTCAAGGCCCACGGAGTTGCCATCGCCACAAAAATAATGTTACAGAACCAACAAAATAAAAGGTTTACATCGCCCTGAAATTTATTTCAGCAGCAGCATGTAAGAGACCTTACAGACTGGATTTCGATGTTGGAGAAATGTCTCTGACCGGCAGTCATGGCACGTCCGGGAGCGCTGATCTTCGACCTTGGCCGGTGCGGAGTCGCCATTGACTCATCCTGTGCAGCTGCCGGCACTAAGGACAGCCGCAAGGCCTAGGGTGACCAACGAGTGTCTACGCCACTTCGCATGTAACGGGATACTGCCGGGCATGAGGGAACCTCCACGGTGAAAACGTGTTTGACTTGCCTCCTCGTTAGTATCACAATGTAGAACTAATATGCTTGGTGAATTTGAATATCTCGTGATCGCGGTGTCAGCCAGGCTGGGCGACGAAGCCTACGGAGCGTCTATCCGGCACGAACTGGGCCAGGCGATCGGGCGGCCCTGCTCGATCGGAGCCCTGTATACGACCCTTGATCGACTTGAGGCCAAGAGCTTGATCAAGACATGGTTGGGCAATCCTACGGCGGAGCGAGGCGGAAGGGCCAGGCGCATGGTAAGCGTGACGAGTGCGGGGTTACAGGCTGCCGAGGAATTCTACCGGGCTATCTCGCAGGCGACCCGGGGAACGTCCTGGGATACGCTCAGTATTCGTCGTTGATCATCAATCGCACTGTGGGTATCCTCGCTGCCGCACTCTGCGGTGCACTCAGGCCGGAGGAAGTGAGGCTGTCATGGGGGACCTGCTTGAAGCGCATGCGAGTGGCCTGGCAATGCTCATGAGTCTCTGCGGGCTGGTGGGAAGACGCCAGTTGCACGCACTCCGCAGCCCTTTGGCGTGGCTGGTGCTTGTTTGCATCGCTGCGCCTGCTGGATTCA
>CAZZXL010000092.1:0-20132 GCA_964658035.1 uncultured Acetobacteraceae bacterium
ACTGAATCGCTAAGCGAAGACTGAATCGCTATAGGTCTATAAATAAACACTATCGCTATAGTTTTATAGATAAAGACTTAAGCAGTGGTTTCTTAGAGGAGACGTATGGCGGTGGTGGAGCACTTTGACGCGATTATTTTAGGTTCGGGACAGGCGGGCAATCCACTGGCGTCGGCGTACTCGGCAAAGGGGAAAACGGTTGCGTTGATCGAGCGGGCAGCGGTTGGTGGAACGTGTGTGAATTATGGCTGCACGCCGACAAAGACAATGGTGGCCAGTGCGGAGGTCGCGTACCTGGCGAGGCGATCCGCCGAATACGGGGTGCATTCAGACGGCGTGAGCATCGACATGCCGGCTGTGCGGGAACGCAAGCGGGGGATGGTGAAGAACTGGCGTGAGGGTAGCGAGAAACGCATTGCCAAGGCCGAACATGTGGAGTTGATCCGGGGCGAAGGGTCCTTTACAGGGTTGAAGCAGGTCAGTGTGAAGTTGAAGGATGGCGGCGAGCGGGTAGTGACGGCTGACGTGATCGTGATCGACACGGGTCTGTCCGCGGCATTGCCCAAGCTGGCCGGCATTGAAGCGATTGATTACCTGGACAATGCGAGCGTGATGGAACTTGACGTGGTGCCAGAGCACCTGCTGGTGCTGGGCGGTGGCTACATCGGGCTGGAGTTCGCGCAGATGTTTCATCGTTTAGGCAGCAAGGTGACGGTGATCCAGAACGCTGAGCAGGTGCTGCCGCTCGAAGACGCCGATGTGGCGGAAGAAGTGACGAAGATCCTGCGAGAAGAAGGTCTGGAGATCCTGCTGGGTGCGAAAGCAGATGCGGTCTCCAAGACTACGAACGGTTTGAGCCTGAAGGTGACGATTGGGGGGAGCACGCCGCGGGTTGAAGGGACGCACCTGCTGGTGGCCACGGGACGCAAACCGAATACGGAGGCGCTGAAGCTGCAGGCGGCCGGGGTGGAGGTGGACGAAAAGGGCTTTGTCTGCGTGAACAGCCGGCTTGAGACGACTGCGGCGGGGATCTATGCGGTTGGTGATGTGAAGGGCGGCCCGGCATTTACGCATGTGTCATACGACGACTACCGGGTGTTGAAGACGAACCTGCTCGATGGCGGGGACCGTACGATTGACGGCCGTCCGCTGCCCTACTGCGTGTTTATTGATCCGCAGCTGGGACGGGTGGGGGCGAGTGAGAAGGAATTGCAGAAGCTGGGCACGGCGTATCGAGTGGCGAGGATGCCGATGACGTCAGTCGCCCGGGCGATGGAGACGAGCCGGACGCATGGCTTCATCAAGGCACTGGTTGATCCGGCGACGGAGCAGATTCTGGGTGCGGCTGTGCTGGGCGAGGATGGCGGGGAGATCATGTCCATGATCGAGATCGCGATGATGGGCAGGCTAAAGTATTCAGAGCTGCGGGATGGTATTTTCGCGCATCCGCTCTATGCAGAGGCGCTGAATACGCTGTTCAGTCATTTTGAGGATGAGGCTTCCAGCTAGGGGCGGGTTGCCAGTGAGCGTGCAGGGGATCAGTTCGCGGGGTCAGTAGATTTCCGTGACGAGATGCTGGGCGGCGGGACGATGGATGCCGGAAGCTGCCTGGAGCAGGTTGATTTCAATCCTGGTGAGGGGTGACTCGAAGTTGAAGATCGGCTGGACCTCGTGCCAGCTGTTGTTATAGCCGAGGTGCCAGGGAAGACGGTTCTTGTGATCGGGGTAGACGCACTGCAGAACATGAATGGATTCGCCATTTGGTTCGACGTGGGATTCGGCATGCGCCGTCGCGTGGGCGACCGGCATGAGGACGGATGCCATGGCGGACGGGACGGCACGGAAAGCGCAGGTGAGCCGATGGAGAATGTCTTTCGCAGACGAAGCGTCATGGAAGGTATGCCCTTGCGCTACCTGCTCAATGAGCTGGCTGAGGACGGATTCGGCGAGGAATGGATCGAGTCCGGTGATCAGGAGTTCCGGATGCTGATAAGCCTCGCGGAGGCCGATGGTATAGGACCATGTAAGCAGACCGTCCTCGGAACGGGCATGGACCAAGCGGCGCGCGGCAGCAACAACTTCGCGCGGCCCTGGAGTCCTGACCGAGGTTGGGTGAGAGGCCGGCATTGTAGAATGCGGATCGGTCACGGCCATGCTTGACACCTCCCGGCAGCTGGCGTCCTTGAAGGTTGAAGATGGAAGCTTCAAGGAACAGGCCTAAGATTTCATCTTGCTCATGGGCTATGCAGGTATTCCTCAAGCGGGAAGGCGCTGAGAGGAACGAAGGAAAGACCTGTTGGTAATCCCTGTGCATGACCGGATGTTGATGGATGTTGGTCATGGCGAGGAGGAGACTACGTTTCGAGTGATCGCGGTCTGAAGATTCCGCATCTTCTTGAAGTAGCGCGGGTCGAGGGTGACACGAGTGTGACGGCGCCAGCAGTTCGGCTGCCAGATAGAGCTAGTTGGTATGCCCGGTGGTGATTTACAGGAGTAAGCGGAGCGTTTCCAGAAGCAGCAATGATCAAGCAAGGAGAAGCGAAATAGATGCCAGGGATTGCGCAACAGGAGCCTCTCAAAGCAGCAGCCGCAGACGGAAGCCGGAGCACGGCAAAGGTGAAGGGCCTGGCGGCAAGAAGACCGAAGGTCATCCCGAAGCCGCGTGAGGGGCGTTTGCGGGTAGTGATTGAAGGATTGACGCCCCAGGTGGATGGTGGACGGTTCCCGGCGAAGAGCGTTGTGGGCGAAGTGGTGACGGTGGAGGCAGATGTATTCGGCGACGGCCATGATCATGTTCGCGCGCGGGTACTTTACCGGAAGGTGGGAGAGGCGAGCTGGCGTACCGAGGAGATGACGGCGCTGGGGAATGATCGCTGGCGGGGCGAGTTTACCGCGCAGGAAGTGGGCTTGCACGAGTTCACGGTGACCGGCGAAGTGGACCACTTCGAGACGTGGCGCAGCGATCTTGAAAAGAGAATCACTGCGGGGCAGGAATTGGAGCTGCCGTTGAAGACCGGCGCGTTATTGATTGACGCTACCGCACGACGAGTGAAGGGAAAGGACGCTAAGCAGCTGGCTTCGTGGGCCAAGCTGCTGCGCGAAGATCTGTCGACAGAGCTGGCTTTGCAGCCTGCGTTACTGGAGACGATGAGCCGCTATCCTGAGCCGGCTTTGCAGACCACGTACGACAAAGTCCTGCAGGTGTGGGTAGACCGCGAGCGAGCCGGGTATTCCAGCTGGTACGAATTGTTTCCGCGATCCTGGTCGTTAGAGCCGGGGAGGCATGGCAACTTCCGCGATGTGGCCGCGCAGCTTTCGTATGTAGCGGAGATGGGTTTTAACGTACTGTACCTGCCGCCGATTCATCCGATCGGCGTGGCTTATCGCAAGGGCAGGAACAATACGGTTGAAGCGGCTGCCGGTGATTATGGCAGTCCATGGGCCATTGGCGGGATTGAAGGCGGTCATACTGCCATTCATCCAGAGCTAGGGAGCTTTGAGGACTTTGAATACCTGTTGGGGCGCGTGAAGGAAGAGCGGATGGAACTGGCGATGGACATCGCCTTCCAATGTGCTCCGGATCATCCTTGGGTGAAGGAGCATCCGGAGTGGTTCAAGAAGCGAGCGGACGGTTCGATCCAGTATGCTGAGAACCCTCCGAAGAAGTACCAGGACATTTATCCCATTGACTTTGAATCGAGCGACTGGAAGAACCTGTGGGAAGCGCTGAAGGATGTATTCACATTCTGGGCGGCAAAGGGGGTGCAGATTTTCCGGGTGGATAACCCGCATACCAAGGCTTTTCCTTTCTGGGAGTGGTGCGTGGCGTCGGTGAAGGCCGAATATCCGGATGCCTTGTTCCTGGCTGAGGCGTTTACGCGACCGCGGGTGATGCAGCGGCTGGCAAAGCTGGGGTATTCGCAGAGCTACACCTACTTCACCTGGCGGGAAACCAAGGCGGAGATTACGGAGTATTTGACGGAGCTGACGACTACTTCAGTAAAGGACTACCTGCGGCCGAATTTCTGGCCGAATACGCCTGACATTCTGCCCGGCATTCTGCAGACAGGCGGGCTGCCGGCATTCAAGTCGCGGCTGGTATTGGCAGGAACGCTGTCCTCGAATTATGGAATTTACGGTCCGGCGTACGAACTGGGCGATAACACGCCATTCCGGCGCGAAAAAAGTGAAGAGTATCTGAACTCAGAGAAGTACGAGATCAAGCAGTGGGAGCTGCAGGACCCGCTTAGTTTGAAACCGCTGATCACTTCGCTGAACCAGGCGCGCGCTGCGAACCAGGCGCTGCAGACCACGAATAATCTGACATTCCAGCGGGTTGATAACCCGCTATTGATTGCTTACAGCAAGGCCACCGGCGATTATGGCAACGTGGTGCTGGTAATTGTGAACCTTGATCCGGTGAATATGCAGTCCGGCTTCGTCGATTTGGACCTTAGTGCGCTTGATCTTGCGCCCGGGGGTGCGTATCGCGTGCGGGATGCGCTGACCGGCAACAGCTACACATGGGTGGGGAACCGGAATTATGTGGAATTGCGTCCGGATACGATTCCTGCACACATCTTTGTGATCGAGAAGAGTATCTGATCCCCATGGCTGAACCCCTATTGGAACGAGGCGCGCAAGAAGTGCAGCTTGAGGAAGCGAAGACATTGGCAGAGATGACAACAGCAGTACAGCAGCCGCGAGCGAAGCAGAAAAGCAGTATGGCCGATCCTTTGTGGTTCAAGGATGCGGTCATCTATGAACTGCATGTGCGGGCCTTCATGGACGGCAACAACGACGGCATCGGCGACTTCCGCGGGCTGATCCAGAAGCTGGATTATTTACAGGACCTGGGAGTCACGTGCCTGTGGCTGTTGCCATTCTTTCCTTCGCCGCTGCGGGATGACGGCTATGACATTTCTGATTATCTTGATGTGAACCCGAGTTACGGCACCCTCGCGGACTTCAAGGAATTTCTGGCAGCCGCGCATGAGCGTGATATGCAGGTGATGGTGGAACTGGTGATCAACCACACCTCTGACCAGCATCCGTGGTTTCAGAAAGCACGGCGCGCGCCGAAGGATTCGCCGGAGCGCGACTACTACGTGTGGAGTGACACGGATGCGAAATACCAGGGCGCGCGCATCATTTTCACGGACACGGAGAAGTCCAACTGGACGTGGGACGCAGAGGCGCAGCAGTACTACTGGCACCGATTTTTCTCACACCAGCCTGATCTGAATTTCGACAATCCGGTGGTTGTCGAAGCAGTGATCGACATTATGCGGCACTGGCTGGACATGGGTGTCGATGGCCTGCGCATGGATGCCATTCCGTACCTGGTAGAGCGCGATGGCACCAATTGCGAGAATCTGCCGGAGACGCATGCAGCGATCAAGCAGATTCGCGCGGCGATTGATGAGGGGTACGAAGGACGGGTGATCCTGGCCGAAGCGAACCAGTGGCCGGCAGATGTGCGCCCCTATTTCGGCGATGGTGATGAGTGCCACATGGCTTTTCACTTCCCGCTGATGCCGCGCATGTACATGGCGCTGCGGCAGGAAGACCGGCTGCCGATTACTGACATCATGGCGCAGACCCCGGACATTCCGGAGAACTGCCAGTGGGGAATTTTCCTGCGTAACCATGACGAGCTTACGCTTGAAATGGTGTCGGACGATGAGCGCGACTATATGTATCTCGCGTACAGTGCTGACCCGCGGATGCGGATCAATATCGGCATCCGGCGGAGACTGGCACCGCTGGTCGATAACAATCGCCGGCGCATCGAGTTGTTGAACAGCCTGCTCTTTTCCTTTCCGGGTACACCGATTCTCTACTACGGCGATGAGCTGGGCATGGGCGACAACATCTACCTGGGCGATCGCAACGGGGTGCGTACGCCGATGCAGTGGACGGGAGACCGCAATGCGGGATTTTCTCGCGCGGTGCCGGCGAAGCTGTATTCGCCGGTGATCATGGACCCGGTGTGGGGGTATGAAGCGATCAATGTCGAGGCACAGCAGAGTGACCCATCGTCGCTGCTGAGCTGGATGCGCAACATGATTGCCTTGCGCAAGCTCTTCCAGGTTTTCGGACGGGGGACGCTGCGGTTTCTGAATTCCGAGAACCGAAAGATTCTTGCGTATGTTCGAGAGCTGGGTGAAGAGAGGGTGTTGTGTGTCGCCAACCTGTCGCGGTTTGCGCAGCCGGTGATGCTTGACCTGGAGGGACTTGAGGGTCTGCAGCCGATCGAGATGCTGGGCTACGTCGAGTTCCCGAAGATCACCAAAGATCCTTATCCGTTGACCCTGGCGCCCTATGGCTTTTACTGGCTGGAGCTGCAATCCGTTCAACAAGTAGAAGAAGTGCCGGTGGAACGGCCGGCTGAGCACGCCCTGCGGGTAGCGAGTGCGGTTGACTGGAAAGCGATTTTCATGGGGGAGGGCCGGGCGGATTTAGAAGCGCGTCTGCTTCCTGAATTCCTGGTGAAGCAGCGCTGGTTTGGCGGCAAGTCGCGCGGCATCCGCAAGACGACACTGCTGGACTGGGCACCATTCGCTGACGGAACAGTGGCGATTACGATCATCGCGGTTGAGTATGCCAGTGGTGATCCTGACCAGTACCTGGTGCCGCTTGGTATGTCGCTGGGTGTAGCAGCGGATGCTATCTGTGAGAGTGCGCCGCAGGCAGTGATGACGAACGTGGTGACGCCGAAGGACAAAGGGCTGCTGCATGATGCGATGTACAACGACGCGACCAGCCGGTCCCTGCTGGCGATGATCGAAGATGGATCAGAAATCAAGACTGCGAATGGCGTGATCCGTGGGCTGCCGAGTACGAGGTTGGCGGAACTCGAGGGAGATGTGAAGGGTGCGCTGCAGCCCAAGCGCAGTTCTGCTGAGCAGAGCAACACCAATGTGATCTTCGGCAGCAAGCTGATCATGAAGCTCTTCCGGCGACAGCAGGCAGGCCCCAATCCTGATACGGAGATTGGCCACTATCTGACGGAGTTTTCGCACTTTGAACATATTGCTCCATTTGGCGGTTCGATCGAGTACACGCCGACGGGTGAAGGCCAGTTGTCGTCGACGCTGGCGATGCTGCAGGGACTGGTACCAAATGAAGGCGATGGATGGGAATGGTCGCTTGAAGAGATCGATCGCTATTTTGAAGAGAACGGTGGACGCGCGCTGCCCCCGGAGGCGATGCCGGGTGCGTCAGCCAATCTGGTGGCGATGAGCGAACAGCCGCCGTCAGCTTTTGCGCGCGAACATGTGGGGGGTTATCTTGAAGCGGCAGCCTTGCTGGGCCGGCGGACTGGTGAATTGCACCTGGCGCTGGCGCGTCCGACGGCTGACCCCGCGTTTACACCCGAGCCTCTACGCCAGCATGACCTGATGGAGTTGCGGTCTGACTTGTTGCAGCATGCTACGGCAGCCTTCGATGCCTTGAAAGCAAGCCTGGCGAACCTGCCGGACAACGTCGTGGAACTGGCGAGCCTGGTGCTGAGCCGACGCCGGTTGGCGCTGGAGCGTTTCTCACAGATGGAAGCTACCGAAATCCATGCGTTGAGAACGCGCGTGCACGGCGATTATCACCTGGGGCAGACGCTGCGTTCAAAGAATGACTTCGTGCTGCTTGATTTTGAAGGAGAACCGGCGCGAACCCTGGCAGAACGGCGGACCAAGCAATCTCCGTTGAAAGATGTAGCGGGAATGCTGCGGTCGTTCAGCTATTGCGCATTTTCGGGGTTGATGAAGTATACGACGCGGCGTCCGCATGACTTTGATCGGCTGGAGCCGTGGGCGCGTTTGTGGGAGCAATCAGTATCGGCTGAATTCTTGCGGATGTATCGGCAAACGGTAGCAGGTGTTGCCGTGGTACCGCCGGAGGCTGCGCCTTTTCAGCAACTGCTGGAGGCGTATGTACTGGACAAGGCGCTTTATGAACTGGTGTACGAGTTAAATAATCGGCCGGCATGGGTACGGATTCCGCTGAGCGGGATATTGTCACTGCCAATGTAGCAGTTGTAAGGTTTGATCAGGTTGAGCAAGTGATTGCAGCTTGAGGATTTCGGGACGAATGATGGCCAAGGCAGATGTGATGGAAGAAGTGGTGCCAATTCCGGCGGCGCAGGGCCAGGCAGATATCCTGGTTGGCGTTACCGGCACGGTGGAGCTGCAACGTCTGCGCGAAGTAGCAGGACAGGCAGCGGCGGCGTTGTCTCAAAGCGGCAGCAGCCTAAGGCTGGTGATTGCGTATCCGGGCATGGAAGCCCCGCCCGGCGAAGAGAACAGCGACGTGGGCATGATGACGTACAAGGTGGCGGCAGCGTCCGGCACTGGTGCTTACTGGCTCACGTCAGCGGCAACCTACAGAAGCCTATTCGCGCTGGCGAGAGTGTCCGGGGCGAAAGCGTGCGTGGTGGTGAATGCAGACCTCGAGGCGTTGGCAAAAGGAGCGGTGGCAAGTCTTGCGGCACCGGTGCTTGCCGGCACAGCTGAGCTGGTGATGCCGATCTATGCACAAAGCCGCTTTGAAGGGCTGCTGAATTCCGGGATACTTTCTCCGCTGACGCGAGCGCTTTACGGCAAACGGGTGCGGTATCCTCTGGCGCAGGATTTTGCGGTGGCGCCGGGCATCCTGCCGATTTTCGAGCATCCAGGCAAGCGGGTAGCCGCGGGCGCCGAAAGCCTGTTCTGGCCGGCTACGGAAGCGGCCATCCGCGAGAAAAAGGTAAGCCAGGTGCACGTCAATGTGCGTCATGAAGGGACCGCCGCAGGGGTGGAGCTGACAGACGTTCTGACGCAGGTGCTGGGGCCCCTGTTTGCGGATGTCGAAGATAATGCGCAGGTATGGCAAAGGACCCGCGGATCGAGTGTCATTCCTACGCTGGGTCAGCCGTTTGCCGCGCACGACGTGCCGGAGACACCGGCGCCGCACGCGATTGATACGAAGCCGATGGTCGATAGTTTTTTGCTGGCATCGAGCAATCTACAGGATTTGTGGTCGCTGATTCTGCCGCCGGTAACACAGCTGGAATTGAAGCGGATGACGCGGTTTACGCCGGAGCAGTTCAAGATGCCCGACGAAGTGTGGGTGCGTATCATCTATGATTTCGCGCTGGCACATCGGCTGAAGACGTTGAGCCGTACCCACCTGATGGGAGCGTTCGCGCCGATTTACCTGGCGTGGGTGGCGTCGTATGTGAAAGAAGTGGCAATGATTTCAGACGCGGCGGCGGAGGTGCGGGTGGAGAAGCTGGCGCAGGCGTTTGAAGCGGGCAAAACCTACCTGCTGTCGCGCTGGCGTTGGCCAGACCGCTTTAATCCTTAGCGGGCTGCGTCCTGCAGCATGCCGTGGCCTGGTCATGCTGAAGGGGGCGGGGAAAGCCATCTTCAATCACAAAGCGACAAGGAATTAAAACGCAACAAGGCTGCAGGCTAGTTGAGGAGCAGGTATGGGACATCAGCTCGTGGTATCACTTCAATCGTCGATCGAACGTGTTCTTGAACGCATTGCGACCATCCTTCCGGGATTACTCGCGCTGCTGGTAGCGGTGTTGTTGTTTACGCTGGTTGGATGGGGCTTGTCGGTTGCGCTGCGCAAGCTGCTGGATTCGCTGCATTTTGATGAACGTTTTGGCCACCGGTCTACCCAGCTTGCAGAGTGGTCGCCAACGCAGACGCCGACTTCGCTGTTCGTGCGCATTGTCTTCTGGGCATTGGTCGTACTGGGTGTCGCGGTGGGCTTTGAAGCGTTCAGTGCTTCTTCGAACTCCGTGATCGCTGTGGGGCTGCTGGCTTACCTGCCAAGGATTGTCGGCGCCGTGGTGATCCTTTTTGTGGGTACGATTATCGCCCGGTTCCTGTCACGAAGCGTTTTGATCGGCGCTGTGAATATGAACCTGCAGTATGCGCGACTGCTCAGCCTGGGGGTGAAGTGGCTGGTCCTGGTACTAACAGCAGCGATGGTGCTTGACCATCTCCATATTGGTGAAGCGATTGTAGACCTGGCGTTTGGCATCTTGTTTGGTGGGATCGTGCTGGCGCTGGCGCTCTCGATCGGGCTGGGTTCGCGCGACCTGGTGAGCCGGTCGCTGGAGAAGGAGACGGTGCGGCCTGGGCCGGTGAATGTGGAATCTATGCCTGAGGAGCGATTGCGGCATTTCTAAGCGGGATCCGGCGTGGAACCAACGGCGTTTTGTCGATTGTTCCGGCTGGTAGGCATGAGAAGCGATTAGAGAAAAGGTCTTCGTCGTACACTAGGCAGACATAAACGGCACAGCATTCTCGACTGACTGCCGCGGGAGATTGACTGCATTGGTGAACACTTCTGCTCGCAAGACAAGGGTCGCCCTTTTAGGTTTTGGCACTGTCGGCAGTTCGGTCGCGAGGATCCTGGAAGATCCTTACTTTGACGATCTTGAGCTGACGTATATCTACAACCGGCATGTGAGCCGCAAGAAGGCTGCGTGGATTCCGGCGGACGTGCAGTGGACAGAAGACTTGAACGAGGTCCTGGCCTCGGATGCGGATGTGGTTGCTGAGCTTGCAGGCGGCCTGGAACCGGCAGGCGAATGGGTGCGCCAGGCACTGACTGCGGGCAAGAGTGTCGTGACGGCGAACAAGAAGCTGATTGCTTACCGTGGCATTGAACTGCAGCGTATCGCGCAGGAGCATGGGGTGAGCCTGCTGTACGGGGCAGCGGTTGCCGGCGGCGTGCCCGTGATTCCCGGCCTGCAACAGGGACTTTCCGGTGACCGGATGCTCAAGCTGGAAGGCATCTTGAACGGCACCTGTAACTTTATGCTCAGCAAGATGGAGCAGGGGGCAGAGTTCCAAAGCGTGCTGGAAGAAGCACAGGAGCTTGGGTATGCAGAACGTGATCCGACAGAAGACGTGGACGGATTTGATGCGCGGGCGAAGCTTGTCATCCTGGCGCGGATAGGATTGCGCGCGGACATTGCGCCGAACGACATTACGTGTCGCACGATACGCACGGTGTCTGCAGCGGACTTTACCTACGCGCAGGAACTACAGTGCACCATCCGCCAGATTGCGCGTGCAGAGATGCGCGACGGCGCACTGCTGGCTAGTGTCGGGCCGATGCTGGTGAAGAACAGTTCGCCGCTTGCCTGGTCAAAGGGAACGGAAAACATGGTGATTTCGAGTGGATCTTTCGGCGGCCAGACGATCTTTTCCGGACATGGAGCCGGCGGTCATCCGACAGCAGTGGCCGTGGTGTCGGATATCCGGACGATTGCCCACGGTGGCTGCTCGGTGACACTCGCGGTGAAGAAGATGGCGGGCGGCGGGGAGTTCCAGCTGCCGCACTACATTCGTTTTGTGGTGCAGGACCGTCCGGGGATAGTGGCAGAGATAGCGGGCGACCTGGCATCGCAGGAAATTAATATCCGGGCCATTCTGCAGAAGCCGGATTACACGCCGGACCACACGGTCTTCGTGGTTACGGTGGAGCCTTGTTTCAACTCGCAGCTGACGCGAGCGCTCGAAAAGATAGCCAAGCTGGACTGCCTGCTTTCGCCACCGTTTGAAATGGGCATTCTGACTGACTGATTGATCCGATGCAAGGGTCTCTCCTATGGGCCCACGATCCGGGGGCAAACAGCATCGTATGGAAATAGATTATGGATGCCCAAACGGAATTTGCTTCTGTCTCTGCCGCGATCCACGTCGGCACGCCCGCAGTTGAACTGTACATAGACGGTAGACCGGTGGTGGCGACAGTCGGTGAGCCGGTGGTAGACGCGATCCTTCGTCATAATGAGAAGTTTCCGCATGTCTGCTACCTGAAACCACTGGGAGCGATCCAGACATGCGATACCTGCATGATCGAAGCCGACGGCAAGCTGGTGCGTGCGTGCGGCACGCAGGTGACTGCCGGGATGAGGGTGGAAACGGAGTCAGTCAGAGCGAAGGCGGCGCAGCTCGAAGCTTACGACGTTATTCTTGGCAACCACCTGCTTTACTGCACGGTCTGCGATAACAGCAATGGGAATTGCACGGTGCATAATACCGCCGCGGATCTGCAGGTGCAGCATCAGAAGCGTCCGTACAAGACGAAGCCCTATGAACAGGACCATACCAATCCTTTTTATCGCTACGATCCTGACCAGTGCATTCTGTGTGGGCGCTGCGTAGAGGCCTGCCAGAATTTCCAGGTGAACGAGACGCTGACCATCAACTGGGAGTCGGAACATCCACGGGTCCTCTGGGATGGCGGACATGAAATTGGAGGTTCCAGTTGCGTGTCCTGCGGGCATTGCATCACTGTCTGCCCATGCAACGCGTTGATGGAGAAATCCATGCTTGGACATGCCGGCTACCTGACGCATCTGCCGGCAGATGCACTGAGCAAAATGATCGAGGTGGTGAAGGGTGTGGAGCCGGAAATTGGGTATGGCCCGATTATGGCGGTGTCCGAGACCGAAGCTGCCATGCGCGAGGTGATGAACAAGAAGACCAAGACGGTCTGCACGTACTGCGGTGTGGGCTGCAGCTTTGATGTGTGGACGAAGGGCCGACATATTCTCAAAGTTGAGCCTTCGGAGGGCGCGGCTAACAGTATTTCAACCTGTGTAAAAGGCAAGTTCGGCTGGGACTATGTGAACAGCGAAGACCGTCTGCGGACGCCACTGATCCGCGAGGGTAATGATTTTCGCGAGGCGACGTGGAATGAGGCTCTGGCCTATGTGGCGAATCGTCTTGGCGAAATCAAGACACAGTACGGACCTGATGCGATTGGTGTAATTGCTTCGTCGAAGTGCACGAATGAGGAAGCGTACCTGATGCAGAAGTTTGCGCGGCAGGTGATTGGAACAAACAATGTCGATAATTGCTCGCGCTACTGCCAGTCGCCGGCGACGCAGGGATTGTTCCGCACGGTGGGGCATGGAGGCGACTCGGGATCGATTACGGATATCGGGATGAGTTCGCTGGTGTTGATTGTTGGCAGCAACACGGCGGAAAGTCATCCGGTACTGGCGACCCGTGTGAAACAGGCGCACAAGCTGCGCGGACAGAAATTGATTGTCGCGGATTTGCGCAAGCATGAGATGGCGGAGAGGGCGGATATTTTCTTCCAGCCCAAGCCGAGTACGGACTTGATCTGGCTATCGGCGATGAGCAAGTACATGCTGGATAACGGCCATGCGCGGCAGGAGTTTCTTGACCGGTGGGTGAATGGCCTGGATGACTACCGCACGAGCCTGGCTCCATTCACGATGGAGTACGCCGCGAAAATGTGCGAAGTGCCGATCGAGACGCTGGAGCAGGTGGCGCGCGAGATCGCGGCGGCACCCAGTATGTGCGTGCTCTGGGCCATGGGCATTACACAGCACTGCGGGGGCAGCGATTCTTCTACGGCAATCTCAAACCTGTTGTTGATTACCGGCAACTACATGCGGCCGGGGACAGGGGCTTATCCGCTGCGTGGACACAACAACGTCCAGGGGGCGAGTGACTTCGGGGCGATGCCGAATATGTTCCCCGGCTATGAAAAAGTTTCAGACAATGCCGCGCGGACCAAGTATGAACAGGCATGGGGGGTGTCGATCAAGGGTGAAAAGGGTCTTGATAATCACCAGATGATCGATGCGATTTACGACGGCCGACTCAAGGCGATGTACCTGGCGGGTGAAGACATGATCTCGGCTGATGCGGACGCGAACCGTGTGGGCGGCGGCTTTGAACGGCTCGATCTATTCATCGTGCAGGATATTTTCTTTACCGAGACATGCCGGTACGCGGACGTGGTGTTTCCAGCCGTGCCGAGCCTGGAACGGGAAGGGACGTTTACCAACACGGAACGGCGGATCCAGCGGCTCTACCAGGCGCTGCCAACGTATGCGGATGCGAAGCCGGACTGGGAGATTATTCAGCTGCTTGCCAACCGGCTCGGCGCGGAGTGGGACTACAAGCATCCGGCGGACATTATGCACGAGGCAGCTGCGCTCGCGCCGATTTTTGCGGGGGTTACGTATGACCGGCTGGCCGGCTACAGTACGCTGCAGTGGCCGGTCAACGTTGATGGGACGGATACGAAGACGCTTTACATGGACGAAGGCGGCTTTCATTTTCCTGACAAAAAAGCGCGGCTCTATCCGATGGGCTACGTTCCCGGAAGTGAAGTAATTGATGCAGAGTATGACATTCATCTGAACAACGGGCGAGTGCTGGAGCACTTTCAAACCGGTAACCAGACGACGCGGGTACCGGGCATCCATGAGATCAACCCTGAACGCTATCTCGAGATGTCTCCTGAACTGGCGGAAGAGCGGAAGATCACTTCGGGCCAATGGGTTGAGGTCAAAAGCCGCGTCGGTAAGCTGAAGGTAAAAGTGCTGGTGACCTCCCGCGTAACGGGGAAGGAAGTGTATTTGCCGCTGACGTCACAATCGGGCCCGGTCAACGTGCTGGTGGGCAATGCTGTTGACCGCGTGACCAACACGCCAGCCTATAAAGAGACTTCGGTGAGTATCCGGGTGCTGCCGGAGAAGGGGCCGAATCCTTTGAAGCCGACGAACTTCCGGTATAGCGGCAAGCGTACACCGCAGATGGGTGTCGAAGTGGAACGCAAGTGGAAGCGGGCAGATTATCGCCTTCCAGGGACCAGCGAACTGGTCCAGATAAGTACCGCAAAGTAGCGCGAAGAATAACGAAGGGAAGACATGGCACAGCCGGTTCCGTTTCGAAGATTTATACCGACCGACACCAAGGATGACGTTGCCCGGCAGGTAGGGAACGCGCCGGTAGACCATGGCGACGCATTGCTTGCAAGTCTGAAGCTGCTGCAGGAACTGCATGATACGGGCACGATCGACCTGTTGCGTGGACTGGTGGGGCGCGGCGACGCGGTGGTGAACCATGTCGTCAACATCATCAGTACGCCGCAGATGATCGATGCGTTACGCAACCTGCTGGCCCTGGGAACGCTGCTGACAGCAATTGATCCGGAGACGCTTCATGCGGCGATCCAGGGTCGACCGGAGGAGCGAAACGATAAGCCACCGTCATTGTTCGCTATTACGAAAAAGATGAATACGGAGGAGGCCCGGCTGGGTTTGTCGGCGGCGGTGAGCCTGCTGACAGCTTTCGGCGGAGCGATCAAGAAGGAACGCTCGAAGGCCGGTGAGTGAGTCAGTTTTTACTTGATTCCCAGATCTTTGCGTACTTCCAACTGACGTAGACCGAGTGATAAAGGTGTTGTAAGAGGCCTTCACGGCCATCGAGGCAACCGAGGCGGATGACGTAGTTGTAGAGGAAGGTCACGAACGGGTTGAGGATGACTCCATTGATGAAACGGAAGAGGGAGATGCGCGGATACTTTCGTACAAACTGCGCAGCCGCGAGAGTGCTGTAGCGATCCATGTGTTCGATGTAGAGTTGCAGCGTGGGATAGGCATGGTGCACCAGGTCGTGGTCCAGAACTCCTGGAAGGCCCGTGTATTGCAGGGTTTCATGCACTGTCCGCTCTTCGAAGAGTGCCGCACCGCGCTTGATCAGCCGTAGTTTGCGGTCCGGGTAGTAGCCGCCATGCTTCATCCATTTTCCCAGGAACAGGTTACGTCTCGCCACGAAGAAGGCGGTGTTCGGCGGGTGGCCGGATAGTAGTTTTTGTATGGCGGTGGCCAGTTCCGGGGACACTTCTTCATCGGCATCAAGAGAGAGTATCCATTCGCCGGTGCACTTGCCGAGTGCGAAGTTTTTCTGCGCGCCGAAGCCGCGCCAAGGCTCGAAAAAGAACCGGGCTTGGTGGTCAATGGCGATGGCTTGGGTGCGGTCGGTTGAACCTGCGTCGACGATGATGATTTCGTCGGCGAAGGCGACGGACTGCAGGGTGCGTGCCAGGTTGGCTTCTTCGTTCAGCGTGATGATGGCAACAGAGAGGCGCGGCTGACTCGGACTGTTGACGAGTGTCATAGTACGCGTCATGGTGCGCTAGGCGCTAAGTGTAACAGTGTTGATGCCGAGATGCGTATTGATGACACGGGCGACGACGGTCGGCAGGTCTTCGCCGGTTTTCGGCAGGATAAATTTGCCGGTTTCGTCAGCCCATTCCAGTTTGAAGCTGGTGGAGAGGGCGGAGATCCAGATTTGCCGGACAGGGGTATTGGGAGTGAGGACGAATTTGGCCACCGGCTGCTCGAAGACGATGTTCAGAACGCCGTTCTGTTCTTCGACTTCGAATTCGCCGTCTTCTTCTGCGCGGATCAGGGATTGTTTGAGTGACTCAAGCGCGGTTTCGGCATGGTGGCGGAATTGTGACTCATCAAGCATGTTGACAGTGTAATTGAGGGTTGGGGTGGCGCGGGTTCGGCTGGAATGACGAAGCTGGTCGTGCGCTTGATAAGGAGGCCTGGATGGCTTAGCCCTTTACGGCGACGCGGATCAGGGGGGAGCCGGCGATGGAGGCTTTGAAGTCGGCTGAGTCGTTGAGGGTTGCGAGGACCTTCTGCGTGATTTCTTCATCCGCCCGGGCGACATTGCCGAGGGCGACCGGGTAGCGGACGACCAGTTCGAGGCCGGCTGCGGCGAATTGCAGATGCGCTGAGGGTTTCGGTGTTTCGATACGGATGTCGAGCACGCGGGAGGATGCGGCGTGTTGACGCTCGAAGTCTGCCTTGTAGTTGTCGTGGACGCTGTTGACGGCGGCCAGCAGCTTCTCCTGCACCATCTTCGCATCGGCAGTGGCGTTGATGGTGGTGGCAACTTCATGCCAGGCGTAGTCGGTGCCGGGGATCTGCTTGAAGAGTGGGACGGTTGCCTGAAAGAGCACGGAGTTGGGGAAGACGACGATGCGGCCGGTGGGGAAAAGATCATTGCCGGTGCCGGCGAGCTCCATCAGGTAAAGGCGGATGAGGCCTACATCGATCACATCGCCGGTGATGCCGGAAACGCTGATGCGGTCGCCGACGCGAATGCCGTAGCGGCCAATCAGGAAGAAGTAAGCCGCAACGGAGAGCAGGATGGTCTGCAGGCCAACAGCGAGGCCAGCGGTGATGAAGCCGGCAAAGGTGGCCAGGGAACTGAACTCACTGACGAATCCAAGGATGATGACGACGCCCATCATGAAGCCGATGACGAAGCGGCGCAGGATAAGGATCTGGCGGCGTCGGCGCACGTCCTGCACGTAACGGAAGATGAAGCGCCGCCACAGTTCAGAAATGAGGGCGAGAAAGCCCAGCGCGAGTGCGATGAAGAAGACCTTGGTGAGTACTTTCATCAGTAGTTCGTGATTCTCCTGATGGAGGGACTGCCGCCATTGGGCGAGGGTGCTCTGGGCCTGGTCGAGGTCCATGATCTCCTGGCTGAGCGGGAGGGAGGCGGCTGCCAGGCGCTTGAACTGGGCGGTCAGCTGGTCGAACTGCTGCTTGGTGGGCGCCGGGACGTCGGGTGTGGCGGCGGACTGAGTATTCGCGGCGGGCTCTGAGTTATCGGGGGCCGGCGTGGCTGGGGTTGTGTCTGGCGGAGTGCCCGCGGGAGTTGTGCCTGCCCAGCTGGCGGCCAGGCTCAGCGTCTGGTGGATCTGCGCAAGCAGCGGTGCTTTCAGCTTCTTGGCGAGGTCCTCGGTTTCGGAGACCTGCTTCGTCAGCTGATCGATCTGGTGAAGGGTGGTGGCCTGCGCGAAGAGGGTGGTAGCTTCGCTGATCAGGCCGCTCGATTCCTGGGTGACCGGTGATGGCACGGGCGACGTTCCGACCGCCGTTGGGACAGCGCTTTTTGAACCTGCCACCGGCGCTGTAGCAGTCGTGGCTTCCGGAACGGTGCGCTGCAGTTGCGCAATGCTTTGCTGCAGCCGGCTGCTGCCGGAGCCGCTGCCGTTGGTCGAAAACTTGACCAGCTGATCCACCGCGGCATCTTCTGCATTGAGCAGTTCCAGGTCGCCCTGCAGACGCACGCGCTGTTCCTGCAGGCTGGCGAGGTGCTTGCTGTTGGCCGAGACGATCTGTGGCGCGAGAGCCTCGATCTGCGCTTTCACCTGGGCAATCTGTGCATCGACCTGCGGGGCGAGCCTGGTCACGTCCTGCGCACCGGCGTCGGCAGTGGGAGTGCCGGTATGCGAGAGCAGGAGTGCATCGGCCGTCGCGGACTGGAAGGCTGCCTGCGCTACCTGGATGGCAAGGGCGCGAGCGTTGTTTTGATAGATGATGTCGGTCGGCATGCCGACGGTCGGCACCTGTTTGCCCATATCGCGATACCAGGTGATGACCGAGTTGAGATGATTCAGGATCAGGTTGCTGCGGTCTGCCATGCCCGGCAGGTTGATGGGCGGGATGGTCGCCGGCGCGGGTTTTGCCGTCTGCCCATGGCCCGTGGTGATGAAGAACGCAGCGACGCAGCAGGCCAAGATAGCGATGGTCCCTGTAGGCCGATGCCGGGAGGGTGGCGTGCCGGATCCCGGCTTTGGTTGCGGCTCTTTGTGGAGGTTTATCTGTTTCAATGCGCCTGGTCTTTCCTGTGCTTTCAAGGATGAAGCTCGCGCAGCGATGATTACGGCGCGGGCTTCGCCTGGTGAATGTGCCTGTTCAATGTGAGCGTTCAGTTCAGCCGCTGCAGACGGGCGATGAGCTTCTGTGCCAGGTTCTCGCCACTCTCTGACCACAGGAGGCGGCTCGAGATGCCGATGTTCTGCTCGATGTTGTTGGTGAAGTCGATCAGGTGCTGGACGTTCTGCTGCACGTGCGCAGCGGCTTCTTCATCGAGGTCCACTTCATCCTGCAGAAAGACCGTGTCGGTGCCGAGGTCGATGCGGATGTGGCCGTTCTGCTCGTATGATCCTTCATCAAACTGGGGCCCGAAACCGGTGATGCGCACGGTGTGCGGTTCGAGGGTCCAGACGGTATCGAGGTCGCCGGAGCGCGCGGGGCTCCACAGCTCCCATTCGCCTTCAAATTCATAGGCAAAGTCGTCATGCAGCATTTCGGTCGCTTCAGCGACGGCGCGCTCGGGGACGGCGGCTTCTTCTTCCTCTTCATCAAAGATGCGCTGAAAGACAGGCGCCTCGTTCCAGGAGATGGGATAGGCGGCGGCAGCGGAAACGGTGCCGGTGCCACCTGCTTTTGAAAACTGCTTGAGGACTGCGACGAGGGCAGCAGGCAAGGAGGCAAGGCGGAAGTTGGGGAACCACAGACTGAGGTAAAGCTGATCGGCCATCCCTGTCATTGTAATGATCGCCGTGGGTAGATTCAAAAGTACTGTGGTTGTTGCTTTGATCCCGCGGGTTGGTGTGCTTGTGAGATTGGGGAGATGCAGGTCCCTCGGCTTCGCTCGGCATGACAACGCTGGGTGCTTCGCTTTGCTCGGGATGGTTGGTTGGGTGTGTTAATGGCCGCCGCGGCGGGCGTCGAGGAGGCGGCGGACGGCGTCGAGAGCGGGAACGCCACCGGTGAGTACGTAGGCGAGCGGGGTGGAGCCGGCGAAGATGGGATTGGTATTCGGGAGTTGCATCCAGCGGTCAGCGAGTTTCTGACTGTAGAGGATGTTCAGTGCCTTGAAGATGCCAATCAGGTAGGAAACGCGAAGGAGGCGATCGGCTTCGAAGGTCCTGCCAGCCTTTTGTTTCAGCTGGTAGTAGCTGCCATTGGAGATGCCGCCGAGCAGGTCGCGGGCATCCTCATCCCGCACCTGCCAATGCTCGATGATTTTGAAGAAGGCGCGGGCGGCAGCGGGCGAGAGCCGTCGTCGTTCTTCGAGGCGGTTGAGGTCGGGGATGGCAGGAGCGGGGAAGCGTGTATCCGGGTACGTGGCCACTGCTTCACGCGTCATGGTTCGAATCATGGTTGTTTCTGTACTCCAATTATGGACAAGTATAGCTCCACGGCTGGGGCAATTCGAGTAACCGGAAGTCGCACATTAGTAACTCTTGGGTGTGGGATTGTAGGAGGGAATGAGCCTTGCGGGCAGGCAAGGCGAGAGTGCCGACTGGCAAGAGCTGAGGAAAGCGGTTACATTGCTGGGGTGGGGGCAGTGTGCGGCATGGCTGATGGTCTGTCACCGCCCAGGATACATAAGCAGGGTGGAAGCAGATCGATCGAGCAGAGTGTTAGATAGAAGCAGACCCGTAGAAGTAGACAGAATCGCAGACCATAGAAGCAGACCATA
>CAZZXL010000093.1:0-20047 GCA_964658035.1 uncultured Acetobacteraceae bacterium
GTGTGGATTGAAACAACAACATTGAGCACTTGAGCATGGATTTCGTGCGTCGCGCCCCGCAAGGGGCGTGTGGATTGAAACACCGTGCCTTTGAACGACGCCAGAGCGCTCATGATGGTCGCGCCCCGCAAGGGGCGTGTGGATTGAAACACGAATACGTTGCTGGTACATGCGTTTTGTCGGCGTCGCGCCCCGCAAGGGGCGTGTGGATTGAAACGGTGGAGGTGGCTATAGATCACTGATCGCGAGGTGTCGCGCCCCGCAAGGGGCGTGTGGATTGAAACTTGCCGCCAAAGCTAGTAAGAAAATCTTGTGCATGGTCGCGCCCCGCAAGGGGCGTGTGGATTGAAACTACCGGTGCGAGCCGCCCACAAACTGCGCCTGCAGATG
The DNA here is from genome assembly GCA_964658035.1 of uncultured Acetobacteraceae bacterium. Classification (GTDB taxonomy): domain Bacteria; phylum Acidobacteriota; class Terriglobia; order Terriglobales; family Acidobacteriaceae. The sequence continues at coordinate 391 of CAZZXL010000093.1, forward strand.
TCGCGCCCCGCAAGGGGCGTGTGGATTGAAACGGCCAGTCTCGCCGAGCAAATAGCAGAGGCAGAGCGGGAGTCGCGCCCCGCAAGGGGCGTGTGGATTGAAACTTCTGGCTGATATCGTGGGTCTCCACTGCCTGTGGTCGCGCCCCGCAAGGGGCGTGTGGATTGAAACCCATCCACTCAAATGGCCGCGCCTCAAGCAGCTGCGTCGCGCCCCGCAAGGGGCGTGTGGATTGAAACGCGGCGCTGATGGCGGCCTCGTGGCGCTCTGCCTCGTCGCGCCCCGCAAGGGGCGTGTGGATTGAAACAAGACGTTGACCGTAGGTGTAGGTGAAGTTGGCAGTCGCGCCCCGCAAGGGGCGTGTGGATTGAAACGTCAAATGGCGGATACTTCGGCGTCTGGGGGGCAGTCGTCGCGCCCCGCAAGGGGCGTGTGGATTGAAACATTAGCAACTTTTCAACCAACGGTACGGCATGCAATGTCGCGCCCCGCAAGGGGCGTGTGGATTGAAACACTGGCGTCGTGCCGATCCAAATTTGGAGGCGGGCGTCGCGCCCCGCAAGGGGCGTGTGGATTGAAACGTGGTACAGCGATCGATCAAACGCATGCGCGTCTGTCGCGCCCCGCAAGGGGCGTGTGGATTGAAACCTACAGCAAATCGTTCCAGTCCGAGGCTCGATCTAGGTGTGTCTAAATATTTCTTTCGTGTAAACACATTGACTTATCAGTGCTTAGAGCTGTTCCCTGTTTTATAGGCTCTTGAAGGTTTTGGTCGAGCGAGGCAGTCTGTTTTGGAGGCCGGGCCCTACGAGGACTCCTCTCATTCCTTCCCAGGCACACCCGCCCTACCGCCCTGACGAGGACATCCGTCCCGATCTGCGTACGATAACAGTCGCTACCAGGCTGACGCCGGAGGAGCTGCGCGAGGTCGAAGCAGCGTCCGGCCGTGATGGAAAATCGCTCGCCGAATGGCTCCGCGAGCTGGCCCTGAAGACGGCCCGGCAGCGGCCGGCAGACCGTCGAGCTGATGCTGTCCGAGGTCGCGGCGACCCGGTACATGCTCCTGAATTTATTCCACGCGACGGCTCTTGCGAACGCCGAGGGCAAACATCTATTGCCCGATTCGGTGCTCAGAATCCGTGACCAGGCGGCTGCCAGGAAGCTCGAAAGCGCGCGCAAACTGCTCGAGGAATTTCTCGGAGCAGGAGGGCAACGGAGACCAGAACGGTGGCGAATCGTGAGCCGCCCGATGCAGTTTCCGGGTCGTGCCAGGAGACGGCTCCTGCTCTTTTTCAGGGTCCCGATCGGGGCTTTGCTGTTCCTTCTGGCCGTATCGGCCTGGCTTGCGTTGACCCTTACGCCGCTCCAGAAAATCTACTTTCCGGCGTACTCTGCGAGCTCCGTCGGAGCGCAATTGCCGGGCAACCGGACGACTCTCCGGTGGGTGATGAAGACCGCCCCGAAGCGGAAAGCGGAGGTCGCAACGCCTGAGGAAGTGGTGCCTGGCCCGGACCCGAAACTGCCAGCCAACCTCTCACCGAAAGCGATCACAGAGGGCTGGCGTGGACTGTCTTTAAGTGCTCCGGATAAGGCACCCTCCGATGGCCTGAGCAAGATGTTGCGGCAGTACATCTACGACGGCACGAGCCTGTGGCGGGTGTTCGGCCACCCAAGCCAGTGGCCGAGGTCATCACTCTGCCAGTAACCTGTTCGTAGAACAGGAATTTGTAGAGATCCTCCCGGCGCCGAACGACCTTCCGGCGCCTGCTGGTCTCCAGCTGGTCTTTCTTGCCAATCCACGTCCAAAGCGGAAACCGGTACCGCTCTGGCCAAGCGGTCACACCAAGGCGAGCAAATGAGGCTGTTCGGCTGATTGCTGGTGTGTGGCCCAAGAGTGACGAAGGGGCGGCGAATAGTCGCCCTTTTTGCGTGCATCCCGGTCCCAAGGAGGACTATCCTACGCCTGAGACGTCGCAGCGCAGACAGGTAGCTTCAGCCCTTCAGCCAACAGCGTGTGCGTAGAAGGTTCGCCGAATTCGGTATCGTCATTTCTCGTCGCGGATCAGGGTTTCACCCGTATCAGCAGGAGGGCGTTTGGTGTCAACGTCAGGTCCAGCTTTCCAGCACGCAGCTTCGCTACTTCGGCGGCAGGAAGCGCGGTCTCCTTGTTAAGCTCATCTACCTGCGCTTTTGTTGGATATGCCGGGCTGCCCATGGCCGCATATTGCTTCAGCACGTTTCCATGATCACCATCGACGCGCTGGATAGTCACACGCGAGGTATCTGGGAAGCCGTGAAAGTCCAGGGTGATTTGCCTGGTCGTTCCCACCTGATCAGGATCAACCAGGTTCCATGCAGCGATAGTCCAGGTGTTTGTGGCGTCCCTTGAAACAATTATGTTTTTTGAAGCATTACCTATGACTTCATCACCAAGTTGATGCAGCAATTCGAATGCATAGAAGCTGGGTTTGTTGATGCCACCTTCTGCCCTTAAACCAAAGTGGCCTTCAAACGGCCGCGGTATCGGTCCACCTTCTTCAAACACATCTGAGAAGGTCCAGAACGACATCTGCTGGACGTTGCCTTCGCAGGCACGCACAGTGTTAGCGAGCGCTGGACCAACGAAGATAGTGTCACGCGATTCGTGCAGGCCTTCCACATTCCACTCTGTCCAGAAGAGTGGCACCCCGGGTGTGGCAGATGCCTCGATTTCACCCCGGACTTTCGCCACGGCACGGCAGACCCTGTCGTCCATAGGGACGGGATCAGTTGTTTGCAGCATGTCTTCTGGCGTGTCGTCCGCGTAACCGTGTGTCGATACAAAATCAACGGGTACATGATTGTCGGAGGTGTATTTTAGGAATTCGTGGATCCAGTGCGCCGCGGCAGTAGCCGGGCCACCAACTCGAAGCTTAGGATGCACTGCCTTGAGCGCGCGAGCAGTATGGGCGTAAAGCTCGTAATAGCTCTGCTCACGCGGAATCCCATCCCAGAAGTCGATGTTCGGCTCGTTCCACACCTCGAAGTACCATTGCGAAACCTCGTCGATTCCGTACCGGTCGATCAGGTGCTGCGCAAAAGCCTTCATTAGGCCATCCCAGCGTTCCATGCTTTTGGGTGGCGATACGTTCTGCTTGTACCAGAACGGGTGAAGAGCGTCTGGGTTGAACGCTAGCTTCTTTGGCATGAAGCTTATTTCAACAATAGGTCGTACGCCATTCTTCAATAACCCGTCGTAGATCTGGTCGACATACGCGAAGTTGTAAAGCGGGTTGCCCTGCTCATCTTCTGTGTAGACACCTACCTCGTCGTGCAGGATGGCGTGGAAGCGAACATACTTGAAATCTGTGATCTGTTTCACGGCACGCAGATCATCCCGATAGCTCTCCCGAAGTGTCAGTATCGCGCGGCCCGACCCGAACATTTGCTCCCAGAAATGTGGAAACGGCTTGGCCGTGGCTTTTGCGTCAATCGTGACAACTTCCTGGGCTGTGGCGGGACAAACAGTTCGACCGGTGGCAAAACACATGCAGATGAGAAGAATTCGACGGTACTGCGATGTCAGCATGGGAAGACTTTCGAATAAATCGACGAGAACCGAGCACGTCCAAAAGTTGAACGACTCAAAAAGTCAAAGGGTGCGCTGCCAGAACGCACCCTTAAAATCTCAAAAACTGAAGCGGGCTTGTAGATCAAGTGTTCGCGATCCCAGGGCAGAGGTTGCCTGACCGAAGTTTGGAGCACTCGTGACACCATCCGTACTGATGTTGGTGTTGATGCTCCCGGCGCTGAAGTTCAAATTATTGAACACGTTGAAAGCGTCGGCGCGCACTTCGAATTTCGCAGCCTCTCCAAGGCCTCTGACCTTCGGAACCCCGAAGGCTTTACTAATCGTCATATCCACATCTTTATAATTGGGACCAGTAAGGAAGTTGCGCGCTACCCCAGGTGTCTGGGGGGGCCCGAATGTCTGGGGAAACGCACCAGTAACCGGCGTGTATGTTGGGACTTGGAAGTACTCGAGAGCGCCAAGCGGGAAATTCTTATTGTATGTTCCACCTACGCCAGCACCAGTTTTGAATGCATCAGCATTCTGACTTTGCCCGGCTCCGCCTCTATATGCAGCTGGGCGCAGGGAGCCGTAAGGGCTACCCTGGTAGTAAAGATTGTTATTGATAATGTTGCTGTACGTCGGCGTCCATGGAAAACCACTGTGGAGATTGAAGATGCCACTTAGTGACCAGCCCCCGGCCAACCTCTCGAGAGCGCTGTTTCCCCGAAAAATAACTGGCTGCCATAGGCCGTATACCTTGAAGGCTTGTCCTACGTTATAGTCTGACCTTCCGTACGCCAATCGTGGGTTGTAGGGATAGGGATCCTGGTAGTAAGGCTCTGAGCCATCATCCATACTCTTTGACCACGTATATTGCGTGTCGAGCAGGAAGGTATGGGCGAACTGATGCTTCAAGCCGGCCAGCAGGGCGCTATACCTTGAAAATCCCTCGTTGTTATAAATGTCCACGCTGTTGACGATGGGGTTGAGTGGAATACCCAAGGCAGCACCGATGGCATTCTCATTGAGTTGATGAATGATGTGGTGTCCCATACTTCCTTGGTAGCCAACTGTACCGACCCACTGCCTTCCAATGTCGTATTGCGTATCCAGCGAATAGTGATATGTGTACGCCGTTGGAACAGCCGAAGGAAATCCAGCAACAGACGTCGTCCCAGTCGTTGGCAGATTGTTAGCGTTGAACGTTACGATTGTGTTCGGATTCGGTGGATAGCCAAAAAGGGAGTGCGGATCGCTGGGAAGCTTGTAGACAATACTGGAATTAATCTGTGTTGGGGACGTGCTGGAGAAGTTTGGATTGGATACCGAGGGCGGGTTGTTGCCACCGTTTGCGGCGATCGCAATTTCCTCTTGGTTGTAGTTCATGCCAAAGCCGCCACGCAATACGAGTTTTCCCAGATCGCGCATGGGACTCCAGGCAAATCCAACCTGAGGTCCGAAGTTTCCTTTTTGAGCTTCGTAAAGGTTGCCGCCGCGACGCAGCCTTAGATTGGTAAAGGTGTTGACCCCCGTGCCGAGAAACAAGACATTCAAGTTATTCTGCTTCGACGACAATGGTCCAAAGTACGAGTAACGCAGCCCCAGATTAAGGGTCAGGTTCGGCCTGACCTTGAAGTCATCTTGCACGAAGAAGCCATACAAATCCGCCCGGTCATCCTGCCGATTAGCTGTTGGCACGCCGGTGAGGGGATTAAACGTTCCAGATTCAGCTTCCGGTGCATCATTTAAAAAATCCCACAAATTGTAGAAGGTGAACGCGGGGCGGGCGGCGTACGGCGCCTCGTTAAGGTAGTAAAGCCTGGTCACGCTGCCGCCCAGTTTGACCGTGTGCCGGCCAGCGACCTTGGTGAGAATATCTTCGTAACCGTAGGTCCATTGGTTCAGGACACTGGGACCTGGTGCACCAAAGTAGGCAAAAGTATTCGCATCGGATGAACCATTCAAGCTGCCGATAGTTGTGACGCTGTCCTGCGGTAGTCCAAACGGCTCCTGCGGGTTCGTGCTGATCTCGTTCCATCTCCAGCCTGCTGCATTCACACGCGCTTCATTGAGTAACGTTGCAGAGAAGGTGTGATTCCAGATAGCTGCGAAAGCATCATTGATAGCTTCGTGATGATAGAGATTGTAGGCGCGGACCGGACCGTTGTAATCCGTAGTCGTCTGAGGGACCCAGTAGATAGTAAAGGTGAGATGGTCATTCGACGTAGCGTCTGCGTCGAGCCGGCCGTTGTACTGTGCCTCTGTGATCTGGGATGGATTGAGTGTCGTGTACTCGCCGATGTCCGCAACGCCATCCAGACCGTTGCCTACACCTGGATTGGCGCTGCTCTGGTAGCCAAGGTCCTGCGTGTGGAGGGAGGTCTTTAACGGCGAGCCTATATCCAGGCCTTGTCCAGCTATTGTCTTGCAGTTTGTGCCTTCAACCAGGCCGATGTTTGAGCAATTAGCAGACAATTGGCCCTGTGCATTCACCGCAGATCCGGCAAAGCCGAGAAATGTGGCGGCAATGCTGCCAATAGGTGCTAATTTGTCGAAAGCTGAGGTGTCATACCAGCCGATCGCGGTGCTTGAGGCATTGTTGCGCAGAGTCTCGTAGCTAAAAAATGCGAAGATATGGTTCTTCCATATGGGGCCGCCGATGCTGCCGCCAAACTGGTTGAAACGGCTCTCATCGCGAAGCAGGCCGCGATCGCCCGGTGTGCCTGCGATAGCTGAGTTCGGACCGTTGTAGCGTTGATAGGCGTTAAGTCCCGGGCGGTCTGCCTTGAAGAACGCGCTGCCATGGATTTCGTTACTCCCCGCCTTTGTTGTGACCTGAATCTGGGCGCCTGCAAAACGGCCGCTCTCCGAGTCATAGCTATTCGAAGTTATCTTTACATCGCCAACCGAGTCTTCCGATGGAGTAATGACCGTGGTTCCGCCCCAGACAGCACTTGCCGTACTGATGCCGTCGATGCTGATGCCATTCGCATTATTCTGGCTGCCATTTGCGACAATCTGTGGACCGTTTTCAGTCTTGAAGATTCCATCCGTCGGGCCCGTTCCGCCGATATTCGTCCCAGGAAGATTGTTACTGCCGCCGTTGCCGCCCTGAGACCCGTCTCCAAACGATCCTGGTGCTAATTGCGTCAGTTGGAAGACGTCGCGCCCAAAGGAGGGCAGATGCTGAATCTCATTGCTTCCGACCACGCCATTGATCGAAGCAGTTTCCGTGTCCAGGGCCGGATTGTCCGTTCCGGACACGGTCACCGTCTGCGAAGTGGCATCTCCGAGTTCGAGTTGTACGTTGACGGAGTTGGCCTGTTCCGGAATCAGCTGAACGTCGTTCAAAATCTTCTTCTTGAATCCCGTCTTATCAACAGCTATCGAGAAGTGATCGGGTGGTAGCGCGTTGAAGTTGTACAAGCCTGAGTCGGTCGTGGTGCTCGTCAGAACTTTGGCCGTCCCGATATCCGTCAGAGTGACGACGGCCCCAGGCACCACTGCTCCAGTACTGTCGGTCACTGTGCCCTGAATTGAGGCTCGAAATTGTGCCAGCGCTGACGGAGCCAGCAGGCAAGCACCAAGTGCGAGACTCGTCCAACGAGTCGCACGCGCGGCAGCAGGGGATTTTAGGACGAACAGACGAGGCCCGTCGTTTGGTGATTGCATTAGGCTTCTCCTGGAAGTTTGCATTCGTTCGACGGTCGATTTGCCGCCTTTGATCACTTCAAGCTTCTACCTGTTTCGGATCTACGATGTCAATGACGGTTCTGGTGCTCGCGGTAGTCAGCTGGCAACCGGCTGCGGAAGGCACGTAGACCGGATCTGAAAGGTAAGTCCGGTCTCTGGGGTCAACTCAGCTGTTGCTAAGCCCCGCTATGACACCGCGCATACAGGCAAAACTTTCGATTGCGCCCGGCATGGGATCGTGTTCTTGTATTCCATACTCCAGATCGACAAAGCCATCGTAACGAATCGCCGCGAGCGCCCTGAAGATCTCCCGGACAGGCATGATGCCGTCGCCTACAGCTACCTGACTTTCCTTGTCGTTGAAGCGAGCCAGATCCTTCATGTGAGGTTGATCAGTCGTGCGCCCACATCGGAAAGTCTAAACTACATCCGCATGCTCGCGCCGCATGGCCATTGACGCTCTCTGCCACGCACTAAGCGTTGCACCTTGCGCGATCGTTTGGTTTCAAACGAAGTTGGCAGCGGCGTCGTTCCTGCGTATGAACTTGGGCGCCGTTTCCGGCATTTTCGGGTTAGCTGCATTGCCACGACGTGCCCGAACCACGGACAGTCGACTTAGCTATCCGATGGCTCCCAACCTGCTCGCCCGCAACTTTACAGCGCAGGCACCCAGCCAGATCTGGCTCGCCGACCTTACGTATATTCCTACCGGAAGGGGATGGCCCTACCTTGCCGCGATCCTCGACACTTACACGAGGGATACCAGAGATCAGGCAAAACGGGATATATTCGCCTACATCGAAGGCTTCTGTAACTCTCATCGTCTCCACTCCGCCCGCGCCTTCCTCAGCCCGGCTGACATGGAACGAAAAGTAGCTTAACCCGTCCACTCAATCGGGGGAAGATCACCACTGAAATCATTGCGGACGCTTATCGTCGGCCAGATTGTGCCGGTACCCTTGGTGACAAGAGTTCATGACAAAGCCAGGGCAGTATGTGCTTATTCGGGCGCCTGAGATCTTCTAACTAGTCCTCACGACCGACCACCTTCGGCGAAGCAAGGAACCTTACAGGACCTGCACGCGAAGCTTCAGAAAACCGTCAGGACAGGCCGAGCGGAAGCCAGATATGGCGCTCAAAGGAACATGTACCTCATCGGATCGCGAGGCGTGGCGGGTGTTTACCGAGAGCGGTTGTGAAAATAGTCGCTGGTTCGACGAGTTCGGCTTACCAGACTCCGAATGAAGAAGAGTGGAGGGCGGGTAGTCAAGGTAAACGCTAATCGAGTTGCGGTGAGTATTTGTCACGCAACTAGTTGTGACCGTGATGGTTATCGACCCTTGTATGGAGTTACCGTCACCCCCAGCCTGTATTGGTGACGCCACCATACTCACTCCTTCAGGCAACACCGCTACCAAACCGACCGAGGTAGACAGGGAGGCCGCCTGCCCTAAAGCTGGCCCGGCACAAAGCCTGCAAACTACCAATGGCAATGAAGTTAAGCAAACAACGTGGAACATTGATAAAGAAAACCGCGACGCACCCTGCCGCCCCTGCCTAAATGACTGCGAGTCTTTTTTGCCAGTCAATACTCACTCGCTACAGTGATGGATGCGAGTACTTCATCCATGTTGCTTACGCTGTTAAGCTCAGTTTCTGTTCTGCATACCCTAAACGTAGCATCAATCGTAACTTTCTGAGTAACCAAAGTACATCTCCGTGGGGTTGGCGCTGAGGTCCAAGAACCTTAATCTTCTTTTCATTACTGATGTCTTCTGAGGAGTTTCTATGATCAAAGGCCGTATCTCACCCATTATCCATCGCGTTGCATTGGCTACAGCATCTGCGCTTTTCTTCATTTGTGCGTCTCAAGATGTCTCTGCTCAGGTCAATTCCAACGCTTCTACCGTAGCCCTGAACGCTGTACTTGCTGAGACCTTAGCACTCACGGCCTCGCCTTCGGTCGTGAACTTTACGCTGGCGCCAGGCAGTACCGCTGCTGGCTCCGCCCCGGTTGTTGTGAGCAGTTCCTGGGTGCTGGCCGCAACTCGCGGAACGGTCAACCTGTATGCCTGGTTTGCTACACCCGCTGCCGCTCTAACCGATGGTGCCAGTACGCCGAACAACATCCCGAGTACTGCGGTCTATGCCAGTCTGCCCAATGGAATTCCGACTTCCATGACTGCCTTTAGCCAGTCCAACACCCTCGGTGCCGCGAACGGAGGACTCAAGCTGTTCACGCAGACTCTGTCCTCAAGCAATCGTGCCTCGTCACGTTCGGATAGTGTCAGTTTGCAAATTAACTTGGCCAGCCAGCCTCAGCTCCCCGCAGGTACCTACACTGGCACGCTGAACATCCAGGCCCAAGCACTATAGCCGCCGGCTAGATCTTATAGGAGCATCTCAATGTCCTTGAACCGCCCACTCTTGGGCTGCATGTGCGCTCTGCTGCCTTTTGTCCCTTTGCAGTCAGTAAAAGTGCAGAACATCTCGCCTCTTATCGCGGAATACACCGGCAAAGCTGCTGGTTCGTTTGAAGTGATCAACTCAGGCTTAGTCCCGGCCGTCGTTGTACTGGAGCCGAAGAGCTTTAGCATCCAGGAAGATGGGGAGGGTATCTTTCGCGACCTGGATGCTTCCATTCATCTCGAACTTTCTGCCACCAGCTTCAAACTCGAGCCTCGTCAGACCGCCCGGGTGTTCTACAAGGTCGATGCTGACAGCCTTCCGGCCTGGCTTTGTATCTATGCCACCTTCTCCTCTGCCAGGAAGCAGCCAGGGATCAACGTCCGGCTGATGCTGCCACACACGATCTACGTCTATCAGAGGGCTCCCTTGTCTGCCGATGCAATTTCCGTAGGTCGTATTTACTACGATAAAGAGCTGCACCACGTGCTTTGTGAAGTAACCAACGACAGCGAAGGTGCGGGTCGCGCTCAATCTGTTGACGTCACTGGCAAGCACGCTTCAGCCTCTGCTGGCGGGTTCCCGATGCTTCCCCACCAGAAGCGTGTGGTCTCAATCGATTGGCGCGAGGCAAACCCGCCAGAAAAGATCGACCTAGAATTCGACCACTTCTCCATCAAGCACACCGTCCGACAGGACAAGCCCGAGGCTGCGAAGGACTGATACGGTGCGCCCGACAACCGCCATACTATTTGCGTTGTCCGTTCTTGGCCCCTGCATGAGCGGCCCCGCCTTCGGCCAGGTGTTTGATGTTTCTGCCGGAGCCTCCACTCTTTATGGAGCGAAAGGAGCTTCCGTTGCCATACACGGTGTCCACTCGGAGACCTCGATTGGCGCAGGATTGATCAACGGCCATTTCGGCATCGGTGCCTCTTCCACAGCTCCAGTTTTCGGAGGGTTTCTGACCACAGGACAGCAATAACTTAGCATGGAGCTCCCTACGGATATCTTCGGAGGGGGGCCGATCCTTGCCGGCGTCGGCGTTGGTTATCACTCCGCGCCTGGCAATCGTCGAATGATGAACGGGTTTGTTGGGATGTCGTCTACCGAAAGCGGGACTCCTCTTTTTCAGTCTTCCCATCTCAACTCTCCAGCCGCCTATGTTCAGTGGCGGCAGCCTATTACGGAGTCTCTTACCTCGGTGTCCACTGCACTTTTCACGACGCGGACCGGAGGCTCTTTCCTGGAGAGTCTCAGCTGGAACGTTTCCCGTCCGGTGCTTTGTGCCTTTACTGCCGGCATCGGCGGGGGAGCTCCCTATGCTGCAGCCAGCATCGTGATCAAAAAACGGGAGTTTACACTCGATGGCTCTTATGTCCATGTCGGAGATCGCTTCCAGCGTGGAGCCGACCCCGACCTCGCCATCTCAGAACCGACCCGGGAGAACGTCTCCGCCGAGTACCGCCTTACTCATTCCCTAACCCTCTCCGGTCTACATCGCAGCTACCTTACACCCGTCGGCAACAACACAAACAATGACGTTAATGCCCTAAGTGATATCGCTAGCTCTCTCGATGAAGCAGCCGTTCAGTACCATCGGAGTTCCACCATCGTTAGCTTCACAGTGCTTCACTCTCGCTCGAACCAGCAAGCCTCTAACCTGTCGCCTGAGCTGCATTCAAGCAATTCGGGCCTCTCCCTGGGCTTCACCCAGAAGATGGGAAGGTTTGAGTGGAACGAGAACTTCTACCACGTTAACAACGATGGAGGAACGGGAAACGCCTTCTTGCTAAGCGGCGTCGCTGCCAACCTCAACCCACATCTTCGTCTCACGGAATCTGTTACCGACAGCTCAAGTGGCCCGAGCTTCGCACACGGCGGTGCATTTATCACTCGGTTCAGCAGCTTTGAAGTCGATTACCAGCTGCTTTACCTCGCGACTCGTCCAGAACACCCATTCCAGCAAGCCATGGTCTTCGATTCCAAGGTTCAGATCATTCGCGATCTTTGGCTCCAGGCTACCAGCTCCATTGGAGCCACGGCTCTACCCTGTATACCTTCCGCATCGAAAAACAGTTTGCTCACGCGGCCTCCGAGACTGTGCCGCTCGCTCCCGCCGCCTTCGGGGACAAGATCGTCCAGGGGCGAGTCGTCGATCAGAGTGGCGCACCCGTTGAGGGTGCCGCGCTGAAGATTAGTTCTAAAGAGATCTACACAGATTCCAAGGGAATCTTCTTCTTCCGCGAAAAAGCGTCGCAAGCTCATTCGCTTACCGTCGTTTTGGATGACTTCATGCAAATTGGGAGCTTCTCCGTGGTGAGTGCACCACAAGCGGTGCACAGCGTGCCTGAACAGAGTGCACAACCCCTCACGATCATCGTGAAACGGGTCATGGAGGCGGAATCACCCCAGGGACAAAAGATCGCGACCCCCTTAGAAACACGCCGACCCCTCCCGGCAACTAACCAGGTGCCTCGATGAAGCCGGTCATCACGAGAGTTGCTTTCTTATGTGTGGCCGCAACCTGTACAGCACGCGGGCAGTGGATTAAGCTGAGCAGCACCCGCGCCACTTCCCAGGTTTCAGGTGGAAACATTGCCGTCTCTACAACTCCGGCGATGGTAAACCTGGCCTTGGTTCCTGGCAGTCGAAGCGCGGTGTCTCCGGCCATCACGATCACCTACGCGGTAAATCTTACATTGCTCAGCAGCTTCAGCCTCTACGCCTACTTTGCGACGACATCCGCGTTGACCGACAGTAGTGGAGATGTGATCCCTTCCTCCGCCGTGTATGGTCAATGCCCAGGTGGCAGCCCGACGAGCTTCATGCCCTTTACCCAATCGGGGCCCTTTGCCTCAGGTTCTTCGTTACTGGTCTACCAGACGTCGAGCCTGCTCACGCTGGGGGCAAACAAGAACCAAGTCTGTACTCTCTTGATCGATCTCACCAACCTCCCTCAGCTACCCGCCGGGTCGTATTCTGGCAACCTCGTCATCCAAGCCCAGGCGCTTTGACCCCCAGTCGGCTCGGCACCGTGGAGAACTGCATGTTCGCAGTTCTCAAGAGGAGCGCCACAGAGGCACCATATTCTCGTTGTTTCTGCCGTGCGTGCAGTGCTGAATCGCATCGCGTCGCACAGTAGACCATCGGTAAAGAGACACGCCGTTATCGAAAGTGGAGGGATCTACACTACCGAAAACCTTCGTTTGTGGTGGCTCAAGTAAATAGCCGATCCGACACCCTCCTCGCCGCCGCAGATAGTTGACCGCGTTCAATAATCCTTGACGACCGGCTTGCCCGGCGTAATTATTGACCACCGTCAACATGAGCTAGCGACCGACAAGGGCGAGCAGACACGAAACCTGATCTTTACAAGCGCACTTAAGCTTTTTCGGGAACACGGCTTCGATGCCACCACGATGCAAGGCATCGCTACCCACTCTGGAGTGGCAAAAGGTGCTGCTTACTCCTACTTCCCGAGTAAGGAAGCCCTGATTCAGGCGCACTACGAAACGGTCCAGACCGAGGAGGAACGTTTATGCACCGAGTTCTTCGCAACGAACAAGCCTTTTAAATCCCGTTTGCGCCTGTTGAAGGTGGACGTAGAGGGGTATGAGCCGGAGGTCTTTGCACGGGCTGTCCACACATTAGCGTCGAGATCTCTATAGGCGATTATTATGGAGGACAATGACTCGGTAGGGAATTATGGGTCGAGTCAGGAGAGCCTTAGCAGTGTTCTTGCGCGGCTAGGATTTACTCCATTCACTTACGATCCATTATCTAGAGGACTAAGCGCCAAGCGAAATAGGACCGACAACACTATCTTCGTTCGTGACTACGACTTCGTTGTAAGCAGAGTGTCTTCTGGGCCGAAAGTATCGGTTTTTGGCAGAGAGTTCCGAGCGATCGGGAAGCGTGAAACAACGAAGTTCAGAACAAGGTCCGTGTCGGTCTTTTGAGACGACGAAAATTCCTATCTTGCATTAAGCGTATGGCTGAAAAGACGTATGCATAGGCTCTTCTTGAGCATTCATTGCATCGAACGGGAAACTGACCGATCGCGAGCCTGAGTAGATCAGATGATCTAAATCGGGAGATGTGAAAAGAGGAGGAGGAGCAAATCTTGCATCTCATCGTCGCCTCATAATCCTGATATATTCTCTATCCTTCGCTCAGCATAATAGACGCTGCTCGATTAGCAGCTAGTCTCTCGGGCGTTGCTCACGCCGAGCACGCGCGCGTTCCACTTTGACTATCCGCCACAGTCACAATGCGGCCCCGGTGAATAGAAGGTGTTTTATTTGCGAATATCCACGCGCGGCGGCGGACCAGGTGGTGTACTAGCCACCATCTATGTATCGAATGATCGACCAAGCTGAACGTCCCGGCTTGCAAAGTTATAGCCTCGGCTGTCACGCCGTACCATCAGCATCCCCGCACTCCGAATTCAGTTCACCTGCAAACTTGGACCATTCAAGGTCCTCAGACACGCTCAATGGGTGACCGATGTAATCCCATTTTGGGGAGCGCAATACCACTATAGTGTCAATCGTCTTTCTAAAGATGTGTAATTGATTCAGCCTTGTCGTCCGATAAGAACCTTAACACTGCAGTGTTGAGGTAAGGTATGTTTTGCTGGAGCACTTCTGAGAAGACAGGTCTTGATTCATTTGAGGCGACGCAGTGTGGCTCGTCAGCTATGCGGGCTTTACCTGCACGCTGCACGAAGCTACTGCTGCTGTTTCTATTTGCTTTGCTTGTTCATCCACTAGCAGAAGGCGGCTCGTTCCAGAAGACGCAGAGGGCTGCTAAATACATATCAACACAAGAAGATGCTGAGCAAGGTATTTTTAGCGATCTGTCTACAAGTCATGATGGCGGCGTCGCCAATCCTACGGATGGGTCGACGGGCAATGCACTGCAACAGACGTTAATTGACGCCTACTTCTGGGGCGTAGCGCATAGCGGGGCCCGCGCCACAGTTGTTGCAGCCTCTGATTACCCGGTCAGCGGATCCCGCATTTTGATTCCAGGAAACGTAGATCTAGTATGTTCAAGCTACTCGCCCCAGACGTACACGGGTGGGTGCACTATTTATCAGTCCGATCCGGGTAACAATACGTTAAGGGGCGGGTCGCCACTCCTTGTTGCCGACTTCTCGATCGGAGTGCTTGCCGACCACAAAACCAAATGCAGCTTGTTTGACAATCCAGCCCAGCCAGGCTGCACGATTATTAATAGTACTGGTGGATCAATCAGCGGGTTTACCTTATATGGTGGAGGTGCCGCTGCCGGCGGTGAAGATGTTGGTATTCGTGTAGCCGCAGACAACTTTAGCGTGCAGGACACTAAGATTACTGGGTTCTTTGGTGGTCCGGGGATTCAGAATGTCACCGGCGTTAACAACAGCTATGACTGGAATTATGGGACGAATGTCGATGCGTGGTGGTGTGCGAATCCCAGCCAAATAACAGCCCCCAATCTGAACACTGCTTTGCTCATCGAAGACGGCAATCTTGGCGGCATGGAACTCTCCATGGTTGATGGTGAGGCAAGTCACAATCAATACAGTACTGGTTGCGCATTTCCAAAAGGATTTACAGCTTCGCTTGAATATCCCTACCTGGCACCCATGCACGTCGCTGGTGCCGGCAATTTGATACAGGCAAATCTTCTCCAGATCGATGGTATTGGGCTCATTGTGAGCGGAGAAGAGCAACGGGTTCTCGACAATCGTGTGGAGTTTCAGGCCAGGGAAGGGATCCTGAGCTACGCTGGGAGCAGTCTTTTTAGCGGAAACCACATTTTGTCGGCATGTCTCGATGCGAATTTACCCAACCTTCGACCCGGGGCACCAAACAACGGGATTCCAACATATCCGAATTCACCCAGTTCCTTACATCCGGGCTACATTCTCATGGATTCGAATGGCAACGTTGAGCAAGACGTGTATGGCAACCAGGCTAACGGGTATGGATCGACGGATGCAAGCGCTCCGGTGTGGCCGATTACATATACAGAAACACTGAATAGTGCGCATATCGTTTGGGAGAACAGCGGTCCATGGGTGTCAGGCATGACCTCCAGCACAGATGACGGTTCCGTGCCGGCGATGACGAGCGGACTGTGCTACGGAGTGAAGGACGTTGGACAAGAAAATAGTTGGGCCGACAATCAGGTTGGAGTAGAGGAAGCCGTTAATGGGCCGAGTTATTATCGTGGATCCTATTTCATACTATTTCCGGGTGCATTGTCAGGCAATACGTGCGACCAGGATCAACCAGATGCAAACAGGAACGGTCAGTGCTGGTGGGGCGGGGATCTCTTCTCCAATGGCGGCCCTCCGGGCTTGCAGCCAAATGGCAAGATGATTTCGGCAGCTGGAGGAGGTACAGCATGGGTCGGCGACTACAGTGTCGTATTGCTTACTG
The DNA here is from genome assembly GCA_964658035.1 of uncultured Acetobacteraceae bacterium. GTDB lineage: Bacteria > Acidobacteriota > Terriglobia > Terriglobales > Acidobacteriaceae. The sequence continues at coordinate 16,474 of CAZZXL010000093.1, forward strand.
ACGCAACGCCGCAGACATATAACAATTTTCAAGGCATGTCAGACGGCCAGTTTTTCTGGGTGACTTCAAGCAATGCTGCAAATGTGATCGACACGTGGGGAGTGAATGGGAGTGGCAGTCTTTACGGTCATCCTAGCCTGCTGACGTGTGGAGGCCTCCCACTTACTATTGCACCGAACGCTTACTATGAGTTCTACTACAGCTCTTCAACTCCTTGGGGCGTTACACAGGTAAACTGTGGTAGCCAGCAGGCGGCAGGCACTCTTTCGCTCTCGCCAGCCTCTCTCTCATTTGCACCTCAGGTGCAGGGCACCACGAGTACTGCGCAAATTGTCACATTGACGAACTCCGGGCCGGTGGCTGTGACCACGTCCATCCGCACAGCCGGAGAGTTTACTCAGACGAATGACTGTGGCACGGCGTTGGCTCCGGGGGCGGTATGCTCGATTGCTGTCAGTTTTCTGCCCAGGACGCTTGAAGACCGCACCGGTTCGCTCACTGTCACAAACACTTTGGGTGGCGCGACCTATACGATTGGATTAAGTGGCACCGGTGCCGCAGTCGTTAGTTCAAGTGGGGCGACGATCAACCTGTCCACCGCGAGCTTAGTGTTTGCTTCGCAAGTTAAGGGTACGACTAGCAGTGCGCAATTCTTTACCTTGACCAACACCGGATCATCTGATGCTGTGACTGCCGACATCACTGTAGTGGGAGATTTCGCTCAAACAAATAAATGCGGTGCAATGCTTGCTGCGGGTGCGAGCTGCACTGTGAGCGTCACCTTTAATCCAACGGCAATAGGGAGCCGTAATGGCGTCCTGACCGTAACAAACGGTTCAGACGGTAGCGCCTCAAGCGTTTCATTGAGCGGTACGGGTGAAAGCGCTACTGGTCTGAACGCCTCAATCATGAGTCTGTCGAGCACAAGCCTGACATTCGCTTCGCAGCTCGAAAGCACGACGAGCTCCGGCAAGACCCTGCAGATTACAAATTTGGGAAGTGCTGCCCTAAGTGTCAGCATTGCTGCGACTGGAGACTTTGCTCAATCCAATACGTGTTCCACACCGATCAGTTCGGCAAGTAGTTGTGTGGTTACGGTAATGTTTACTCCAACCGGGCTGGGCAACCGCGCAGGTGCGTTGAACGTGAGTAATATAACCAGCAGTTCGGCGCAGGCGATCGCTCTAAGTGGCGTGGGAGTGTTGGATTCGACGACCACGGCCTCGGGAACACAGACAACAATCGCTGTGTCGTCTAGCGTTCCGTCTCTGACGATCAATGCAGCTGGTCCAAATGTTACCGCCCCATTCGTCGTCTCTTCCGTAGGAGGGTTTACAGGAAACGTCAATCTGACCTGTAGCGTCGTCTACCAGGGCGATGTAACGCCATCTACCCAGCCAAGCTGCTCTCTGACCAGCACCCAAACCTACCTGAGTGGGAATGTACAGGGAGCGAGCAGCTTGATTGTCTCAACGAGTGCAACGACGGCATCGAACCAACATCAAACGGCAGCGCAGTGCGCTAAATGCGCGTTGGCTGGACTAATTGTCGTAGGTTTATTGCCGGGCATGCGCAGGCGCAGGACACTGTATATCGCCTACCTCTGCGTCATCTTCATGTCTGGAATGGTTGGTTGCGGCGTCACCCAAAACCAGAACAGCTCTGCCGGCACTCAGTCCAGCGGCAACTCCACTGGTACAGGGACCGGTAGCTACCAGGTGCTCGTGACTGCGACGAGTGGCAAGCTCACGGCAACGATGTCGATTCCACTCACCGTGCAGTAGATCCAAAGCTACTCGCGCAGGTTCGACATGATCCTTCGGACAGGGATGGCCATCCGTTGTATGCAGCCATGGATGCTCAAAGCCCTTTCTCAGGGGTTCCCGTACAGCGTACCAGCGTACAGCAGCCGGAAGTTCCTCTATTCCAACCTTAAAGTGCCGCTTTCCCTTAGCTTCTTAGCTCTTGGCCGCTTTGTTTATTTATAGTTTCTGCCCAGGATCAAAGGTAACCCTGCAGCTCCGATTCTGGGGATGAGCCTATGAAAGCGCATCCTTTGGCACATAGGAGAACACCATGCCCGCAAAGATCGGATGTGACGCCCACAAACAGTTTTCCGTCTTCGTGACCATCGACGGCAAAGGCAAGACCTCGCCCGCCGTTCGTGTCTAGCACGATCGCCAGACGTACATCGACTTCCTCCACAGCTTGCCGGCCGGGAGTGAGATCGCACTCGCATTTGGATCCAGCGATGATCATCGTCGCCGCGCAAGCGGATGAATCTGCGGAGGGGATCGTAGATTACCTGGCAAGTAAAGCTGACCTAAAAAATCGAAGTTGTCACGTTCACCTACGCGACTTTGGAAGGTGGTCAGGAGATCCTGGCAAGGTCTATTCTCATGCCAGATCCTGCAGTACCAATCATCAACAACACGAGCACGATGATTACCCGTGAAGACCTATTTAGAATTGCTAAGGAAAGGCAAATCCTGTCATTTGTGGAAACCCTGCACAAAGTAACCGAGCTTGGTTGGTCAATCGAAATAACCCCGACAAGCGGGGGTAAAATCCGGTATTGGGTCAAACTTCCGACCGACGATAGCTGGCGAGTGCTGTTCGGCATGTATGTTGGTGGCGAAAAGTTTAGTACCCCGGAGGCTCAGCCCGACGTTTGGAGACGTCCTGAAACCGTGGTTCAGTTCTCAGGTGAAACGATCGATAATGTCTTGAAGGAGCTGCGCCGGTTCCTCCCGCCCAAGCTTCTCCTAGGCTATTAGCCGTGTCTGCATCGGCCACGCCCATACCGAACATACCTTTTGTTTGAGCCGCTTTTCGCAGCATTCCAAATTCTTGGGCACCTGCCGCAGTCATTTCAGAAGCGGCCGCACCAGCTTCCAACTCTCCGCTCAAGCCATCAGTACCAAACAGCAACGCTAAATTGGCAGCAGCAGATGCCGAACGAGCTGCAGCCGGGTGCTGGCGCATGTAAGTGCTAGCCTCAATATATTCGGTAGCTCCACCCGCCATCATTAATGCGCCAAATCGGCCGGAAGGGCTGACTGAAGAGCCACCGTTAACAGCAAATACGTTTCTTAACCAGCACAACCACCCTACGCACTTTTGAGCCGGACTAATGCCGCCGTTCGATGCTGGCTTCGCCGATGCTTTAGCCATTTCATGCTTCGCGAACCCGTCGAGACCGTCCCAGGAACCATCGCCAGAGAGATAGGAGACATGGCCATCAGCATCTTGGCCATCGATAGGATCATTACCGACGTAGGCATAGAGGTTCATCGACTGCGGATTACCCATTGAGGCATAGGGCACGTCAGTCGGCGATGAGGACCAGTCAGGAGACATCCACTGTCCGTAACGCGAGCCGAAGTAGCGAGCTCCGAAATCGTCCAGGTTAGATTCGGTGTCCCGCGGCTTGCCAGTCAGGAAATCCGGGGTGGGAGAACAGCTGGTTGTTCCGGAAGGAATCGCCGCAATACTCGGGCAGCCCACCGTTTTCTGGGCAAAGCGTTGACCACCATGCGCCACTGGCCGCCATCCTCAATCACCACCGATCAAC
>CAZZXL010000094.1:0-20024 GCA_964658035.1 uncultured Acetobacteraceae bacterium
GCCGCTGATCTTTAGCGGAGCCAATCGTTTACGAAGCAAAAGAGAGCAAAGTCAACCTTCTGTCGTCTCTAATACAAAGTGCGCCATGCGGGTGCTAGAAGGTAATCTTCATGGCAAGTTGTACCTGGCGCGAGGCATTAGCCGTACCACTGATCACGCCGGCGGTGGGTGAACCGACGGCTTCAGCATCCTGGGCTGCCTTACTCCCCTGCGTCGGTCCGCTGGCAAAGACCACTTCATTTGGCAGCTGCAGATTCGTGTGATTCAGGACGTTGAAGAATTCAGCACGGAGCTCAAGTCGGGCCGTCTCTCTAAGACGCGTTGTCTTCAACAGCGATAAGTCCCAATCGGAATAGCCCGGGCCATAGAGCGCATCACGGCCTGCGTTGCCGACTGTGCCATAGGCAGGCGCAGAGAAAGCGGCGGAATTAAAATATTGCGCCACCCGCTCCGCCGTCGTGCCGTGCGAGTAAAGAGACCCACTGAAGGCAGGGTTGATGTCCGGCCGCACAGGATTGCGCGTATCACCTGATCCAGTCGGGTTATACCCAAGCTGCGGCGAAAATGGGAAGCCGGTCAACAGACTTGCAATGGTAGAAAGTGACCATCCGGAGAGAGCTGAATCTGCCACCTTGCTCGTGTTACCAAGAAAACTCTTGCCCTTGCCAAATGGAAGCTCGTACGTGGCGTTGAAGGATGCGATGCTGCGAATATCCGTCGCTGCAGGCCCGTAATCAAGATGGGGAAGCTGCGGCACTTCTACAAACGCCGGAGTGTTCGCCGAGACTGAAGTATTCCAGGCTGAGCCATCGTCAAGATTCTTGGACCAGGTGTAATTTCCTCGCAGCTGCAGGCCATGCGAAAGATCGTGGCGCACATCGACTTCAAGCGCGTTGTAATTACCCGACCCACCTGACCACCACGAGGTGGTGTTGGCCAGCTTTGGATTAGCTTTCGTTGTCGATGGATAATAAACCTGGCCATTCGGCTGGATAACATAGGCCGGTTCATTCAGATCGCCGGAAAGAATCTGGTGATAACTATGCGAACCGACATAGCCGATGGTCAGCGAAGTGGAAGGAGCAACCTGCTGCTCAAGCCTGAAAGTGTAAGCGAGCAGCGCGGGCGTTGACATATTCGTTGCCACCGTCGAAGGCGAGATGCTGACTGCGCCGGCCGTAGGATTTGCCACCGTGCTGCCTGTGCCATAACTGTAGACGGCGTTGAACGGCGCCGCCTGGTCGAGACGATAATCAAGCGCATCGAGTAATGAATGATGCAGACCTACACCCGCGCGGAGACTCGTCTTACCGCTGCCGAAGACATTCCATGCAATACCGACGCGTGGCTCAGGCAGGAACAAGGCCCGATTGTCGGTAAGTGCATTTGCCTGCACGGTAGGATTTGTCTGGATCACGCCATTCACAAAGCTATAGACGCCTGTGCGTCCCTGCGATTCCGACCATCCGGTTGAGGATTCAGAGCGAAACCCGGCACGCACTTCCAGCCGGGAGCCAAGATGAAAAGTGTCTTCGAGGTAAGCGTTGGCGAAGAGTGTGCGCCATCCAAGTTCAGTGGGCTGCGGCACATAAGTGAACGTCTTGATGGTGCCTGCGAGGAAGGTCGAGAGCGAAGCAAACGAAGCCTGGCCATACTGGTCCTGCGCCAAATTGTCATTCGATTGCAACCGCTGCAACCAGACGCCCGCTTCAATCTGGTGACCATGAAGCGAGTAGAAAACGTGATCATCAAAGGTGAACAAATTACGCGCAATCGCGTTGTTGGCGCCTACGTTCGTACCGGCGGCCGTTATCTGCGACGCGCCATTCGACGCAGTTGAACCGGCAATCACAACCGCTCCGGTCGGTTTGCCTGGCACGAAGGTTGACGTCACTGCCTGGACAGCAGGCGACAACGAACTGGCAAAGAAGAAGCTTGCACGCGAGAAGCCCAAGCGTGCCGTATTCAGCAGTTGAGGCGAAAAAACATGCTGCTCCTGAATGCTCACTACCTGTTCCCGCAGGTTTTCGTCAATGAGTGAATATGGATCCTGCGTCGGAGTGTTGGCTGTTGAGTCGTCGACTGTATAGACGCCAAAAAGCAGATCGTTCGCCGTCAAATTTGTATCAAGACGCGTCGTACCAAAGTCTTCGCGAATGTGCTGCGTCGGACTGGAGAAGGCTTCCGCGATCCCGGTCGTCTTGCCATTCAATGTAAGCTCTGGCCCGTTTGCAAGTGGCCACAGATTCAGCAGCGGTTTGACTGAAGCGACAGCCTTCGCCCGTGAAGCATCATCCGGCACAAAGGTCACGTCAGAAATACCCAGGTTTTGCCGATACCCTTCATAGTTGCTGAAGATAAATACCTTGTTCCGCTTAATAGGAGCGCCCAGGGATCCACCAAAGTTATTGCGCTGGAACTCTGGGATATGGGCCGGGTCGAAATAGTTCCGCGCATCGAAATAGCTGTTCCGTAGAAACTCGTATACGCTCCCATGAACCTGGTCGCTGCCGGAAGCAGTCACGATAGAAATCTGGGCGCCATCACGCTTGCCATAAGCAGCCGAGTACGTGTCTGAAATTACATTGAATTCGCGAACTGCCGCTACTCCAAGCAGCTGGCCGCTCGTGCCGCCGGGCGTGACGTTGATCAGCGAAGCGCCGGTGTATTCAATCCCGTTCAGCAGGAAGAGATTGTCCTGCGGACGTCGGCCTGAAACAGCAAACATATTGCCGACGGAAGAATTGGATGTACCGATTCCTCCTGACCGCTGGTTGGTATAGTTGACCGCGCCCGGATTCAAAGTAATAAGCTGGTCATAGCTGCGCCCATTCAAGGGAAGCTGCTTCACCTGCCGCTCGTCTACCAGGCCGGAGGTCTGTTGCGTCGACGTATTGATGACCGGCGGAGCGGCGTCGACAACGACATCCTGCGCTACCGACCCGACCGACAGCGTTACATCCACCTGGTTGCTCTGCCCGATCGTCAGGACGACACCACTACGCTTCTGGCTAGAAAATCCCGCACATGTGACTGTCACATCGTAACGTCCCACAGAAAGTGAAGGAGCGGAGTAGCGTCCGTTACTGCCCGTGACAAGAGCCCGTTCAGTACCGGTCTCGGTGTTGCGGATCAAGACGTGCGCATCCCCTACGGCGGCGCCGGAGGCATCGGTAACCAGACCGCTGATCGATCCGCCGACCACCTGGCCATGCATGGCGACCGGTGCACTCAGCAGCAAAAAGACAAAATCCAGGGCACGAAAATTCTTGTACAAAGTAACTCCAGGTACTTGGCAGGAAGATGTCGTTGTCAGTGCGCGGATCAGTTACGCGCAAGAGAAAAACCCACGCCGGCAGCGTGGGTTTTCAGGAATCTCTTATGTCATTCAGCCGGTAGATTCAGGCTAGAAGTATCCAAGAAGAAGGTTCACCGACGCGACAGGCGCTCATGATGCTGGGTACGCAACAGAGGCAACAAGCGGTGTGAGTGAGGCTTTTCATGGCTGAACCGAAGCTAACCGCAGTAAGTGATCATGTCAAGCAAACGGTACCCCTTCATTGACAAAAACTATCGTATCGTCCAACCTAAACGTATGGCCAAACGCCCCAGCCACGCCTGTCCCGTCGACCGCAATTTCTGTTGCTGTCAGGCGATCGTTCATGGGTGCGGGTGTTGTCGATAGCTAACTAGCAGTCGCAACAACCTAAGAAACAAGCACCCACCTCCTGCATACGGATGTGGGTTTTCTTATTGGCATCAGCTCGCAGTGCAAACTCTCCAGAAGGCCTTCATGCTAAGTGTCCCTGCAACAACAGCCCCGCGCAACGCTGGTATGCCTCTTACAACGGCGCCTCGGCTTAGCCATCTTAAGCTTCTGGAAGCGGAAAGCATTCATATCTTCCGCGAAGTCGCCGCGGAGTTTCAGCGGCCGGTCATGCTGTATTCCATTGGGAAGGATTCTTCGGTCATGCTGCGGCTGGCACAGAAAGCCTTCTTTCCAGGGCCAATCCCCTTCCCGCTGCTGCACATAGATACCGGTTACAAGTTTCACGAGATGACCGCCTTCCGCGACAGGATCGCTCGCGAGCTCGGGCTGGATCTGCGCGTCTGGCGCAATGAACAGGCGCTTGCAGATGGTGCTAACCCGGTCGCGCTCGGCACGCAGCGTTGTTGTGGCCTGCTCAAGACCACAGCGCTTCTTGACGGATTACGTGAGCATGGATTTGACGCGGCCTTTGGTGGCGCCCGTCGCGATGAAGAGAAATCCCGCGCCAAAGAACGGATCTTTTCCTTCCGCGACAAAGCCGGTCAATGGGACCCCAAGAATCAAAGACCTGAAGTCTGGAACCTCTACAACAGCCGCATTGCGCCTGGTGAAAGTATCCGCGTCTTTCCGCTCTCTAATTGGACAGAGCTGGATATATGGCACTACATCCTGCTCGAAGATATTCCGATCGTTCCACTTTATCTTGCCAAGGAACGGCGCATGATTGTGCGCGGCGACAGCCTGATCCCGGTCGAACAAAGCTTTGTAAAGAGCCTTCCCGGTGAAGAACAATGGGTCCGTTCCCGCTTGCGCTCGCTCGGCTGCAGTCCCTGCACCGGCGCCATCCGTTCGGATGCCGACACACTGCCGAAAATCATTGCAGAACTGCTCTCCTTCCGCTCCTCTGAGCGCGCCAACCGCGTCATCGATCACGACCAGGATGGCTCCATGGAAATCAAGAAGCGCGAGGGCTACTTCTAAATGGCGGTGAAAGACCTGGAAACAACCAGCGCGTTTGCCATTGACGAATTTCTTGCCTCCGAGGCAGAGAAAGACCTTCTGCGTTTCAGCACAGCAGGCAGCGTTGACGACGGCAAATCCACCCTGATCGGACGCCTGCTCTACGACTCACGCAACGTCTACGAAGACCAGGTGCGCGCTGTGACCGGGCCACAGGCCGGCGATCGACAGCCGGTCATAGATTTCGCGCTGCTGACCGATGGTCTCCGTGCGGAACGTGAGCAAGGCATAACCATCGACGTTGCTTATCGTTACTTTTCCACCCGGCGTCGCAAGTTCATCATTGCCGACACGCCCGGCCATGAACAGTACACGCGGAACATGGCCACCGGCGCTTCAACCGCGGACCTCGCCATCATCCTGATCGACGCGCGCAAAGGTATACAGGTGCAATCGCGCCGACACGCCTATATTGCTTCGCTGCTCGGCATCCGTCACCTGGTTGCAGCCGTCAACAAGATGGACCTGGTCGATTTTTCTGAAGCCGTTTATACCCGGATTGAAAGCGAATTTCGCGACATCGCCAGTTCCTTCGGCAACGCCGCCGTCACCACGATTCCCGTTAGCGCGCTCGATGGTGATAATGTCGTCGAGCCTTCCACACGCACGCCCTGGTACATCGGCCAAACTCTGCTTGAACACCTGGAACACGTGCCGGTCTGGACAGAGACACATACGCAACCGATGCGGTTTCCAATACAGCGCGTCATCCGCCCCAACCAGGACTTTCGCGGGTTCGCGGGCCAGATTGCAGCCGGCACGCTGCGCAAGGGCGACACTGTCCTTGCGCTGCCCTCCGGTCGCACCAGTCGCATCGCTTCCATCACCACCTTCGATGGAGAACTGCAGCAGGCGAGCGCTCCTTTGTCCGTCGCCGTCACGCTTGAAGACGAACTCGACATCAGCCGCGGCGATCTGCTGGCCGAACTTTCACAGCCGCCGCAACATGCCACCACCATCGAAGCCTCCCTGGTGTGGTTCGATACACAGAGGCTCGAAACTCATCGACCCTACCTGGTGAAGCACGGCTCGCAGCTGCTGCCGGCGCGTGTGACACGCGTCCAGTTCAGAACGAACATCCAGACGCTTGCCGAAGAAGCAGTGAATTCTTTGCAAATGAATGATATCGGCGTCGTGGATATAGAACTCACACGTCAGATGTACTTTGATCCGTATAGCGTCAACCGGGCGCTCGGCAGCTTCATCCTTATCGACCCACAAAGCAATGCGACGCTCGCCGCAGGCATGGTACGGCAGGCCCACAAAACAGACGCTTCAGCATTCCGCCACAAGCCGGCACTCGTTCTTTTCACCTCGGAGGATGCATCCGGCATCAACATCGACGAGCTCGAAAAAGAACTTGTCGACGCCGGGATTGAAGTTGTCCGAACCCGTAGTACCAACACTGCAACGCTCCGCGCACTCGTGGCGCTGGGCCTGGTCGTGCTCGTCGCCCAGCCACTTGCCAATCAGACGGGCGAGTTGCTGCATGCTGACAAGATCGCAATTCTGAACGCAGCAGACTTTGTTTCCATCCCTTTGCTGATCGAACGCTTGTTGCAGTCGAACGTACCTGGCGACGCAGAAAGGCAGGAACAGTGAGCGAGATCCTCCATGTCACGCCTTTGTCCATCGGGCAGCCTATAGAGCAACGCTTCCCGGTCATTCCAACCTTCGAAGAAAAAGTGGATCGTGCAAAGCAATTGGTCGCGGATGAGATCGAAGCTGCCACCGGGGCCCCCGTCATCACCAATAGCTTCCAGGCAGAAGACATGGTGCTGATGCACATGGTCCGAAAGATTCTTCCGAACATCCCTGTCGTCTTTCTGGATACGGGATACCACTTCTCTGAAGTCTATGAATATCGCGATCAGATGACCGCTGATTGGCAGCTGCGGCTGGTCAACCTGCTACCTGAATTGACAGTGCAAGAACAGGAAACAAAGTTTGGCATTCTCAACCAGACTGAGCCGGGAAAGTGTTGCGGCATTCGCAAGGTAAAACCTTTATTTGCGGAGCTGGAGAAGTACGCGCTGTGGTTCACCGGTTTGCGCCGAGAGCAGGCGAGGAGCCGTGCCGCCCTTTCCGAAGTGGATGACTTCTCGCTCCCCACGGGCAGCACCATTCGCAAGATCAGTCCGCTGACGGAGTGGAGTAGCAAGGACGTCTGGAGCTATGCGCGCGCACATGACATTCCGTTGCTAAATCTTTATGACAAGGGCTACACCAGCATCGGCTGTGAACCATGTACCAGCCTTCCGCTTGATCCAAACGATCCCCGCTCCGGTCGGTGGGGTGGTCAAAAACAAGAGTGCGGCATTCATCTGCAGCCCTAGACCGCTGCGCAACAGCTTTAGCAAAACACGGTAACTCACTATGGATTTCGTTATCGGCTTCATGATCGCCGTCGTGATAGCGCTTACCGGCGTTGGAGCGGGAGTGATTACTGCGCCGCTGCTGATTCTGTTCCTGCATATTCCAGTAGAGATCGCTGTAAGCACCGCGCTGGCCTATTCAGCGATCGTTAAGCTGATCGTCGTACCTGTCCAGATCGTGCGCAAACAGATCAATTACCGCGTCCTTGGCTTTATGCTGGCGGGTGGTCTGCCCGGCGTCATCCTTGGCTCTATCCTGTTCAAGCACATCGCCGGACATGGCTCGCGGTCATTGCTCTATTTTGTACTTGGCGCCATTATTCTTTTCACCTCAGGCTGGCATATTTTCAGGTACTACCAGCCGCTTGGCATCGCCCGTCCTACACGGGAACGGCCCAGGTGGATCGGCGCAATCATGTTTCCCATTGGTGCGGAAGTCGGCTTCTCCTCGTCGGGCGCAGGCGCTCTCGGCACCGTGGCCCTGCTCAGCATCACGAGTCTGTCCGCTTCGCAGGTAGTGGGCACTGACCTTGCCTTCGGTCTCGCCATCGCGGCGGTTGGCACAGGTGTCCACATGATCGGCGGCCACTACGCAGGCACTCTTCTGTTGAAGATGGCCATTGGCGGCGTTGCTGGAGGACTGTTCGGCACAGGCATTGCACCAAGAATTCCCAATCGCCACCTACGGCTTGCGCTTTCCTTGTGGCTGATGGTGATCGGCTTGCAGTTCTGCTATCAAGCCGCGACCGGCTGACAGCAGCAGATTTACACTCCTGCCTAGAAAAACAACGTATTCACCTGTTCCACTGGCGCAAAGCGATTTCACGCCCAAACACGTGATAATACGCCTATCCCGGCTTTTATTGGGAGCGTTTCCACGTCATTTCTCAAAAGAAAAATAGCTGCCAGTTTCTGGTGACGGCTGAGAATAGTTGCGGTAGCTTGAATCAACTCAATGAAGCTGGTTCATAAAGCGTTGAGTGATCGGCAGGCACCGCGCCAAACTTCACGCTGACTGCGTCCCCCATCATTCTTCATCTGAAGCCCGGCGGTTCTGCTACGACAACCGTTTCCTATACACCAACGAATGGGTTTTCCGGCACGGTTGACCTGGTTGTCACGGTGATTGGTGCACCTGCAGGCGTTACCGCGACACTGGATACATCAACGTTCTCGACCGCCGAACAAACTACGCTCAAGGTTGATACCACCGCCGCAACACCCGGCGGCAATTATGCAATCACTGTGACGGCTACAGGCGGCGGCCTTCAGCACACTGATTATGTCCAGCTCGCTCTGCCGGACTATTCGCTGTCGGCAAGCCCTTCCGCTCTCTACCTGGATCAGCAGGCAAGCACCAGGTCCACGATCGCTATCGATGCCATCAATGGCTTCAATAGTAAGGTGACGCTCGCCCTGGCCGCCTTGCCGCCACTGGTAACTGCGACGCTTAGCCCCACCACCACAAGCACGACGAGTACGTTGACGTTAAGTGCAGCCGTTACCGCGCCCACCTCGGCCGGCACCCCGCTCACTCTTACTGGAAGCTCCGGCGGCACCACGCACTATGCTCCAGCGCTCACGGTCGCCATAAGTGCAGGATTGGGTGACTGCGGATGGGGCGCGCAGGTTGACCTTTCGCACAGCTATAACCTGGTCGCCATTCGCGGCGACGGACAAAGCTTCACCGATGGCGGGCTTGATGGCGGCGGTTCTGCGTTTTCCGGCAAACTGTTGACATCGGCACGTGTGTTGAACGGTATCCACTTTCAACTCGGCAAGCAGGACGTTAAAGATGCAGTCTACGGTACGGGTCAGACGATCGCCTTGCCGGCAGGCCGCTACTCCACCCTGCAGCTGCTGGCGACGGGCATCGATGGCAACCAGGTCAATCAACCTGTCACTGTTACGTATGCGGATGGGTCTACCGCTAAGCTTGCACTCAGCTTCAGTGACTGGTACAGCCCGTCTGTCAACGTCAATGAGGGTGAAGCGGTTGCGATGCCTTATCGCAACACGGCAGCCGGGACACCGGACAATCGCCAGTTCAACCTCTATGGCTACTCGCTGCTGCTGGATAGCAGCAAGAGTGTCAAGAGCTTCACGCTGCCGGACAACAGGGCGGTCATCGTGTTTGCGGCATCGCTCTCAGACCTTCAAGTAGGGGCTGAAGTAAACCTGGCCAGGAACTACAACGCTACCGGCATCTACACGGACGGTTCGACCTTCCCTGCGGATGGCGGCCTGGACGCCGGCGGAACGGCTTATTCAGCCAACCTGCTGAACGATCCGGCAAAGACCGGCGAAGACTTGATGGTAGGCGCTTCGAAGTTCCACCTCGCGGCACCGAATGTTTCCAACGTCGTCTACGGTACGGGACAAACGATTGCGTTACCCACCAACTACTTCTCTGAGTTGAAACTCCTTGGCACAGCCGTGCAGGGAGATCAGACAGATCAGAAACTCACCATCTACTACACTGACGGCACCAGCGAAGCCATCAGCCAGGCCTTCAGTGACTGGTCGGCACTCGGCGGCTACTCGAACGAATCCCTGGCGATCAAGACTGCCTACCGCGCTAACAACGACGGCACTCAGGATAACCAATCCTTTAACGTGTATCTCTACACCTACAAGCTGAACCTCTTCAAGCAGGTCAAGAGCATTACCCTGCCCAATAACAGGGACGTGGTTTTCCTTTCGATCACGCTCGCCCAACCATCCATCGTCGATGTGGAACCAGTCGTCTGCCCGGTCATCGCAAACGAGTAACTCCCGTTATCACTGTTCCAGAACAAAGGCCGCGCTCTTACCAGCCCGGCCTTTGCTGTTTAACCAGCTGTGACTACTCGAAGCAGGGTGCCGCGGCATTCGCCCGTTGCCCCACGTCTTCTGCGGTGTTGGCCCAACTTGTAATCCAATCCGGCGATAGGACCTTCAGCGATCAAACAGTGTTCCTCTGCCTCTCATACCAGGACAGCATGCGGGTGGATAAAAAACTTGTTTCTTTTAAAAGGTTCAGTATCATTCGGATCCTCTATCAAACTATTGCGCCCCGTAGAATACCCGGACGAGCACCATTCACTTTTCTTCAGCGAACGCGCATAGGATGGGCACAATCGAGCAAGTAACAGGGATGAAATCGGCCGCAGCACTTGGACAGCTGTTCAACCTGTAGTCGGCAGCAGCACTCGACGACTGCTGGAGAGCATCCTAAGCAGGCACGCATTCGCATTCAGGTACTGGAGGAAGTCATTGAAAGGCCGAACATCATCGCGGTTCCATGTCTTGACAAAGGCTTGCTTTGGTTTAGCTGTAGCTGCCCTAGGTACTCATGCCCTCGCGCAGAACAACTACGAGATCCAGGTCTATGGCGCCGATACAGTCGCCCCCAAGTCGACCATGGTTGAGCTACACAGCAACTTTACCGTCGATGGCGCCCGGGCCATCATGAATTCCACACTTGGCGCCGGCGCCGTCTATCCAACAAACCATGTCGAGCACGAGACGGTTGAGATCACGACGGGCATCAATAACTGGTCTGAAGTCGGCTTTTACATCTTCACCTCCGAACACAGCGGCCAGGGGGTGCAGTGGGTGGGCGACCACATTCGCCCACGCGTGCGCGCCCCTGATCAGTGGCACTGGCCGGTAGGCGCCAGTCTCTCCATGGAATTCGGTTACCAGCGGCGGGTCTTTTCCTCAGACACATGGACACTTGAATTGAGGCCGATCATCGACAAACAAATTGGCCGCTGGTACCTGGCGACCAACCTGGCCGTCGACCGCTCCTTCCATGGCACCAGCGTGCCGATGGGCGTCACCTTTGCGCCGGCAGGCAAGCTCGGCTACGACTTCTCGAAAAAGATCTCCGGCGGCTTTGAATACTATGCTGACTATGGCGACCTGTTCGATCCGGACAGTCTGCACAACCAGCAACAGCAACTCTTTGCGGTGACCGACCTGAACGTTTCGCCGCAGTGGGAAATCAATTTCGGTGTCGGCGTTGGACCGACTGCCGGCACGGACCATTTGATCGTAAAAGGCATTCTCGGCAGACACTTCGACTGGACACATCACCGCCCTCGCACGTCCGATAGTATCCAGTGAACAATAGAAGGCACATGGACCGTCGAAGTTTCTTAAAGGGGACGACCGCCAGTGTCGCAGCAGCCTCGATGCTGAACGAAACCCGCGCCTGGGCACAGCCTGCGCCTGATTACAAGCTCACAATCGCGCCGCTTGATCTTGAAATTGCCCCGGGCAAGATCATTCACACCTTCGGCTACAACGGGCAGGCCCCGGGTCCGCTCATCCGCTGGCCTGAGGGCAAGCCCATCCGCATCGAGGTGACGAACAACACCGATCGGCCCGAGATCGTGCACTGGCACGGCATGTTCACGCCGTCCAACATGGATGGCGCCATGGAAGAAGGCTCACCGATAATTGCGCCAGGCAGGACCTTTACCTACGCCTTCGAACCGCGGCCTGCAGGCTTTCGCTGGTACCACACTCATACATATGCAGGACACAATCTCAAGCTTGGACAGTATGGCGCACAATTCGGCTGCTTCTATGTCGAACCCGCAAGCTCAACCGGCGCGCATTCTGCGTCTTACGATCATGAATTGTTCCTGACCCTCCACGACTGGAATGCGTACATGGGTGGTGGCGGCGATTCCACCATGGATGCCCTCTACGATTACGCAACCATCAACGGCAGCATGTTTGGCCATGCCGAACCCGTCAGGGTGCAGCAGGGTCAACGGCTGCTCATCCACTTGTTGAATGCCAGCGCCAATGCTACCCACTGGTTCGCAGTATCCGGCCATGGCATGCAGGTCGTCGCCATGGATGGCAACCCTGTGCCGCGTCCGACAACAGTGCGGGCAGTCCGTCTTACGGCTGCAGAACGCATTGACGTGCTGGTTGAGATGAACAACCCCGGCGTGTGGATCATGGGTGAGACCCGTAAAGAAGTCCGCGAGATGGGCATGGCCCTGGTCCTGGAGTACGCTGACCGGCCGGGCACGCCGCAGTGGGTCAACCCCCCGGTAACGAGATGGGACTACCGGCTTTTCGCAGACGAGGCCGCCTCGACAGTGCAGCCGGACATGCGCATCCCCATGGTCTTTGAATCGAAATTCAAGGGTCACGGCGATTTTGACTATTGGATGATCAACGGCAAATCCTATCCGAAGACGGATACCATCCACCTGCGGCAGGGCAAACGCTACCGCCTGGTGATGACCAACAAGAGCACGGACGACCATCCGGTGCATCTGCATCGGCATACGTTTGAGGTGGCCAGCCTTGAGGGCAAGCCCATGTCCGGCCTGCACAAGGATGTCGTGATGGTGAATGGCGGAACCACCGCGGAAGTTGATTTCACTGCGAACAATCCAGGGCGGACCCTCTTTCACTGCCACCAGCAAAGCCACATGGATTTCGGCTTCATGACGTTGCTCGACTACCGGTAGCCGCTTCTCTGCTCCCAGCGAAAACCTGCTGCAAGCTGTACTTTGCGACGGAACCTGCAGAAAAAACATCCATCAGGCCTTCTATTACGATAGCTTCAATGAATCAGTAGACGATGCTCTCAAACTGGAAACGCCGTGGCGCCAGCCGCGCGCATGTGCCATGGGACATCGATACCTGCTGTACGAGGATGAATGGGCACACAGGTCTTCCTGCACCACCGGACAGCGTATCGGTATGAGAAAGCGGTCGCGCTCGGCCCCCAGGTAATCCAGCTGCGCCCTACGCCGCATTGTAAAACGCCTATTCTGAGTTACTCGCTTGAGATTACCCCCGCCGACCGCATTCTCAACTGGCAGCTTGACCCGCACGCCAATCATCTTGCCCGGGTTCTCTTTCCCAGCAAAACAACCGTCTTCATCGTTAACGTAAACCTGGTTGCTGACCTATCCCCGTTCAATCCCTTCGCCTTTTACCTGGAACCCGGATTCGATACCTACCCGTTCGTATATTCGCCGGAACTGGCCCGGGATCTCGAACCCTATCGTGCGGTCGAACCTGCCGGCCAGCGGATGCGGGCGCTACTTCAATCCCTGTCGAAAAAGCAGCAGAGCACGGTCAGCTTCCTGGTGGCCATGAACCAGCGCGTACGGGATGACGTCGCCTATGTGACGCGGCTTGAACACGGCGTTCAAAGCTGCGAGCAAACGCTCGAAATGCGAACCGGCTCGTGTCGCGACTCAGCATGGCTGCTCGTCCAGCTCTTCCGGCAGCTTGGCATCGCTGCACGCTTCGTCTCGGGCTACCTGATCCAGCTGGCGACGGGCGATGCCGATGGCCTGAAGGCAGACACAGCCGACCTGCATGCGTGGGCTGAGGTCTATCTACCGGGCGCGGGCTGGATCGGCCTTGATCCCACCTCCGGACTTTTCGCGACGGAGGGCCACATACCCCTGGTCTGCACGCCTTCCGCAGCGCAGGCTGCGCCCATCGGTGGCACCGTCGAGCACGCAAAGGTCGACTTCAGCTTTGCCATGAGCGTCCGGCGCCTGAACGAAGCCGCGCAACTCGACAGGCCTTACAGCGACGACGACTGGACGCAGGTGCAAAAGGTCGCGCATACGGTCGACCGTGACCTGGTTGCGCAGGACGTTCGCCTGACCATGGGCGGCGAGCCCACCTTTGTCGGCATCGACGAACCTGAGAGTCCGCAGTGGAATATCGATGCCCTTGGCCCGATCAAACGCACACGTGGTCTTACGCTGATCCGGCGTTTGCGCGAGCGCACCGCGCCCGAGGCTCTTCTACTGTTCGGCCAGGGTAAGTGGTATCCCGGGGAGCAGCTGCCCCGCTGGGCCTTCCACTGCGTCTCGCGTAACGATGGCGTGGCCATCTGGCAAAATGGCGACCTCATCGCGTCTGCAGAACGCGAGTACGGCTACGGCCTGCAAGAGGCGCTTACCTTCATCCAGGCCCTGGGCCGCCGTCTGCAGGTAAGCTCCGAAAACATCCTTCCCGCTTATAACCCTGCAGAGAACACTGCCGCCGGCGACGAACCGGTCGGCTATGTTCTCCCACTGCGCCGCCGTCAACACTCCGGTCACTTGGCGTGGTCGAGCCAGCTTTGGTTTGTGCGGCCGGAGCGCCTCGTGCTATCGCCCGGCGATTCCCCCATCGGCTTCCGCATTCCGGTTGAAGCAATGCCGTGGGTGGCGCCCGATGAACTGACCTATATCTACGAAGACGAAGCTGCCACCATGGTCAGGCTTCCAGACGCTCCTGCCCGTCGTCCCGAACTCTTCGCGAGCGAGCCTGCAGCCGATCCTCTGCCGCCTCTTTCCAGCACCGCCGAAACCGCGACCGAACTGATCCGCCCTTCGCTCTGCGTGCAGGTCCGCGAAGGCCGGTTGCATGTCTTCATTCCTTATGCATCGGTCGCGGCGGACTACCTCGACCTGATTGCCGCCGTCGAAGACACCTGCCGGTATCTGCACCGGCCCATCTGGCTGGAAGGCTACACGCCACCGGCTGATCCACGACTGCGTGCCTTCAGTCTTACGCCCGATCCCGGCGTCCTCGAAGTAAATCTGCCGCCCGCAGGCAGTTGGGACGAACTCGAAAAGCTGAATGCCATCCTGTTTGAAGAAGCTCTCAATAACCGTTTGATTGCCGGCAAATTCGCCTACGACGGCAGTCACCTGGCCACCGGCGGCGGCAGCCACATCGTGATCGGCGGCGCTACCGTTCTGGAAAGTCCGCTGCTTCGACGTCCCGACCTGCTGCGCAGTATGGTGGCTTTCTGGCAGAATCATCCAGCCCTTTCGTACCTGTTCGCGGGCATTTATGTTGGTCCGACCAGCCAGTATCCGCGGGTCGATGAAGCACGTAGTGATGCCCTCTACGAACTTGAAGTCGCCTTCAGCCAGATTCCCGAAAACGACTGTACGCCCTACACGCTCGCCGGCCTCTTCCGCAACCTGCTGGTGGATGTAACCGGCAACTCGCATCGGGCAGAGTTCTGCATCGACAAACTCTACCCGCCGCAGGGCATGGGCCTGCAACTCGGCCTGCTTGAACTACGCGCCTTTGAAATGGCGCCGCACTACCGCATGGGTCTGTTAGAGATGCTGCTCGTCCGCGCCCTCGTCTCCGTCTTCTGGCGGCAGCCGTTTACCGGCGGACTGGTCCGGTGGGGAACTGCGCTCCATGATCGCTTCATGCTTCCCTACTTCGTCCAGCGCGACTTGTTCGACGTCCTCAGCTTCCTGCGCCAGGCTGGCTACGAACTCAAAGAAAGCTGGTTCAACCCGCATACTGAATTCCGCTTCCCCCTTATCGGCTCCGTCTCCGCAGACGGCGTCAGCCTTGAACTGCGCCAGGCCCTCGAACCATGGAACGTCCTGGCAGAAGATTCAACCTCTGGCGCCACCGTCCGTTCTGTTGATTCGTCCCTCGAACGCATGCAGATCAAGCTCACCGGTATCACCGATATGGCACGCTATGTCATCACCTGCAATGGGCGGCCCGTTCCACTGCATGCAACGAAAGAAGTCGGCCACGCCATCGCCGGGGTCCGCTATCGAGCGCGTAAGTTATCTGACGCCCTGCATCCCACCATTCCAGTGCACGTGCCACTCACGTTCGATCTGATCGATACCTGGAAGGACCGCACTGTGGCCTGCTGCATCTACTATGCGGGACCACCCGATGGCAGTGTACACACGACGCGTCCTGCGGATGCCGAGGAAGCAACGAAGCGACGGCGCGAACGCTTTGTTGTCGCCACGCCGACCAGTGAGCACATCACCGCGCCTGGCGAAGACTTCAATCCGATCTTCCCGATGACGCTCGATCTGCGCTGGCCTGCATCCGGCAGTAAGCCGCGCAAAGATCAGCCTGAGCGGCAGCCATGATCGGCGATCTGTACCAGTCACCCCTTCGCTACGGCGTCACCTACGATGAGTCCTCCGCAGACGGGGTGACCCCTCGCCCCCACTGGACGCCCCTGATGGATGCTTTGCGCACCATCGGTGCGGACGAGCTTGAACAGCGCGGCGTACGCGCCGATCGACGCATTCGTGAAAACGGCATCACCTACAACATCTATGGCGATCCTGAAGGTGCCAACCGTCCCTGGCGCATCGATCTGGTCCCGCTGCTGATACCCGCCGAAGAATGGCGCTACATCGAGCAGGGCGTCATCCAGCGTGCCCGCCTGCTGAGCCTGCTGCTGCAGGACCTCTACGGTCCGCAGACGCTGCTCAGGGAGAACCACTTTCCCGGTGCCCTGCTCTACGCCAACCCGGAATTTCTGCGCCCAATGGTCGGTGTCGATGTGCCCGCCCACAGCTATCTTCATATGCTGGCGGTAGATCTAGCACGCTCGCCAGACGGCCAATGGTGGGTGCTCGCCGATCGTACCCAGGCACCCTCCGGCAGCGGCTACGCTCTCGAAAATCGCACCATTGTTTCCGACCTTCTACCGGAGCTTTTCCGCTCCTCCAACATTCGGCGGCTGGCTCCTTTTTTCCGCGCGCAGCGCGACACTCTCAGCAGCCTGACGCATGTTGAGAATCCGCGCATTGTTCTGCTCACCCCCGGCCCCCACAACGAAACCTACTTCGAGCACTCCTACCTTGCGAAGTATCTCGGTTTCACCCTCGTTGAGGGTGCTGACCTGACCGTCCGCGAGCGCCGCGTATTTCTGAAAACCGTCGGCGGACTGGAACAGGTCGATGTCATTCTGCGCCGGGTCGATGACGGCTTTTGCGATCCGCTGGAGCTTCGCAGCGACTCGCTGCTCGGCGTGCCGGGCCTGGTGGATGCCATCGTCGCCGGCAATGTAAAAGTGGCAAACGCCCTAGGCACCGGCGTCATCGAGTCTGCTGCCATTATGCCTTTCCTGCCTGGGCTGGCGCGGCATCTACTGCACGAAGAACTCAAACTCCCCTCAGTCGCAACCTGGTGGTGCGGCCAGACAGAGGCCCTGGAATGGGTCGTCAATCATCTTGAATCCGTTGTCATCAAGCCCGCTTTTCCAGCTCGCGGCATGGAGCCCGTCTTTGGATCTGAACTCTCCTCCAGCGACAAAGCAAAATTGATCATCAGGATGCGCGCACGGCCATACGAGTATGTTGCACAGGAACAGGTAGCGCTCTCGACCGCTCCGGTCTGGGAGAACCAGGGCCTGAGTTCACGCAGCGTCGTTCTGCGGACATATGTCCTGAATACCGGCAGCGAATGGCTCACTTTCCCCGGCGGCCTGGTGCGCGTCGCCGAGGCAAATGGTTCCGTTGTCTCCATGCAGCGCGGCGGCCACAGCAAGGACGCGTGGGTGCTGTGGGACAGCCCTGTCGACACATTCAGTATGCTGCGCCCGCGGGATGAACCGGTACAACTGCGCCGCATCCCGCGTGTTGTGCCAAGCCGTGTCGCTGACAACACCTTCTGGCTCGGCCGCTATGTTGAGCGTGCAGAAAATATCACCCGCATCCTGCGCACCATGATTCCGCGCGTCCGGCACGGTGAGGAGGCGGAGATTGCCAGCCTGAGCCTGCTTCATGGAACCCTCGGCCTGCGTCGCGCCAGCGTTGCAAAAAGAAAGCGCAAGCCGCAGGTCTTCGCCTCTCTCGAAAAGGAACTGCTCTCTCTGCTGACGGACACGAAACGTTTCTCCAGCCTGCCCGGTACGCTGGAACAGATTGCGCGTATCGGGGGCAATGTCCGCGAACGCCTCTCCGCTGACATGATGCTGCTGATCGGCCGCCTACGGGAGTGCGTCGTGACCACTTCAAAGACTGAGCTCCTGGAATATCCGCCCATGTTGACCACGTGCCTTGAATTACTCTCGGCCTTCTCCGGCATGGAGCGCGAAAACATCAATCGCGGTTCAGGCTGGTTATTTATGAGCATCGGCCGGCGCCTCGAGCGCGCCATCTACCTTACCAGGCAGCTGCGCGTGATTACCGCACCGCTCACACCGGAGAACTCCCCATTTCTCGATTGCCTGCTCGAAGTGGCCGACAGCTCGATGACCTACAGAACCCGCTACTACACCACACTTCAGCCACTGGCTGTGCTTGACGTGTTAATGGCAGATGACAGTAATCCGCGCTCGCTTGACTTCCAGCTGGCTCACCTGGTTGAGCTGTATCAAAAACTTCCCCGACACGCCGCATCTGACCTGCAGGCAATGGAAGACGCTCTTACGTCCTTGCGCTGCATCCAACTGCAGGCTGTTCAAATTGCACCAGCCAGGAAAGCCGGCCGGGTGACAAACGAACTGAAAACTATCGACAATTACCTGCTGGAGTTGGAAAGTCTTCTGCCGTCCTGGTCCAATAACCTGGCCAGCCAGTACTTCAATCACGCACGCACGTTGCCCATCGCCATGAGTCTTTAATCCTGAAGATAGATGATTCCTGCTAATGATTTATAAGGTCAGCCATCGAACAACCTATAAGTACGTCTATCCGGTTTCGTTTGGAAACCACGTAGCTTGTCTCAGGCCTCGCTCGTTTTCTGATAATGAGTTGCTGACTTACAACTTAGATATTTCCCCTGTGCCAACCACACACACGGAACGCACCGACTATTTCGGAAATACTCTGTGTTTTTTCACCGTGCAGGAACCGCACGAGGAGCTTGTCGTTGAAGCCAACAGCAAAGTCGCTATCCATTCACCCGCGGCGTCCCACGTGCAGTCCTCTGGCCCATGGGAGAATTCTGCCCAGGTTTTGTCGAAAGAGCATAGCCAGCAAGCTCTCGAAGCTCATCAGTTTCAATTCGAGTCGCCGCGCATCCGCATTCGTCCGGAGTTCGCCGCGTATGCACTCCAATCCTTTACCCGGCACCGGCCCATGCATGAGGCACTTCGCGATCTGACATCGCGTATCCATCGAGACTTTCGCTTTGACTCGAAAGTGACTACGGTGCGTACATCGATAGAGGAGGTCTTCAAGAAACGCCGGGGCGTCTGCCAGGACTTCGCACACGTGCAGATTGCCTGCCTGCGTTCGATTAACCTCGCGGCCCGATATGTCAGCGGCTATTTGCGGACGTATCCACCACCGGGCAAACCGCGTCTCGTAGGCGCCGACGCTTCCCATGCATGGGTGTCAGCGTACTGCTGCGGACAGGGCTGGCTTGACATGGATCCTACGAATGACGTCGCACCGACTGATGGCCACGTGACCCTCGCCTGGGGGCGCGACTATGGCGATGTAAGTCCTTTGCGCGGGCTGATCCTGGGAGGCGGACAACATACGCTGAAGGTCGCCGTCGACATGGAGCCACTGAACGATAATCCTCCCTCTGACTGACCGGCCACGTGTGCGCAAGCTACCTCAAACTCCTACGTGATGCTCGCAAGTATGATGGCAAAACTGGCGGCAGGTAGTTAAGCGGGCAAATGTATCCTGACCTGCTGAATGCTTTAACTGCATTTGACAGTGTAGATAGTACCGGCCAATATGGGCGCTTTTACGCGATAGCGTGCAAATTAGCTACTAAGTGCCAAGTGCGCTGCTTTCAACGAGTTAGTGTTACCTCTTCGTGCACAAAGGGACGATAAAAGTCTTCAACTTTTAAGATGATTTGCTGTTACGAAGTTGCCAAGGTTTGGTACTGTTTAGCAAGTTTCCTAAATCTTGAGCAACCCGGGCTGCAAGAACGTCCACCAGTTGCGACAACACAGTAACTTGTATTCCTTTTCTTGAACTTGTCCGATACAGGACAGGTCAGGTTTTTGCCAGGGCTCTTTCGAAGATCGTGTGAGTGATCGCAGACCTTTGCGGTAGTCATTTTTCAATGGCCAGTCACTTAATTAGTCTTCGCGGGAGTCGTCATGAAATATCAGAAACTATTTGAAGATCAGAACCGAC
>CAZZXL010000095.1:0-19960 GCA_964658035.1 uncultured Acetobacteraceae bacterium
GCCATTCGTGGTTTCTCCTGAAACAAAAGTTTGCTGCTCATAACGTAGTCGGCGGTTGTTGGCTGGCTGCCAGATTGCGTCGAGCCCTGTGCGTTAGAGCAGCTCTCCAGTAGGTGTATGCCGGAGAACCGCTCTCGACTGGCGTTTTCACCAAGAAAAGCCAACTCTAAAGATGCCTGAAAGGGCATATCAACTGGAGAACTGCTCTAAACCCTTTGATACGATGCGGCATGTCCAAATTGCTCTGCAGTCTGCTGACCATGCCCTTGTTGACGGCATCGATCGTTGTTCTAAACGCCGTGGTTCAAACTGCCGTGGTTCGAACCGCGGTCGCCCAGACGTCTGCAAATCCTCCATCCGCGGCCATGCAATCACGGTTAGCGCACTTTCTTGACCCGGGCAACGGTGCTTGGACGGCGGAGCAGATCGCCAATATGGGAAGGCTGCGGGATGCAGCCACTTCGGACGACTATGCGCTAATCGAGCTGCGTCACCTGACCGACAACATTGGCCCACGGCTGAGCGGCTCTCCGCAGGCCGGGCAGGCAGTGGAATATGTAGCGGAAGAGATGCGCAAGCTTGGGGCAACGGTCACGCTGGAGAAGACTACCGTTCCGCATTGGGTGCGCGGCGAGGAGACGGCCGCACTGGTGGAGTGGAAGGGCATGACGCCTCCTTCGCAGGGCAAGACGACACAAAAAATCATACTGACGGCCCTCGGCGGTAGTGTGGCGACCCCTGCCGATGGTTTGACGGCGCAGGTAGTGGTCGTACCATCGTTCGAAGCGTTCAAGCAACTGCCGGACGGTGCGGTCAAGGGAAAGATCGTGCTTTTCAACCATCCTTTTGACAAAGCACTAGCAGCCCAGGGGTTTGGTGGAGAGGCGTACGGACAGGCCGTGGTCTATCGCGGGGCGGCCCCGAGCATCGCCGCTTCGGCCGGCGCGATCGCGGTGCTGGTACGGTCAGTGGGCGGCGCAGATTTCCGGCTGCCCCATACCGGCGCAACCTTCTACGACCCGGCGGTTCAGAAAATTCCGGCAGCCGCCGTGACGGCGGAAGATGCTGACCTGATGGCAAACCTGGCGAGCCAGGGGCCGATCACCATGCACTTGACGCTGACGCCCCAGACGCTCCCGAAGGTGGAAAGCCATAACGTCATCGCCGACTGGAAGGGCACGACCCACCCCGAACAGGTGGTGATTGTTTCAGGGCATCTTGACTCATGGGACCTGGGGACGGGGGCGATTGATGACGGAGCAGGCGTCGTGGTCTCCATGCAGGTGATCCATCTGATGCAGAAGCTGGGGCTTCATCCACAACGAACGATTCGGTTTATTGCCTGGATGGATGAAGAATCGGGCTCTGAGGGCGCAGCTACCTATGCGGAAGAACATGCCGGAGAATTAAGGAACCACGTTGGCGCGCTGGAGAGTGACCTGGGCTGCGATCATCCTACAGGGATCACCTACGCGGGGGCGCCGGCTTTGGAAGAGTGGCTCCGGCCGGTCGCTCATGCACTGGGGCCCATTGGAGCGGCGCTGCTCACCCGGGGAGAAGAAGCCGGCGAGGACGTTGCCGCGGTAGTCACGAAGGGAGTGCCCGGCTTTACACCAACCCAGGACAGCCGCTTTTACTTTAATTATCACCACACAGCTGCCGATACCTTTGACAAGGTAAGCCCGCGCTACCTGGGAGAGAATGCAGCAGTCATGGCGGTGACCGCCTATGCACTGGCTGATGCGGTTGATGCAGCTCCGCGGACAACAGGAGCTTCGCACTAGAGCAAATTACCTGATGCTATGGAGTTTCTGGCTGGATACAGGTTGGCCTTTTCCTGGCGAAAAGACCCAATGTTCATCGTGTCTTCGCTCTAAACCTTCAGGTAATTCGCACCAGGGGCGTCGTTTGCGAGACGTGTCGAAAGTGCGGCTAGCGGCGATTTTGCATCAAGAGGATAGGTGAAGGGGTTGTTCGCAGCAGCGGATCGCCGTCTGCGTGCATCAGATAGCAATGTCATGAGCCATACCGCCAAAGTGTCGTTTTATGCTGCGCATGGCCGAAGTTGTGCACAGTAGACTTGTTTCAGGGACATGCGTCTGGATGAGGACTCTACTCGCAGTTGCAGGAGCAGGCATGCGGGGAATTCTGCCCGCGACATAAACCATGAAACAGCGGTGCCGGCCTCAAGGGGTCGATGCACTTTTCACTCGGTTGGATGCCAGACTCGCGAACCGGTCTCGATCCTCAACAGGAGCGCATTTTGCAGAGCGCCAAAGATCAGGAAGTTAGCCGGCAGGTAGACCTGGGCGGGGATTGGACCGGCAGGTTGGGACGCCGGGTGTCGCGACGGCTGGCCGAAGATGCACCGGCAGGGTTGACAGTTGTGATCGCAGGCATCGCAGCTTTGCTGAGCCGCCTGCTGCAGAAAACGACAGTGCGCATTACGACCGCTTCCTCAACGCAGACGTTTGTCGTTGACCTGGCTGCACCGATCCAACTGCTGATGAATGCAGCTGCTATCCCCGGGGCTTCGTTGGAGGAAGCGACCATCACGGATGCTGCAGTCTGGTTGAATGAACGGCGGAGCCACACTGCGCATGCTTCCGTCCCGGCTGACTTGCACACCTACCCCACCGTTGAGGTCTGGGAGGACCACTCCCAAGCAGGTGGCCCCGGGGATGAACCCGGGGATGAAGAGGAGGACGGCAGCGGGTCTACGTGGATGATCACTGTATCTGTCCCTGCAGCTTCGTCGACCCATAGGCTGCCCGACTACCTGGTGCACTTACTTGAAAGCGGCATGGCGGACCCGACGCAGCCGGTTGGGACGCTTCCTCTGGCAGCTGAGAGAGAAGCCCTGGCGATGTACGCAGAGGTCAACGCAACGGAAGTCGGGTATCCGGAAAAGCCTGTACAGACGTGGATTGCGGAACAGGCTGCATTGCAGCCTTCGGCAACAGCGGTGGTATTCCATGGTGCCGCGCTCAGCTACCGAGAACTACAGCAGAAAAGCGATGAACTGGCGGCGGTGCTGGTGGGTATGGGTGCGAGTCAAGGGCGGCCGGTGGCCCTGTGTATCGAACGCTCGGAACAGCTTGCGATCGTCCTGCTGGCAGCGTTAAGGGCAGGGAGTTATTATGTGCCGCTCGATCCCGGGCATCCGAAACAAAGGCTGCTCGATATATTGGGCGAGTGCGATCCAGCCGTGGTGATCGTGACTAGCGTCACTGCGCATGTGCTTGCGGGCAGCACTCTGCCGTTCTTCCTGCTGGATGGGCAGACCAGATCCAGTGGCTATACAGAAGCGATGACGAGAGCACTGGATGCAGGTAGCCTGGACCACACGGCATACACAATTTACACCTCCGGTACGACCGGCAAGCCGAAGGGTGTAGTGATTCCGCAGCGTGCTCTGGTGAATGTACTGGCAGCTGCGCAGCGTGCGCCGGGCCTCAGCCGGGGCCAGCGCTGGCTTTCTGTCGCCACCATTTCTTTCGATATGTCTGTGCTCGACATGTTTTTACCTCTTGTCTCCGGGGCGACGCTGGTGATCGCCGACGAACAGGATGTTGCCGACCCGGCAAAACTGACGAGCCTGATGGAACGAGAAAACATCGACTGTATGCAGGCGACGCCGGCCACATGGCGCATGCTGATTGCGCATGGATGGAAGGCGAAACCTGGTCTGCGGATGCTGAGCGGCGGCGAGGCACTCCCGCGCGACCTCGCAGAGGCCCTGCTGCGCAAAGGAAACGCTAACGAAAGGAGCCGCGAGTTATGGAACTGCTATGGTCCGACCGAAACGACCATCTATTCGTCGTTCTTGAGAGTGCAGGCAGGCGAGAGAATTGCAATCGGGCCTCCCACGGCTAATACAAAGTTCTATCTCGCGGACGCCATGGGCAGGTTGCTTCCTCCTGACGTGCCGGGCGAACTTTATATTGGCGGTGACGGCGTAGCAACCGGCTACTTCGAACGGCCTGAACTCAACCGCGAAAAATTTATACCTGACCCCTGGTCAGTCGATAAGCAGGCACGCGTCTTTCGAACTGGCGATGCTGCATGCTTTCGTCCGGATGGCACGCTTGATTTTTACGGGAGGCTTGACAGCCAGATAAAACTTCGCGGCTACCGTATTGAGCTTGGAGAGATCGAGTCGGTTCTGCGCACACATCCCTTCGTTGCGGATGCAGCAGTTGTGCTTCGCGAAGACCTGCCGGGAGAGCCCTGGCTGGTGGCCTATATCGTCATCAATACGGTAACTACGGGCATTGCCGGAGAGGAGTTGGCTAAAGCACTCCGTTTAGACGCCTCTCGCACCCTGCCGGCGTATATGCTTCCCGCACGCATTGTCACTCTGGCCGCCTTGCCACTTACAGGCAGCGGCAAGGTAGACAAGCGTGCGTTGATGCAATTGCCGCGACCGGAAGAAGCGCGCACAAAGGGATCATCCGAAGAGAAGCCCGCTGACACCAACGAGGCAACGCTGTTGCGGATTTTCCGGGACGTGCTGCACGCCAAGCAGTTCGGGCTGGAAGACAGCTTCTTTGATTATGGGGGTTACTCCTTGCTCACGGTGCGACTGTTTGCCCGCATTGCCAAGGAGCTGGGCACGGAATTGCCGATTACTGCGCTGTTCGAGGCGCCCACGGTACGAAAACTGGCAGTTCTGCTGCGCAAAGGCAAGAGTCTGCCCATCCTGGTGCCGATACGAACCAGCGGCGAAGACGCTCCATTTTTCTTTGTGCGCTCCTACCTGCTCTACGGACTTGCAGGCAGCCTGGTACCTGCCGCCCACCCGGTATATGGCTTGCGCGAAGGACCGAGGAACGGTCAGCTGAGCAACATGACGAACCAGGTGACGACCTGCGTTGAAGCGATCACCCGCATTCATCCGCATGGCCTTGTGCACCTGGGCGGCTGGTGTGCCGCAGCGCCGTTGACGATCGAAATCGCTCGCCGGCTGCAGAGCGAGGGAAGATCGATTGGCATGGTGGCGTTGTTCGACGCAGAGGCTCCCGGCTTCGTAGCAAGGCCTTCCGGCGGATTGCAGCGTTGGTCAAGCATGCAGGCGACTTTGACGTACCACCTCAGCCGTTTACGGCGGCTGCCGTGGAGAGAACGCTTCAGCTATCTGGTGGAAAGAGGGACCCAGCATGGTCTGCAGATTATTGAGGGACTCTACCTGCGCCATGGCTCCTCGATTAAAAAGATGCAGACTGTCTTTCCCTTCTTGCCGAGCGTGTTTTTTCACAATCGGTGGACGCAGAGTGCCATCGTGGAGCAACAGACTCTCTCCCCGATTGATCTGGAAGTATCCCTGTTCCGCGCCCTGGATGTCGTTACCATGCCGGGGAGCGACGAGGCCCTGGGCTGGAACGCTATTGCCAAAGGTGGCGTGGAGGTAGTTTTTGTGCCTGGCCATCATGAATCGATGTTCCACGAGCCGCAACTGACGGTATTACGCCAGCATTTCGCGAGGGCCATGGCGAAGACAGCGCGGGCGAAGATGACGGCTGGTATGAAGACACGAGCTTCGTGATGTGCCATGGCGTACTCCAGCCAAGGCGTTACGACTGTAAATCGTAGGTACCGGCGCACTCCAACGATTGTGCATCCGCCCGGTGCGCCCGAACGTCTTTAGAAGCATGTCTCGTCGCTTGCATACTTCCTCCCTGCTTAAAGTTCTTCTTCTCCTGTTTTGTGGAGTGCCAGCTGTCTTTGCCTGGCATAGCACGCAGGCAGAGCCGGAGGTGAATGGCGATGGCCCTTTACTGGTCGGCTACTTTCCCCAGTGGGGAATTGATAATCATCCACAGTACCTGGTGAAAGACCTGCTGCAGAGCGGGGGCGCGGCAATGCTCGACCAGGTGAATTATTCGCAGGGTTCCGTCAAAGCGGGGCATTGTTCCATTGCCTATCCCAATGCCGACTTGAATTACACCTTCGATGCGCAGACCAGTATTGACGGAAAAGCGGATGATGCAAACTCCGCCTTTCGTGGCAACTTTCATCAATTGGAGGAGTTGAAGCGGCGTAATCCAAAGCTAAAGGTGTTGATTTCGCTCGAGGGGAGCGCCGAATCATTTGCTGAAGATGCCCAGCCGCAGAACAGGTATGTCTTTGTGGCCTCGTGCGTCGATATGTTTCTTCGCGGACGATTTACTG
The DNA here is from genome assembly GCA_964658035.1 of uncultured Acetobacteraceae bacterium. GTDB lineage: Bacteria > Acidobacteriota > Terriglobia > Terriglobales > Acidobacteriaceae. The sequence continues at coordinate 6,172 of CAZZXL010000095.1, forward strand.
GCGGCGTCATCCATCCCGGGCTCTTTGATGGCATCGATATTGACTGGGAGTTTCCCGCGCGCGAAGATGCTGCCAACTTCGAAGCTTTGATTTTTGAATTTCGGCGGCAAATGGACCTTTATCGGCCCGGCATGCGGCTGAGTGTGGCGGTGGGGCCGGGAACGCAAATGTATCCAGGCGTTGACATGCGCAGCATCAGCAAGCTGGTCGACCAGGTTGCAGTGATGAACTACGACTACGCCGGGCCCTGGAGTAAGACCACGGGCATCATCGCACCGCTCTATACGGATGCGGCCGATCCGACAGCGCCAGGAAGCGTGGACCAGACTATCTCCGACTATAAGAACGCCGGCGTACCTGCATACAAACTCTTGATGGGCTTGCCTTTCTATGGCTACGGATGGCAACAGGTGCGCGCGACGAACCATGGTCTCTACCAGGAGGGCGAGGCGATCCGCGGCGATAAACCTTACAGCTTTGTGCAGACGCAGATGGGTACTTCCACCTTGTATCGAGACGAGCGAACGCAGGCGCCATGGATCTTTAATGGCGATACTTTCTGGACATTCGAAGACCCGACTTCCATCCGCTTCAAGGTGAACTATTCGCAGAAGCAGCGGCTCGGCGGCGTGATGATATGGGAGTTGAGCGGCGATATGCCGGACGCCTCCCTGCTGTCCGCGGCATTCCGCCAGTTGCGGCGACCGGCCACCGCGGCAGACGTGAACACTTCGACCCGCATGGACGAGTAATTACCCGGGGCAATCATCTTCTATGCGTCCCCGGGTTCCTGTGCTCTGAGCACAGCACCGTGCAGTGACAGGATTTTTCTCCTGCGAAAAGTAACTTCTATTGCTCGCCACACGACAGACGGGCTACTGCATCTGATCAGCTACGAGCGGCGCAATTGTCGCGACAGGATCAGCAGGAGAGCAGCATGAAAGAAGATTCTTCCTCCGCCCCGAGGACTCACGCAGGTGCGCCATGCGAGGCGCCTGCCACAACCGGTGTGACGCGTCGTACCTTTGTGAAAGGTGCAACTGTACTCACCGGAGCAGCTGCTGCGGGGCTACCTGCATTTACCGTGGAAGCCCATGGAGCAGCGGCCAAAGACGTCAAGAACGCTTCGCTTAAATTGACCATCAATGGTGAAGCGAAAGAAGTTTCGATTGATGCACGCATCAGCCTGCTTGATCTGCTGCGTGAACAATTACAGATGACGGGCACAAAAAAGGGCTGTGATCATGGACAGTGCGGAGCGTGCACAGTCCTGGCGGACGGAAGGCGCATCAACAGCTGCCTGGCACTTGCCGTCTCCTATGAAGGCGCATCGATTACGACTGTTGAAGGTTTGGCGACAGGGGACGAGCTTCATCCTGTTCAACAAGCCTTTCTTGACCATGACGGCTATCAGTGCGGCTACTGCACACCCGGCCAGCTGACTTCTGCCGTGGGCCTGCTCTCTGAAGTAAAGAAGGGTGCAGCCAGTTACGTGACCGCCGATGTCCGACAGACAGGCCCGGTCGATCTTACTGATAGCGAAATTCGTGAGCGCATGAGCGGCAACCTATGTCGATGTGGCGCCTATCCAGGGATTGTCGCGGCGGTGCGGCAAGCTTACAGCAGGGCATAACTTTCCTCGAACAAGTCGGCAGGCATCGACTCTTCGGGCTATGGCCAGAGGATAACGGCCTTAAGGAGCAAGCAAGTGCAATCATTTGAATATCAACGAGCGGCCGACCCCCAGGATGCAATCCGCGCACTCGGCGACTCGCCCAAGGCGAAGGTACTGGCGGGGGGAACGAACCTGGTCGATCTGATGAAGCAAAATGTCGAGCAGCCCTCGCACCTGATCGATGTTACCCGGCTGCAGCTGTCTACGATCGAGGAGCTGCCGGATGGCGGCTTGAGGCTCGGCGCTCTGGCCCACAATGCTGAAACGGCGGACCATCCACTCGTGCGGCAACGTTACCCATTGCTCTCTCAGGCTATCCTCGCAGGCGCTTCTCCGCAGCTGCGGAATATGGCCACCAACGGCGGGAACCTGCTGCAACGGACACGTTGCTACTACTTCTATGATCCGGCATTTGATCAATGCAACAAGAGGAGGCCGGGCAGCGGTTGTGGCGCCATCAAGGGCTTCAATCGCATCCATGCGATCCTGGGCGCGAGTCCGGAATGTATCGCGACGCATCCCTCTGACATGTGTGTGGCATTGAGTGTGCTTGGAGCCACTGTCCGTGTGCAGGGAAAGCGCGGGGAACGGGCGATTGCCTTCGATGACTTTCATCGGCTGCCAGGAAAGACTCCTGAAGTTGACACGAACCTGAGGCCAGATGAGTTGATCTTATCGATTGACCTGCCCAGGTCACCGTATGCGGAGCACTCTTCCTATATCAAGGCAAGAGACCGGGCCAGCTACGCGTTTGCCCTGGTGTCGGCTGCCGCAGCGCTCGAGATTGAAGGTGGCACGATCCGTTCGGCACGCCTATCACTGGGTGGGGTGGCACACAAGCCATGGCGGGCCACCAGCGCGGAACGCCTGCTGGTAGGCAAGAAGCTGGGCCTTGAGAGTTTCCAGGCGGCAGCCAATGAAGCAGTCAAGGGCGCGCAAACGTATGATCACAACGCGTTCAAGGTCGAGATGACGAAGCAAACGGTCATCCGCGCACTGACCGTTGCGGGAGGACAGGCATGAGTGCGATGGGAGCACAGAGCGTGATCGGTGAACCAATTACACGTGTTGACGGTAAGGCAAAAGTTACCGGGCAGGCCAAGTATGCGGCAGAATTCGAGTTACCCGGTGCGGTTGAAGCGGTGATCGTGACCAGCACAGTTGCCAGTGCCAGCATTGCACGCATGGACACGGCGCAGGCTGAAGCAGCGCCCGGCGTGTTGAAAGTATTGACTCCGTCCAATGCGATGAAGCTGCCGCAGGGCGGAAAAGCTGCTGTCCATCCCCCGGCAGGCCGCGTGCTGACTGTGCTGCAGGACAACATGGTGCACTACAACAACCAGCCTATCGCACTGGTGGTGGCAGAGACTCTGAACCAGGCCCTCCATGCAGCTTCGCTGATCAACGTGAAGTACAAGACCACTCCAGCCAGGTTTGATTTCAAGGCCGGCTTCGCCGAGGCGCATCCAGGTGCGCACGGACACGATCCCGCAGATGTGGGCATTGGCAATGAACCGGCAGGCCGTGCCGAGGCCGCCGTCACTATCGACCAGGTGTATACAACGCCCAAGCAAAACCATAATCCTATGGAGCCGCACGCAACCCTGGCGCAATGGGACGGCGAAAAGCTTACCGTGCATGATGCGACACAATATATCTCCGGAGTGAAACAGACGCTGGCAAAAACCTTCGGCATTCCGGAAGACAACGTCCGGGTGATTTGCCCGTTCGTAGGCGGCGGTTTCGGCAGTAAGGGCTCTACTTGGTCGCACGTCGTGTTGGCTGCCATGGCTGCCAAAGCAGTAAACCGTCCGGTAAGGATTGCGCTTGAGCGCCCGCAGATGTTTGGGCCAGTGGGCGGTCGTCCCGAAACCTATCAACATATTGTGCTGGGCGCAAAGACAGACGGTACACTCGTGTCCATTAAACATGACGTATATTCCCATACGTCTGTCATTGAAGATTTTGCGGAGCCTTCTTCAAACGTAACTCGCATGCTTTATGCGAGTCCGAATATTGAGACGTCGCAAAAACTTGTAGCTTTGAATGTCGGTACGCCAACGTTTCAGAGAGCTCCAGGTGAAGCGACAGGAACCTTCGCCCTGGAAATTGCAATGGACGAGCTGGCAGAAAAGCTCAAGATGGATCCGATCGCCCTGCGCCTGAAGAATTATGCGCGGACAGATCCAACAAGCCGCAAAGACTTTTCAAGCAAGCATCTTCAGGAGTGCTATGCCCGCGGGGCATCACGCTTCGGGTGGAGCAAGCGTTCATCTAAGCCTCGTTCCACGCGGGAAGGACATCTACTGGTTGGGATGGGCATGGCCACTGCCACCTATTCCGCGAACCGCTCGGCAGCCATGGCAATGGTGCGCTTTGAACAAAATGGTCGGATCACTGTTGCATCAGGAACGCAGGACCTGGGGACCGGTACCTACACCATTATGGCGCAGGTAGCAGCAGCGGCGCTCGATCTGCCAATCGGAATGATAGATGCCAAGTTAGGCGACAGCGAGTTACCCAAAGCTCCCGTGTCAGGGGGTTCGCAAAGTACGGCCAGTGTTATGCCCGCTGTTCAGGCTGCTGCAGAGCAAGCGAAGCTCAAGCTGTTTGCGGCAATGGTAAGTGATACGTCCACACCCTTTCACGGCGCACAACCGGAAGATCTTGATTTCAAGGGCGGAAAGGTCTTCTTGAAGAAGAGCCCCTCCGGCCCTTCTGTTGCCTATTCGGACTACGTTGCGAAAGCAGGCCAGGCAATCAGCGCCATGGGATCCGCGCAACCGGAGCAGGATACCGAACAGTTCTCTACGCATTCATGGGGCGCCGTCTTCGCTGAGGTGGCTGTAGACGAAACACTAGGAATGCCACATGTGCGCCGAGTAACTGCCGTCTACGATATTGGCACGTTACTGAATGAAAAGACCGGTAAGAGTCAATTGATCGGCGGCATTGTCTGGGGAGTAAGCCTGGCCTTGCATGAGAGTACGCATATCGATATGCGCAGCGGCAGACCTGTGAACGCTAACCTTGCCGAATACCACGTACCGGTGAATGCTGACATAGGTGAAATAGATGTGTCGGTCCTCAATATTGCAGATAAGAAGTTCAACCCACTCGGAGCCCGCGGTATTGGCGAAATAGGAATTACAGGCACGGCGGCAGCCGTAGCTAACGCTATCTACAACGCTACTGGAAAGCGCTTACGGGATGCTCCTATCACTCCTGACAAGCTGATGGCTTAGTCACATAGCTGCCTGGCATGGCTGGCCTCACTTAGTCAGCTGCTACACAGATCATCACCTGCAGCATTGGCGTCGCATCATCGATGCCAATGTTGCGGTCCCCGCCCTATCCCTCACTACAAACGCATCCAAAGCATTATGCAGACAACGCACATCCAGTGCTGCATGATGAGGAGAAACAAGATGACCAGTTTGTATGCATTGCAAGATCCGACCAAGCAATATCCGCAGCCTAAGTTCGAGCACCAGCCACAGCCCGTTCCAGGGTCGGAAGCAAACATGAATCCTAAGGCAGATCATGGCGAAACAAGTTACAAAGGCAATGGACGTCTACCCGGACGCAAGGCCCTGGTGACTGGGGGTGATTCCGGCATAGGCCGGGCCGTGGCTATCGCCTTCGCACGGGAAGGTGCCGACGTCGCCATAAACTATCTGCCAAGTGAAGAACAGGATGCCGTCGAGGTAATTGAATTAATTAAGAAGGAGGGCCGTAACGCCATAGCGTTGCCTGGTGACTTGAGTGACGAAGTGTTCTGTCAACAACTCATCAAGGATGCGCACTCACAGCTAGGCGGCCTGGACACGCTCGCCTTCGTGGCCGGCAAGCAGCATGCGGTGGAAAAGATTGCAGACATCACTACGGAACAATTTGAAGCGACTTATCGCGTGAACGTGTTTGCCCTGTTCTGGCTATGCAAAGCCGCATTGCCCTTGCTGCCACCTGGAGCCTCGATTGTCACCACGGCATCTATCCAGGCGACCCATCCCAGTCCAAGTTTGCTGGACTATGCTCCGACCAAGGCAGCAATCCTGGCGTTTACACGAGCCCTTGCCCGGCAGGTGGCGGAGGACGGGATACGCGTAAACTGCGTTGCGCCCGGCCCGGTGTGGACTCCTCTACAGACGAGCGGCGGACAGCCGGACGCGAAGATACCTGATTTCGGTTCGGAGACGCCGATGAAGCGCCCCGGACAGCCTGTCGAAATGGCCCCCCTCTATGTACTGCTTGCCTCACAGGAAGCAAGTTATGTGACGGGCGAGGTTTACGGCGCTACCGGTGGCCTGGAAATCTCCTAGCAGCCGCGCATCTAAACGGACCGCGACCGGCGTATGCCCTCGCGGTCTTTCTGTTTCCGGCAGTCCGCGGCGATCACGCTTCGAAGTCTAACTCCAGTGGGTCAATCATCGGCAGAAGCCAGACCAGTAGATCGGCATGGACCGGGTGTTCTGCGTAGATCTCGTAGTCTGTCTTGCTCGCAAACTTCATGACCCCACCAAACGCGTATCCGTCACCACGCGCGGATGTATTGTCTCCTACGTTGACTTCAAGTATCCGCGGGATCTTTGCCTTCAAGTTTCGAATGCATTCTGCCGCTCGTTGTTTATGGGCCTCGGTCGTGCCGGGCTTCCAGCGAAATGCAAAGACGTGGATAAACATGCGTTTCCTCTCGATTCTACTTTATACGCTTGCAAGTTCTTTGGCCTGCGAACCAGAGCAAATGACCTGAAGGTGTAGAGCGAAGATCCGACGCACACGGGCCTTTTCGCCAGGAAAAGGCCAACCTGGATCGAGCCAGAAACATAGCATCAGGGAATTTGCTCTAAGAGGCCGCTCAGTCGCAAGCAGGGATTTGCTATGAGTCCTCAGGTAGCTTCCTACGCGGCTGAGCGCAGGGACCTGAGAGCCTCCTGCAACTATCGTGGAGTTATCAACCACACAGTGTTATAGACCCTCCCTTCCACAGCAATTATCAATTTGTAAGTCGCTTCTTCTACTGCTTGGTTCCAGGGTGAAGATACTTTTCGTAGATGCCTGCAGCCAGACAAAGGGCATGCTCCTGCCGTGGCTTCGTGCGCATTTCCATGAACTAAGTCAACTGCATGGGCCCATCAAGAGAAGTTAGATGAGTCATCATGCAGCAAAATGCCGCGCCGTTACAGGCCGGGTGCTGCCGTATCGTGAGGAGAACTATTGACGTCGCTATCGCGTTCCGCTTTGCTTACTCCGACCGATGCTCATCAGCCGCTCCTCTTGTCGCCCGTCCATTCGGCTTGTCTGTCCATGGGGAGACGGCGGCGGACAGTAGCGACGCACCTGCTTATCTGCAGTGCTCTTCTACTTGCGGCTTCCTGTCCAGCAGCTTCTGCGCATGCTCAGGACTTACTTTTTGTGGGCGTACAGACGGTTCTCGGCGCCAACTTCTCCGCTCCGTATGGCATTGCATTGGACGGCAGCGGTAATGTATATGTCGCAGACTCCGGCAACAACTGCATAAAAGAGATTATGGCAGTGAACGGGGTCATCCCTGCGGCGCCGACCATCAACATTATCGCCGGCGGCTTCAGTGTGCCAAGTGGAGTTGCCGTGGACAGCAGCGGCAATGTGTACGTGGCGGATGCGGGCGATAGCGTGGTCGACGAAGTTCTTGCTGTAAATGGCAGTATTCCTGCATCACCTACCATCGTAGTACTGGGCGCGCAGTTCTCACAACCTTACGGCGTTGCTGTCGACAAACTCGGAAACGTGTATGTGGCGGATGCCGGTACGAGCCAGATCGATGAGTTACTTGCCGTCAACGGAAGTATTCCTGCCGCACCTACAGTCATTTCCCTGGGAAGCGGCTTCGGTGTTCCATCAGGAATAGCGGTGGACAACATCGGGAACGTGTTCGTCGCAGATACTGGAAATAACGCGGTAGAAGAAATTGTTGCCGTCAATGGCACTATCCCGGCAAATCCTGTGATTAACACGCTAAGCACTGATTTCCAGCTGCCTTATGGTGTTGCTGTGGATGGCAGCGGCAATTTGTTTGTCGTCGATGTACAAACAAATGATCTAAGTGAGATTCTTGCCGTTAACGGAAGTATCCCAGCTGTGCCTACTATGATTACCCTTGCAAATAGCTTCGACGAGCCTGTAGGGGTGGCGGTGGATGCATCCGGCAATATCTATATTGGAGATACCGCGCATAATGCGGTCGACGAGATTCAACCCAGCACTTTCAGCTTCGGCAACGTAGCCGTTGGAAGCATCAGTACTCCGATCATGTTGGACTATGCATTCCTGACCGGAGGCACAATCGATGCGCCTTTGGTGCTAACGCAGGGTGTTACAGGCCTGGATTACGCGGACGCGCTGACTGGCAGCTGTACGACGAACGGCATTGGACATACTTATAGTGCGGGCGACACGTGCGTCCTGAATGTGACGCTGGCACCCCGCGCGCCGGGGTACCGATCAGGTGCTGCTTTGCTCGCAAATACAACCGGGGGCCGTGCAACTGCTTATCTTTCTGGGATAGCTACGGGGCCACAGCTTGGCTTTGTGCCAGGCACGCAGACCATCGCGTTACCGAGTCTTGATAGCGACCCGGCACAAATTGCTATCGACGGTGGCGGGTCGATTTACATAGCTGACGCTGCAAATAACCAGGTATTGAAAGAAACGCTTTCGAATGGCAGCTTCACGAAAAGCACTATCGGCACCGGATTGTCTTCGCCCAATGGCGTTGCCGTGGACGCTGCCGGATATGTTTACGTTGCTGATGGCGGCAATAGCCGGGTCCTGGTGGAGCTGCCAGTCGCAGGAAGTTACTCGCAGAGAGTTGTCGACAGTGGGCCTCAATTCAGCGGGATGCAGGGCATTGCAGTGGACGGTGCCGGGAATGTTTATGTCGCGGCTAGTTCTGTCGTTAAAGAAAGCCTGGTGAACGGAAACTACCGTGCTTCTAACGTAAACGTTGGTGGACCGCAACACCCCTTGATCTCTGTTGATGGCGCGGGCAACTTGTACGCGACTGCTCTTGGAACTGTCATCAAGGTGGCCTTGACCAACGGCATTTCTTCTATCACTACGGTCGCAACCGGCCTGAATGACATAGCGGGCATTACGGTTGATGGTGATGGAAACGTCTATCTGGCGGACCAGGCGGACAAAAGTCTGTTGAAGGAATCTCCGTCAGGCGGCAGTTATGCACAGAGCACTGTGCCGATGACTTACATTAGTGGTCCGACAGCCCTTGCGGTTGATGGCAACGGCAACGTGTACGTAGCCGATGCAGGCAAGCAATTGCTTGAAGACAACTTCTCATCGACACCCGGGCTGGCCTTCTTGACCACGACCGCAGCTGGCACAACAGACACTACAGATGGCTCACAGACGATAACGCTCTTTAATAGTGGAACGACTCCGCTGACGGGGGCGCTCACCGTACCCGCAAACTTCTCCATGGTAGCCGGCAGCGGTGCGCCGGCAGACTGCACGGCAGCGCTGTTATTGCAGTCGGGTGCGTCATGCAACGTTAGCATCGAGTTTGCTCCGGTTGCAGGCACGGCATCAGGCTCTGTGAATAGTGCAGCACTCGCCAATGACAATAACCTGAATACAGCGCCCTCTGCGACTCAGACCATTGCACTGAGCGGTAGCGTTGGCAATCCCGCCCTTGCCGTACACTTTGTTATCAGTGCGACGCAGACCACGGTCACAGCAGGCACACCATTCAGCTTTACGGTTACTGCTGAAGATAGTTCCAATAACATTGACACCACCTTTACAGGTCCGGTCTCGCTTACTTCCAGCGACCCGGCATTTGTCAGTTCAGGGAGCGTAAGCCTTGTAAATGGGGCGGGCACATCCGCGGCCACACTAGCCACGGCGGGCAGTCAGACGATCCAGGCGGCCCACAACTCTTCCACTGGTTCAATCAGTTTCACGGTACAGCCTGGCCCTGCTGCCCAGATACACCCAGTGGCAGGCACAAACCAGACGGCTTATGAAGGTGCGCCGTTCGCTGCTCAGTTACAGCTGCAGGTTGTGGATGCTTATGGCAATCCTGTTCCTGGCGTGACTATCGTGTTTAGTGCGCCGGATACCGGCGCGAGTGTAACGTTTACGACTCCTTACAACGGGAACACCTACCAGGCCATGGTCACAACCTTGAGCAACGGGATTGCAATTTCGCCTGTCGCCACCGCGAATACCATCGCCGGGCAATATGGACTGACCGCTTCAATTCCAGGCCTGCAGATAACAGCCACTTATACGCTGAACAACCTGGCAATTCCTCAATACCTGGTTTCTGTGTTAACGGATGATATCGGGATAGCCGGCAATTGCTTAACCACCGGGAGCAACAGTAACTGCAGCCTTCGAGACGCCATTACCGCAGTGAATGCGTTGCCTGTTGGGACGAACAGTACCATCGGCTTTAGCAGTGGCCTGACGGGAACCATCGCTCTTACGCAGGGCGCCTTGACTTTGAACAGCGATGTAACTGTGACCGGCGCCGGATCGGGGCGGATCACGATAGATGCGGGCGGCAGCAGCGAGATCTTCTCTGTACCTAACGGCGTCACGGCTGCTCTATCAAACCTTACGCTGAACAATGGGAATGCTTCGCAATATGGCGGTGCTATCGGCAACCAGGGAATCCTGACCATCACAGATTGCACGCTGAGTAACAGCACCGCGCAGTTTGGCGGGGCCATCTATACCGACGGCACGCTGGTGCTGATCAATAGCACTCTAAGCGGCAATACGGCGCAAACGTACGGCGGCGCAATTGACAACGCCGCGACACTGATCGTGAGGAACAGCACGGTAAGCGGCAACACCGCTGGCAGTTATGGCGGCGGTATTCACAGCGTAAGTGCACCGACGATGACGAACAGCGTTGTCGCCGGCAATGCAGCCTCTACCTATGCGGACATTTATACGAACGGAAGTGGCAGCGTCGACCCAAGTAATATCGCTAGTGTAGATCCAAGCGGGACCTCACAGGTAAATGCCTTACTGGCGCAACTTGCCAACTATGGTGGAACTACCCCGACCATGATGCCCTTACCGGGCAGTCCGGCAATTTGTAATGGCCTGGTGGCCGATATCCCAACGGGCTTGACTACCGACCAACGCGGTAATCAGCGCACAACCAATTATGCACAAACACCCTGTGTAGACGCTGGCGCCGTCCAAACTAAATATAGCTTGAGCTTTGTCCAGCAGCCGACAGACTCTCTACAGGGGGCAGGTATTACACCAGCACCTACAGTGCAGTTGGCCGAAAGCGGAAATCCCTTCACCGCGGCTGCGGAGACCATAGCGATTGCACTGAACGGAGCAGGAACACTTACCGGCAACACCGCTTCAACCATAATAACCAATGGCCTTGCGACTTACCCAGCCCTGGTTGTGAGCGCTAGTGGCACAGGCGACACGCTTCTGGCCAGCCTGGCGCTGAATAGCACGACGAACACCTCTACGTCAGCTGCCAGCAATACGTTCAATGTAACGGCGGCCGGCCCAGGCACAATCACAGTCATCTCAGGAGGTCTTCAAAGTGCTGCAATCGGCAGTCCATTTGCGCAGGCACTTACAGTAAAAGTAACTGACGCCAACGGAAACGCGGTCAGCGGAGCTACGGTTACCTTCAGCGCTCCTGCAACGGGCCCAGGCGCAACTCTCTCGGCAAGCAGCGCGGTCACCGGTGCAGCGGGTACGGTTTCGGTTACAGCGATCGCCAATGGGTCGGCATCATCTAATGCTTACCATGTGACTGCGACCGCTTCAACCGGTACGGCATCCTTCGTGTTGACTAACATCCCTGTGGCGACAGGCCTGATCGTCGCGCCTCAATCGGTGAGCCTGGTGTATGGACAGCCGTTAACAGTGAAGGCTGCTGTCACGCCTGTGAATGTACTTGGATCTTCGCCGGCAGGGTCAGTGCAGTTCTATGATGGCAGCGCGGTCCTGGGCCCAGCTGTACCGCTCGTTTCCGCGAGTGCAACTGACATCATCACTGCCCCGGCAGCCGGTAGCCACTCCTACCAGGCGCAATATGGTGGTGATGCAGACTTCGCTCCAAGTGTTCTGACGAAGGCGAATGCGATCGTCATGGTCGCGAAGGCGTCGTCTACTCTTACCGGCCCCGCGACACAGGTCGTACTGACGGCAGGTGCTGGTGGAAGCATCAAGATAACGATTGCGAGCCAATATACCGGCACGGGCATAAGTATGCCGGGCGGCAGTGTTGCTTATACCATCGGTAGTGGTGCTGCCCAGACCGCCATTATCACCACCGGCGGCGCGACGATCAATGTACCGGCCAGCCTGGCTGCAGGCAATTACATCGCTATTCTGGCTTACGCCGGTGATAGCAATTATGCCGCGGCTACTTCACTCGATGTTTCGTTTACCGTTTCCGCAGCTGGAGTTGTTCCTGCACTCATACCTACTACCACGGTGCTGAAGATCAACCCGGCAAGCGCAAGCCCGGGGAGCGTCGTGACCTTGACAGCCACTGTCGTGCCAACCAGCGGCAACACTGTGCCAACTGGAAGCGTGACATTTCGATCAGGCACGACAGTGATAGGATCGGCGGCGTTGGCTACCGGCGGCGTAGCCACCTACACGACCACTACTCTTCAGGCAGGGTCTGATTCACTAAGTGCTATCTATGCCGGCGATGCAGTGCTTGCCGGTTCCACTTCCGCGCCTGTTGTCGTGAACATAGCTGAGCCGAGCTTCTCACTGACGTTTAACCCCGCTACGATCACCATCAAGCAGGGTATGTCAGGAACTGTGCAGTTGACCCTGAAGGCCATCAATGGATTCAGCCAGCCGGTAAACCTGAGTTGCAGCGGGCTCCCTGCGGATGCCCTTTGCACATTCCCACCGAGTGTTACGCCATCTGCAGCAGGCACCACATCAAGCTTTGCTATCAGCACCAACGTGAACGCGACAGCGATCCGGCCTGAGGCCAGGCCAGGACAAAAACTGGCTGCTCCGGCGTTGCCTTTTGTTGCCGGTGCCGGCTTGACTGGTCTATGCCTGCTCTTCGGCATTCCTGCACGCCGACGACTGAAGAACTTCGCCGGGCTCTATGCCCTGCTTGCGGCTGTTCTTCTCGGCGGCGCAGCTGCCGGCATAACCATCGGGTGCGGCACGCAGGTAGAGACGCCTACGGGCAGCAGCACCGTAACGGTGATGGCGACCAGTACAGTCAACGGCACAACGGTGACACAGGAAGGGACAGTGCAACTAACCATCGCGGTGCCGTAACGCGGCAAATAATTACCGTCACCGAAAGAGAAAGGAGCCGAATTAAGGCAGGGGCTGCACCCAGCCGCTGGGGGTTGACTGCGCAATTTCCGTCTCTTCGTCGTTCATCTCGGCAGATACATTTGCGAAGAGCGGCGTGCTTAGATAACGCTCCCCTGTATCCGGCAGCATGCAGAGAATGGTCGAGCCCTGCGGCGCCTCCGCGGCCACACGCAGCGCTCCCGCAAAGGTGGCACCCGACGTGATGCCAACGAAGATACCTTCTTTGCGCGCCAGTTCCCTGCTGCATTGCATGGCATCGGCGTTGGAGATACGCAAAATCTGATCAATCGCTTTCATGGCGACAGCGTCACCAGCGAGTTTAGGAATAAAGTCCGGATTCCAACCCTGTTGGGGATGCGGGTGCCACGCCGGGTGGCTTGCAGACGCCGAGCCATCGGCATTACGTTCCTGCTCGATTCCGCTTGAGAGCATGGCAGCATCCTCCGGCTCGGCTACGATGATCCTGGTTACCGGCCGCTCCTTCCTGAGCACTCGACCGACACCCTTCAGCGTGCCGCCCGTGCCGAAGCCAGTCACCCAGTAATCAAGCCGTTCCCCGCGAAAGTCTTCGAGGATCTCTATCGCTGTCGTTCGTGAATGCATGTCCGCATTAGCTTCGTTGGTGAATTGGAGAGTCTGGAACCAGCCGTTCTTCTCGGCGAGTTCTCTCGCCTTGGCCACCATACCAATGCCACGCTGCGAACCCGGCGTCAACACTACCCTGGCTCCGAGAAAACGCATCAGCTTACGCCGCTCGACGCTGAAGGTGTC
>CAZZXL010000096.1:0-19909 GCA_964658035.1 uncultured Acetobacteraceae bacterium
GTCGCAAAGCCCATCGACACGCCTGCCCGCTACAAGCCGGCATGGAACTATTTCGGCGCCGACGAACCGAACTATGTCTATGCGGCCAACGGCCGAAAGCTTCTGCATGAGCTCGCAGGGCTGGCTCCGACGCCCGTCTATATGCGCGTCCATAATCTGCTCACCACCGGCAACGGTGACAGTGCCCTCAAGTGGGGTTCGACCAACGCCTATACGGAAGACGCGCAGGGTCATGCCGTCTACAACTGGACCATCACCGACAAAATCTTCGACGCCTTCCGCGATGCCCACGTCCGGCCGCTGGTCGAAGTCGGCTTTATGCCCGAAGCCTTGTCAACGCACCCTGGCCCCTATCGCCACAGCTTTCCTAAAGGCGACGTGTTCACCGGTTGGTCGTACCCTCCAGGGGACTATGACAAGTGGAGCGCGCTCGTCACCGCCTGGGCCGCGCACCTGCACGAACGCTACGGCGCGAGCACGAATGACTGGCTGTGGGAGGTCTGGAATGAACCGGACATCGCCTACTGGCATGGCACTCCCGAGGAATACGACAAACTTTATGACGTGACCGCCGCCGCCATCCGCAAGGCCCTGCCCGACGCGAAGATCGGTGGGCCGGAATCCACCGGCCCCTACGAAAACCATCCCTCCTCGGGAGCATTTCTAAAGCAATTCCTGGAGCACTGTGCGCATGGTAAGAATGCCGCTACCGGCGCTACCGGCGCACCTCTGGACTTCATCAGTTTTCATCCCAAGGGCGAACCGAAAGTGGTCGGCGACGGCGATGCGAAGCACGTCCAGATGAACATTGCGCACCAGTTGCGCGCCGTCGATGCCGGCATGAAGATCGTCGCCTCCTATCCGGAATGGAAGCATACGCCCATCATCATGGGAGAGAACGATCCTGAGGGCTGTGCCGCCTGCGGCATCGCCGCCAATCCGCAAAATGCCTACCGCAATGGGCCACTCTACGGCGTGTCCGTTACCGAGGCGATGGCCCGGGTCTATGAACTCGCGCGGATCGACGGCGTCAACCTGCAGGGGTCCGTCACCTGGGCATTTGAATTCGAAAACCAGCCCTACTTTGCCGGGCTGCGCGACCTTGCAACCAATGGTGTCGACAAAGCAGTCCTCAATGTTTTCCGCCTTTGGGGCATGATGGGCGCTGACGGCGAATGGCTGCCCACACAAAGCAGCGGGTCCCTCTCCGTGGCCCAGGTTCTGAACGGAGAAGCCGGCCAGCGCTCTGACATCAATGCAGTGGCGACCCGCCAGGGCAAGACCATCAACGTACTCGCATGGAACTACGACGACCGCGACCTGCCTGCTCCGTCAGCGAATGTGACGCTTCATGTGCGGGGCCTGCAGGGAAGCAGCGTCCAGGTGCAGGTGTATCTGGTCGATCGCGATTACGGCAACGCCTACGGGCAATGGCTGAAGATGGGCTCTCCCGCCAAGCCTACCGATGCGCAGCAGCGCACACTGGTAACCGCCGGCAAACTGCAGCCGATTGGCTGGTCGCGAGCAGTCGTTGCCAAAGACCATGCGGCGTCCATCAACATCCCGCTGATGCGCCAGGGCGTTGCTCTGCTTCGTCTGACCTCCCCGTAGGCCGGTCAGCGCGACAGTCGCGCCGATATCTGAATATGCACACAACCCCCAGCCTGGACCGTTCATCTCTCAGATGGAGGTGCGCTAAACGATGGAATCCATTTTAGAAAAAGATCACAATCGCCCCGCCCACAATTCCCTGAACACAGATGCGACGAAGACCGACAAATCAGCAGCCGAACGAATGAACGAAGTGGCGAACAAGGCCGCCGGCAAGGGACTTGAGCGTCAGCGTCAGGACGAGTCCGATCACAACCTCTTCACCAAATAAGTCGCCATCTACAATTCTTTACCAGCAAAAAGGCCCCATGGAATGGGGCCTTTTGCGTGCCTCTTGCTCGTACTTAAATCGTAAACGCGTCCTTCAAGCTCTGTACGATCACCTGGCGACTCACGTCAGAGATCGATCGCGTCAACGGTAGTTCCTTCGGGCACGATTCCACGCAGTTCTGCGAAAACGCGCACTCCTGGATCCCGCCATCGCCCATCAGCGCGCGCAGCCGGTCCTCTTTCAGCACCTTTCCGGTCGGATCGTCATTGAACAACCGTACCTGCGCGATCGCCGCTGCACCGACAAAGCCCGTGTCCTCCGTGAACTGTGGACATACTTCCATGCAGCAGCAGCATGAAATACAGTTCGACAAAGGATAGCGCTCTTCCTGCACCTGCGGAAAAACCCGTGGCCCTTCGCCCAGGTCGTATGTGCCGTCAATCGGTACCCACGCTTTAACTTTTTTCAAATTCTCGAACAGTACGCCGCGATCGACAGAAAGATCGCGCACCAGGGGAAATTTTGAAAGCGGCTCCAGCTTGATCGGCTGTTCAAAATTATCCACCAGCGCGGAACACGCCATGCGCGCCCGGCCATTGATCAACATCGCGCACGAGCCGCAGATCTCTTCCAGGCAGTTCGAGTCATACGTGATGGGCGTCGTCTCCTGTCCATCAATCGTAACCGGATCGGTGGCAATATCCATCATCGCCGAAATGACATTCATTCCCGGCTTCCACGGAATATCGAACTTGTCCCAGCGCGGCTTTCCATCCGGCCCATCCTGCCGCTTAATTTCGAGCTTCACCCGCTTGCCCGTTTTTGCTGAAGACTGGGCGCCGTTCTTCGTGAACTCTTGGTGCGCTTCGCGGTTCTGAATATTCTCTGCTACTGCCATCGGTCTACTCCTTTGGTCGATGCTCTACGCGCATTCTTCTGCTGTCTTCGTTGCTGTCATTTACTTCGCTGCGTCGTACCGGCGCGGTCTTGGCTTGATGAACTGCGTATCCACTGCTTCATACTCAAAGCGCGGTTCATCCGCATCCGGCGCGAAGTTTGCTTTGGTCGTCTTCAGGAAACGCTCGTCATCGCGTTCCGGAAAATCGGGCTTGTAGTGCGACCCGCGCGATTCATCCCGCAGCTGCGCGCCCTGCGCCACTACGCGACTCAACTGCAGCATGTTGTAGAGCTGCCGCGTGAAGGCAAAGCTCGTATTCGCCCACATACTTTTGTCGCCCAGGTTGATATTGCGGAAACGCTCCAGTAACTCGACAATCTTGTTGTCAGTCTCCTGGATGTTCTTGTTGTAACGGATGACCGTCACATTCTTGGTCATCGACTCGCCCAGCTCCCGCCAGATCCGGAACGGGTTCTCCGTGCCTGATGAACTGGTCAGTCGCTGGTTCAATTCCTCTTGCCGCAGCTTCTCTGAGCTGTGGCCGCCGTCACCTGGCGCAGCACCCAGCGATCGCGCATAGGCTAACGCGTTCGGCCCCGCCTGGAAGCCGCCATAAATGCAGGACAGCAGGGAATTCGCTCCCAGCCGGTTCGCCCCGTGATAGTTATACTCAGCCTCACCCGCGGCAAAAATGCCGGGGATATTCGTCATCTGCTTGAGGTCGACCCACAGGCCGCCCATCGTGTAATGCATGCCCGGGAAAATCTTCATCGGCACTTCACGCGGATCATCACCGACAAATTTTTCGTAAATCTCCAGGATGCCTTCGAGCTTGCGATTGAGCGTTTCCTTGTCGATGTGCGTCAGGTCGAGGTACACCATCGGCTGGCCGTCGATGCCAAGTCCATGCTCGTACACAACTTTATGAATGGCACGCGTGGCCACATCGCGCGGCACCAGGTTGCCATATTTCGGATACCACTCTTCGAGGAAATACCAGCGGTCAGCCGCCGGAATACTATTCGCCGCTCGCGGATCATTCAGCTTCTTCGGCACCCACACGCGACCGCCTTCGCCGCGCGCCGATTCACTCATCAACCGCAGCTTGTCCTCGCCGGGAATCGAAGTCGGATGCACCTGGATCATCTCGCCATTCGCGTAGTACGCGCCCTGCTGATAAACCGCAGACTGCGCTGATCCCGTACACACCACCGAGTTCGTGCTCTTGCCGAAGATCGCGCCGATACCGCCCGTCGCCAGGATAATCGCGTCCGCTTCGAACGTGCGCACTTCCATCGTCCGCAAATTCATTGCGCAGATCCCGCGGCACACGCCATTCACATCGAGCACCGAGGACAGGAACTCCCAACCCTCGTACTTCTTTACCTTGCCCTCGGACTCGTGCCGGCGTACCTGCTCATCCAGTGCATAGAGCAGCTGCTGGCCGGTAGTCGCGCCTGCAAATGCCGTCCGATGGAAGAGCGTTCCACCAAAGCGTCGAAAATCCAGCAGGCCTTCGGGCGTCCGGTTGAACGGCACACCCATCCGGTCAAGCAGGTCGATAATCGACGGCCCGGCCTCGCACATCCCCTTCACCGGCGTCTGGTTCGCCAGGAAGTCGCCGCCATAGATTGTGTCATCGAAATGCGCCCAGGTCGTATCGCCTTCACCCTTCAGGTTTTTGGCTGCATTAATGCCGCCCTGCGCGCATACGGAGTGCGAACGTTTTACCGGCACAATCGAGAACAGGTCTACGTTGCCACCTGCCTCGGCAATCTTGATCACGGCGGATAATCCGGCGAGGCCGCCGCCGACTACGATAATTCTGGGTGATGCTGCCATCTTTTCGATCCTCTCAGTGACTTAGCCCACGTTGCAAAAGCCAGCCATGGGGCACCCGTGTTTCTACTTGCCAAATCTCAGCGCGAACTGCAACTGCCGGAGCAGCCACTCTTATTTTGACTCGAGCGGCGTCTCATTCGGCCCCGGCGTTACCGTCGAGCCATTGCTGATTTGTGCCGGGGTCAAATCTGCCGGTGCATTTTTGTACTGCGGACTGATAAAGGCGTACATACTGGCCAGCCCGATGGCAGCCAGCAGGACGCCCAGTGCCGTACAGACGTAACCTGAGACGCGCCGCGAACGGTCGCCCGGCGTAATTCCCCACTTTGCCGCGAACAGCCAGATGCCATAGGCAAAGTGCCAGCAGGTCGCCACCATCGCGATGGCGTAGATGGCCAGCATCCAGGGGTGTGACAACTCCATCTGGACTTTATGGAAAGCCGCGCCCGGATGCTCCGGCAGGCTTACCCCGGCAAACCTCTGCCGCCATACGTGTTGAATGATGTACGCAAAGGCAATCAGACCCGTCACCCTCTGCATCAGGTACATCCAGTTACCCGACCACGGGTAATAAATCACGTTCGACTTGCCGCGATACCAGATATATAAGCCGTAAAGCGCATGGTAAGCGAGTGGCAGAAAAATAAAGGCCCACTCCAGCACCCGGACAAACGGCAGACCGTTCAGGAACTTCACCTGGGCTGCATACGCCGCCGGCCCCTTCAGCGCCTCAAAGTTTGAGATCAGGTGCTCCACCAGGAAAGCGCCGATCGGCACTATGCCGCTTAACGAATGCAGCTTGCGCAGCAGAAAAGAATGTCCCTCCCCGGCGCGGAGGGGTTGCACGCCTCGCTTCATGCCATTTGGTTCAGCCGGGCTGGGACGTGCCGGAGCGCTGGGCGTCGCGGTTGCCATAATGCGTGTGCTCCTTTGAGTCAGGCGTCTAGAAGAGGAAACACCATCTTCCTGAAACTACATTATTTCTGGCCAAAATCACGGGCGTCAAGGAGCCTTGATGATGAGTCGCCCGTTTTGGCCCACTTTCTTGCTTCAGGCGAAAGCTTTCGCCACCATCACGCCCACATCCCTTGCAGAGTAAGTGCCGCTAATGCCCGTCCGCGATGGCTCAGCGACAACTTCGTCGCCACGTCGATCTCGGCCATCGTCAGCCCAAGCGCCGGCAGTAGAAAGAGAGGGTCATACCCGAACCCTCCCTCCCCTCGCCCCTCGAACAGGATCTCTCCTTCAACTCTTCCTGCTCCTACCGCGATCACTTCACCGTCGCGGGCCGCCGCCAGCACGCACGTATATCGCGCTGTGCGCGCACCCGCCGGCACTCCCTTCAGCCGATCGAGCAGGCAGGCATTATTCCTCCGGTCGGCGGAATCTCCGGGCCGACCGCCGTATCCCTCGCGTTCCGCATAACGGGCAGAATAGACCCCCGGCGACCCGCCAAGCGCATCCACCTCGATCCCGGAATCGTCTGCCAGTACGATCTCCCCGGACAGATACCGGCTGTAGGCCACAGCTTTCAGCCGCGCATTGCCCTCAAAGGTGTCAGCATCTTCGATTGGAGCCGGAATAGCCGCAATCCCCGGCAATGGCTCCAGCGCCAGTAAGTTCGCTTCAACGGCAGCACGGAAATCGCGCAACTTGCCCGCATTCGTTGTTGCGATAAACAGGGTCCGCAGCATAAATCCCAGTCTACCGATCAGCAGTCTACCTGCAAGCAGTTAGCCGGAAGACGCATGGAGTGCAGGCAGCATCGGCGCCAGCGGGCAGCCTTCACAGCGCGGTCGCGGCCCACAGTGGTTCTTCCCAACCTCCACAATCAGTGCATGGAATTCATTGAAGTGCGCCGGCAGCGTCTCTACGGCATCTGCTGCAAACGCTGAAACAGCCAACTGCTGCAGCGCGTCATACTTCATCTTTGCTTTCGATGCGGCATGCAGAGGCGCAGCAATTTCATGCCGCAGTGCTACCCGTCGCAGGTATTCATCGACCACCATCACTGCATGACCAAGCGCGTAAAGCAGGATGGCGTCTGCCGTCTCGGGACCCACCGCCCGCAGCGCCAGCAGCTGCTCCCGGATGGTGTACGTCGGCTGCGAAGCTAACGCCTCGAGCGAGCCTTCATACCGGTCATCAAGAAAGTGAACAAAGGCTTTCAATGCCGCACCCTTGCGGATCATGTACCCGGAGGGCCGGATGAGCGTTCGTAATTCTTCAAGCGCTACGTCCCGGATACCCCGCACGCTCAACACTCCGTGTGCTTCCAGGTTGGCTATCGAGCGCGCCACCCCCCGCCACGAAGTGTTCTGGACCAGGTAGGCGCCGATGATCGTTTCAAAGGGCGTTCGCGAAGGCCACCAGTGTTGTGGACCGTACGCCTCAAGCAGCACCTCGTACATGGCGCGCAGACGGTCGGCAGGCGAAAGCTGGCGGCACTTGTGAGCAGCATTCCCCGGCGCGCCGGGGACTTCTGCCGCTTCTGGAATGAGTACGATGTCGCGCATCACACAGCTAGGAAGGCAGATGGAAGCGAAAGGATGGAAGAAACCATGGCAGCCGGTAAACGCGCGATCACAAGAACCAGCGAGGGCAGTATGCGGGTGCATACCGACTACCTCGAAATAGAAACGAACAGGCGTTATGAGATGGTCCACATCACGAGCGAAGTCGAACGCGTGGTGCGCGAAAGTGGCATCAGTGACGGTCTCTGTTTCGTCACTCCCATGCACATTACCGCGGCCATTTATGTGAACGACAATGAAAGTGGCTTGATCCACGACATTGATGCATGGCTTGAAAAACTGGCGCCATCCCTGCGGACAGAGCCTGGAGCCAATTACCGGCATCATCAGACCGGCGAAGATAATGCCGACGCCCACCTCAAAGCGCTGCTCCTTCATCATGAAACCACCCTGCCCGTGTCAGATGGACGCCTGGAACTTGGCACCTGGCAGAGGGTCTTCTATGCAGAGTTCGACGGGCAGAGAAAGAAGCGTGTCCTGCTAAAGGTAATAGGAATCTCATTTGGAGCTTAAAGTGCCTACACCCTGCGCCGATAACCGCTATGTAGTGAAACGGTTCCTCCCGCAAAGGTGGGCCGGTAAAGCTGAAGTGGCTTTATCGACAAGTATCCAGGCAGGGGACGACTGAATACCAATTCAACAGGAGCGAACTCACCATGCTAAGCGTCCTCAATAACATCTCTTCCATCTACGCGCAGAATAACCTCAACCAGACTCAAGCCAACCTTTCCAATGTTCTGCAACAGCTCTCTTCCGGTTCCCGCATCAACTCCGGCGCGGACGATGCAGCCGGTCTTTCGCTGGCTGACGGCCTGATGGCCAATACCACAGAGCTTTCGCAATCGGCACAGAACGCGAACCAGGGTGTGGGCTTTCTGCAGACTGCCGACGGCGCACTGTCGCAGGTCAATACCATGCTCAACCGCGCCGTAACCCTCGCGACCGAGTCTGCCAACGGCACCCTCAGCAGCGCGCAGGTCAATGCCGCCAACCAGGAATATCAGTCGATCCTGGGTGAAATTTCGAACATCGGTACCAACACGCAGTACAACGGCGTCAATGTCTTCGGTGGTTCGGTCAGCATCTACACCAACGGTTCAACCGACACCCTCTCCGTACACAGCCTGGCCAGCTCCTCAGTCGGGGATGCAAACGGCACCCTGAGCTATTCGGCAAGTGCCTTCACCTACACCTCTACTTCGACCAGCGGTCAGGTCAACCTGTCAGCCAGTTCTCTGACCACGACCGCCACGGCAACCAGCGCGCTCGGCAGCATCAACACGGCAATTATCGACGTAGCCGCCGAACGAGGCTATGTGGGTTCGCAGATCAATCTGCTGAACTCGACCAGCAACGTCATGTCAACTGAAAGCGTCAACCTTACCTCCGCTTCGAACAATGTGACGGCAACCGATTACTCCTCCGCTACCTCGCAGATGTCCAAAGACGAGATCCTGATGCAGACCGGCATCAGTGCTCTCGCCCAGGCCAACAGCACGCAACAGATGGTAACCAAACTGCTGCAGTAAACAAACTGGCCTCACCGGATGGCGCGGTCCAACCAGGCCGCGCCCTCATTTCCTAATGTTTTTTCATACAACTCTTGACGACTTGGCTGCCTGCTTGCACATGGCATAGGCATCAAGTAGCGCCAGCCGCACAAGCAATAGAAGCGGGGAAGGATCCTATGGGAGCGATTGGTCTGAGCTTCGGCTCGCCGACCAGCGGACAGGGCTTTGACGTCACGACGACAGTTGCATCGATCGTGGCCAACCTGCAGGCCGCTGAAACACCTTATAAAACGCAGCTAACCAAGCTACATGCTCAGGATACGGTGATCTCGAACCTGGGCACCTTAATGTCGACGCTTTCCAGCGACATCGAGAATCTCAGCGGCGCCACCGGCGCCCTGTCGGCGCTGACCGGCTCAAGTTCAAATACCGGCGTCCTGCAGCTTACCGGTGCCTCGATCGGCGCGGGTGCCGGCACCCATTCGATTATTGTCAGCCAGCTGGCGCAGACTGCCTCGGCCTACGGCAGCCCGGTGGCCGCGACAGACACCATGAGCGGCAGCATGTCGATCCAGATCGGCACGGGTACCGCGGTGATGGTGAATGTCGATCCGAACAACAACAGCCTGGGCGGCCTGGCAGCCAGCATCAATGCCGCGGGCGCCGGCGTGAGGGCCAGTGTGATTTCGGGTACAAATGGTGAGCAGCTCAGCCTGGTGAGTGAAACCTCCGGCGCCGGCGGCGGCATTACTGTTACTTCGAGCGGCCTGACTGACGGCACGACCGGTACAGCTGTCAGCTTCGCGGCCGGCGAACCACCGCAGGATGCCATGATGAAAGTAGACGGCATCGACGCGAGCAGCTCCAGTAATACCGTTACTGCTGTCCTGCCCGGCGTGACCTTTCAGCTGCTCAATACCAGCGCCACGCCGGTCCAGGTCAACATCGTCAACGATACGTCGACCATGAGCACTGCTGTCACTTCGTTGGTAAAGGACTACAACGCTGTCCTGGCCGCATTGAATACTCAGGAAGGCAATACATCGACCGGCAGTTCGCAGCCCTACTTCGGCAGTCCACTCATCGCAACGATCCAG
Organism: uncultured Acetobacteraceae bacterium; assembly: GCA_964658035.1. GTDB lineage: Bacteria > Acidobacteriota > Terriglobia > Terriglobales > Acidobacteriaceae. The sequence continues at coordinate 9,765 of CAZZXL010000096.1, forward strand.
GAACAGTTGGGCACAGCCATCTCAAGCAGTGGTGCGGGGAGCGCCAGCGGAATCTCGGCCATCGGCGTCACCGTCAAAACTGATGGAACGCTGACGCTGAACAGTGACACACTTTCAACCGCTCTCTCGACCAATTTCAACTCCGTCGTCAGTCTCTTCCAGGACGCCGGCGGGGTCGGTGAAAATCTGACCAGCGCCGTCACGGCACTTGGCAACAGTCAGCCGGACGGCGTTCTTGCGCTCGCCGCAAGCGAGAACACCTCGCAGGAAAAGGATGTGAACAGTACGCTCACCACGATGAACGCCAACATCACTTCGCAGACAGCCACACTGACCGCCCAGCTCAACGCAGCCAACCAGACTCTGGAATTGATTCCCACCCAGATCCAGGAAGTTAATGTTCTCTACGACGCAGTCACGGGATATGGGCAGAACAAATGATGGATGCATATCGCAATGCGACACTCGAAAGCGCAAGTGGAGTCGAACTGATCGTGGCTCTTTATGACGGGCTCATCCGCTTTCTAGGCCGGGCCGCCGAGGCTTGTACCCGCGGCGACATCCCCGGCCGAAGGGAGAATGCGCGCAAATCGCTCGACATCCTGGTTCACCTGCAGGCCACCCTGCGACCCGACGTCGGCGGTCGCCCGGCCGAGGTACTGGCGGAGTTCTATGCCGCCATCTTTGCCAATATTCTGCGCGCCTCGCAGGCTGCCTCGCCCGGAGAATTTCAGCATGCCATTCGTTGTGTGCGTACCGTGCGCGAAGCCTGGCAGCAGGTAGCCTCTGACCCGACCGTGGCCGGCATCATGCCGCGTGATCTGCAGACGAGAGAAGAAAAGGTGATGTCCGGCAGCCGCGAGATGGCCCGCACTGTAGCCGCGCTCCCGGGTAACGGCGGCGGCCGCTGGACAGCCTAGGGCAAATTACCTGAAGGTGTCGAGCGAAGAATACGAGGAACACGGGCCCTTTCGCCAAGGTTCGCCAGGAAAGACCAACCTGTATCCAGCCAGAAACCCCATAGCATCAGGCAATCTGCCCTGGCAGCCTCAAAAGAACCTGCCTCCGCCGCAACACCCTTCAAGCACTCACAGACAACTCTTCTTCCAGCATCTGCTTCTGGAAAAGCCGGGCATAAAAGCCGTCCGCCGCAAGCAGTTCTTCATGACTCCCGTACTCGGCGATGCGCCCGTTATCAAGTACGGCAATCCTGTCCGCGTGCCGCACCGTCGACACCCGGTGCGAAATGAAGATGGTAGTGCGCCCCCGCATCACTTCACGCAAATGCTCAAGGATGCGCTCCTCCGTGTAGGTGTCGACGCTGGCCAGCGCATCATCCAGAATCAGGATCGCCGGATCACGCACCAGCGCCCGCGCTATCGCCGCGCGTTGCTTCTGACCTCCCGAAAGCGTCAACCCCCGCTCCCCAACCAACGTGTCAAAGCCTAAAGGAAACTCCTCGAACTCCTTCCGGATATGCGCTGCCTCGGCCGCATGCAGAATCTCCTCCGGCTGCGCATCCGGCGCCCCGAACGCAATATTCTCACGGATACTCTCACTAAACAGAAATGTCTCCTGCGGCACAAAAGCGATGCTCGTCCGCAAAACCTTCAGCGGGTACTCCCGTATAGGCACGCCATCCAGCAAAAGGCTCCCGGCCGGGGCATCGTAAATCCGCGGCAACAAGCTCACCAGCGTCGATTTACTCGCGCCCGTCGCGCCCACGATCGCCAGGCTGCTGCCCGCAGGAATCTCGAGCGAAATCTTGTGCAAAGCCTCGACCATGTTGCCGGAAGTGTCGCGGTACGAAAAGCTTAAGTTGCGGAAACTGATCTCGCCCCGCAACCTTAATCCAGCCACAGGCATGTGGGCCTCTGCGTCGTCAATCGACGGCTTCTCCGCCAGTAGTTCATCGATGCGCACCACCGACGCCGTCCCCCGCTGTACCAGGTTCACCACCCAGCCCAGTGCAATGATCGGCCAGGTCAGCATCACCATGTACGTATTGAACGCAACAAAATTACCGACGCCAATGCGATGCGAAAGCACTTCGTGTCCGCCCACCAGCAGGGACACGACCAGCGCCAGCCCAAGAATAAACTCTAGCGTCGGCCACAGCATGCCCATCAACTGCACCAGTCGCAGGCCGCGCCGTATATATTCCTGGTTCGACGTTTCAAAGGCGTCGATCTGCGCTTCTTCCTGGGCGAATGCACGGATCAGCCGCGCTCCGGAAAAGTTCTCTTGCGCCTGGGATGAAATCTCCGAGAACATGGCCTGGATCCGCTCAAAGCGCTCATGAATGCGCCGTCCCATCATCTGCACCAGCACACTGGCGAGCGGCAGCGGTGCCAGCGCTACCAGCGTGAGAAAAGGGCTGATGCGCACCAGAAAAAAGACGGCCCCGACGGAAAACAGTACCGTGTTCACGCTGTACATAATGGCCGGGCCAAGCAATTGACGGACCGCGTTCAGGTCATTCGTCATGCGCGCCATAATGTCGCCGGTGCGATGTTCCTGGTAAAACGAAGCCGACTGTTTCTCAAGGTGCCGGAAGAGATCGTTGCGCAGGTCAAACTCGATCTCGCGCGAGATGCCGATCATGATCCACCGCGTCAGGAATAGAAAAATCCCTGAAGCCGCGGAAAGACCTACCAGCAGCGCCGCAAGTTTGACCGCCGCATGTACCGTCACACCATGCCGCAGTCCCAGCAGGTTAAGGTTTGAAATGGAACGGCCGATCACCAGCGGAATCGCGATCTTAAAGGCGTTCGACAACACCGCCACCAGGATGCCCCAATAGAAATCGCGACGGTACCGGCGGATATACGGGAACAGGGGGCGAAGTTGTTTCAGCATGGCTCCCCTCATTCTACGGGAACCGCACTCGATCGAGCCGCGGCCTGCCGTCCTGCCGGCCCCGCGCCACTTGAGATAAGCTCCTTGGTGACGGGCCGAACAACTGATCATCGACCCTATCGACGGAGACAGGAATGCAATATGTCCTTGCGCTCGACCAGGGCACAACAAGCTCCCGCGCTATCCTTTTTTCACATGACGGCAATATCGTGGGTGTTGCCCAGCATGAATTCAAACAGCTGTACCCCGGCGTCAGCTGGGTAGAGCACGATCCCTTCGACATTCTCACCTCTCAACTTACCGCTGCCGTTGAAGTGCTGGGAAAGGCGCGCGTCCGTCCCCGCGATGTCGTCGCCATCGGTATTACCAATCAACGCGAAACCACCATCGTCTGGGACCGTGAAACAGGGCAGCCTGTATACAACGCCATCGTGTGGCAGGACCGTCGCGGCGCTCCTCTCTGCCAGAAACTTGCGGCTGACGGCGTAGAAGATACCATCCGCCGGAAGACCGGGCTACTCATTGACCCGTATTTCTCAGCGACGAAAATCGCCTGGATCCTCGACCATGTTGAGGGTGCGCGAGCTCGGGCTGCACAGGGCAAACTTGCCTTCGGCACCGTCGACAGCTGGCTCATCTGGAACCTCACCAGCGGCAAACGTCACATCACTGACCGCACCAACGCGAGCCGCACCCTGCTCTACAACATCGTTGAAGACAAGTGGGACAGCGACCTGCTCAAGCTCCTCAACATTCCCGAGAGCATGATGCCGGAAGTTGTCTGGTCGAGCGAAGTGGTAGGCAACGTCACTACCTCGCTCGGCCTTGGTGACGTGGCAATTGCCGGCATCGCCGGCGATCAGCAGTCTGCTCTCTTCGGCCAGCTTTGTGTTGCTCCGGGCGATGCTAAAAACACCTACGGCACCGGTTGTTTCCTGCTGCAGAATGTTGGCAGCAAGTTCACGCTTTCGACAGAACGTCTCATCACTACGCTCACCTGCAGTATCGACAGAAAACTCGAGTACGCGCTCGAAGGCAGCATTTTTGTAGGGGGCGCAGTCGTTCAATGGATGCGCGACAACATGCGCTTCTTTTCCTCGTCGCCGGATGTAGAATCGGTCGCCGCGCAGGTCAACTCTTCCGCAGGCGTTGTCTTTGTTCCTGCCTTTACCGGCCTTGGCGCGCCGCATTGGGACCCTTACGCCAGCGGCATGATCATTGGCCTGCAGCGCAGTACACAGATCGGCCACATCGCCAGGGCCGCTATCGAAAGCATTGCCTTTCAAGTGACGGATGTCCTGCAGGCGATGAACAAAGATACGCAGGCGCCCTTCAAGGAACTTCGCGTCGATGGCGGCGCTGCGCGAATGACATGTTGATGCAGTTTCAAGCCGACCTGCTCCAACTGCCCGTGCGCCGGCCCGCCATTCTTGAAACCACGGCACAAGGCGCAGCCTACCTCGCCGGACTCGCCGTCGGCTTCTGGAGCAGCGTGGAAGAGATCAGCAAATTGCGTGCAGACGACACAGTCTTCCAGCCCCGGGCAGACAGAAAAGAAATGGAACTGCGCCTCGCTAAGTGGCAGGATGGAGTGACCCGGACCCGCGGCTGGAATCACAACATGCCTTACAACAGCGACCAGGCTGACCATGACCAGGACAAGCCTAACGAGAAGGCCTGAACCGTGAAGAAAAGGAGAAGGCATGAACCGTGAAGAGATGATCGCCCGGGTCCGTCAACAGGGCACCACGCCGTGGGACATAATCGTCATTGGCGGTGGTGCGACCGGTGCCGGCGTCGCCGTCGACGCAGCAACCCGCGGCTACTCCACCCTGCTGCTTGAGCGGGAGGACTTTGCCAAGGCGACTTCAAGTCGCAGCACCAAGCTCGTTCATGGCGGCGTCCGCTATCTCGAACAGGGAAATGTTTCGCTGGTCATGGAAGCCTTGAAAGAGCGCGGCCTGCTCCGTCAGAATGCGCCACACCTGGTCCACGACCTCCAATTCATCGTCCCCAACTATTCATGGTGGGAAGCACCGTTCTACGGCATCGGCATGAAAGTCTACGACCTGCTCGCCGGCAAGTATGGATTTGGCCGCTCGCGCGTCCTTTCTAAAGAGGAAACACTCGAGAAAATTCCTACCCTCCGCCAGGATGGATTGCGCGGCGGTGTCGTCTATTCTGACGGCCAGTTCGACGACTCGCGCCTGCTGATCAGCCTGATGGAAACTGCAGCTGACCATGGCGCAGTTGTGCTGAACTACACCGGGGTCGTCGCGCTGCAGCAAGATAGCGAAGGCTTCATCAATGGTGTCACCGCCATCGACGGCGAAACCGGTGAACATTTCGATCTCCAGGCCAGGGTTGTCGTCAATGCGACCGGTATTTTCACCGACGAAGTCCGCAGAATGGCAGACGACCAGGCATCGGTGATGGTACAGCCCAGCCAGGGGATTCATTTGGTGCTGGATGCATCGTTCCTGCGCGGCAACACCGCGATCATGGTGCCCCATACCAGTGACGGGCGTGTACTGTTTGCCATTCCATGGCACGGCCATACGGTAGTCGGCACCACCGACACGCCCATTGAAAAAGCATCCTACGAACCTTTACCCTTCGCGCAGGAGATTGAGTTCGTGCTCGAAACGGCAGGCCAGTATCTCAGTCGTCCGCCCAAGCGCGAAGACGTCTTGAGCGTCTATGTCGGCATCCGTCCGCTGGTCAAGGCCGGCGGCGGCGATCACGGCAAAACGTCATCCCTTTCGCGCGATCACACCGTGCACATCGATGCGTCAGGCCTGCTGACAATTGTCGGCGGAAAATGGACAACCTATCGTCACATGGCCGAAGACACGGTCAACCATGCCATCACCCTCGGCAAGCTCGACGAAAAGGATTGCCTTACCCGTAATCTGCGCGTCCACGGTTACGATTCCGCGTATGAAAGCCTGGGCCACTTGTCGGTCTACGGCTCGGATGCAGCGAAGATCACGGCACTGGCAGAAGAATCGCCGGAGTGGCGCAGGCAACTGCACCCTGACCTGCCCTATATCGGCGCCGAGGTCGTCTGGGCCGCCCGGCACGAGATGGCGCGCTCAGTAGAAGACGTTCTTGCCCGCCGCACCCGGGCACTCTTCTTGAATGCGCAGGCCGCCATCGCCATGACGCCCGCAGTATCAGAACTGCTGGCGAAGGAGTTGGGCAAAGATCAAGTCTGGGCAGACGCGCAGGTGAAAAGCTTCAGAACGCTCGCCGCACAATACACTTTGCAGCAGACAGCCAATAAAGTTGTAGCGTAGCTTTAACGTCGACTCCACCAACTTCGCAGTGTAAAAGCAAGGAACCTGGCCGCGCGTGAAGAAGACTCTTATTGGCGAACTGATCGCAGAAGCTGTCGCCATGTTCATCATCATTGCCTTCGGTGATTCTGTGGCCGGCATGTATACGCTTTACGATCCAAGTCCTTACAAACAGGCTTACTGGGGCGTCTGCATCTCCTGGGGACTGGCAGTCACCATCGCCATCTATGTCACTGGCTCCGTAAGCGGTTGTCATGCGAATCCGGCAGTCACGCTCGCTCTCGCCATCTACCGGAAATTTGAATGGGTCAAGGTACTGCCGTATTTCATTGCGCAGACTATCGGCGCTTTCGCCGGCGCGATCATCGTGTACGTACTTTATGGACCAGTCATTGACCATTTCAACGCCGTCGGTCATCTCGCGCGCAGTACCGGTGGGGCGGCCGGCGTCTTCTTCACGCATCCCGGCCTGGCGATTACACCTATGCACGCTTTCGGTGACGAAATTATTCTCACCGGCTTTCTCATCTTCGGCATCTTCGCGATCACCGAGCAATATAACGAAATGGCCCCCGGAGCCAATCTCGGCGCTCTGATGATTGGCTTCCTGGTCGCTGTCATCGGTGCCTGCATGGGCAATCTTGAAGCCTGGGCTATTAATCCGGCGCGCGACTTTGGACCACGCCTCTTCTGCTTCTTTACCGGTTGGGGCTCGTCAGCCTTTCCGTCGCCGGATCATTACTGGTGGGTGCCGATCGCAGGCCCGCTGCTCGGCGCAGTCGTCGGCGGAGGAGCCTATCAACTGTTGATTCACCCTTACCTGCCGGCCCGTGTTTGTGCCGTGACAGCAGGCCTCGCAAATCCACCGGCAGCCGACGCCGCGAGCAAACAATCGCCATCCTGAACGAAGTCCGAAGCCCCTGCCTTCGCCCGCTACAGCAAGTTACGTGGAGGTGCAGAGCGAAGACCCGATGAACACTGGTCTTTTCGCCAGGAAAGGCCAACCTGTATCCAGCTCACTTACCCTGCGGCCTGGACAATCTTGTAGAACGACATAGGATCGAGACTGGCCCCGCCCACCAGTGCGCCGTCAATCTCTTCCTGCGCCATCAGTTCCTGCGCATTTTCCGGCTTCACACTTCCACCGTAAAGAATCCGCATCGACGAAGCTACCTGCTGGCCGAGTAGCTCCGCCACTTCGTTGCGAATAAACCGGTGCGCGTCACCAGCCATCTCCGGCGTCGCCGTCTTGCCCGTACCAATCGCCCAGATCGGCTCGTAGGCGATCACGATAGGCCCAGCCTTCTCCGGCGTCATACCTTTGAGCGCTTCATGTGTCTGTTTATGCAGCACCGCTTCTGTCTGCTGATCATTGCGTTCTTCCAGGTGCTCGCCCACGCAGATCACTGGCACCAGGTTGTGCTTCAGCGCCGTCAGCAGTTTCCTGTTCACCTGATCGTCCGTTTCAAAGCCGTACTGCCGCCGCTCGGAGTGGCCGATCAACAGGTAGCGCGCGCCTGACGCGGTAAGCATGCTCGCCGAAATCTCACCGGTATACGCGCCCTCTTCCGCGAAGTGCATATTCTGCGCACCCACGCCGACGGGCGATCCAAGTACGCCGTGCACGACCGCTGCCAGGTCAATTGCCGGTGGAAACAGGGCAATCTCTGCCTGTGTGTTGCCTTGCGCAATCAGCGGTAGAAAGCTCTCGACAAAACTGCTGGCCTGCTGTGGTGTCTTGTACATCTTCCAGTTAGCGGCGACAAACGGTATGCGCATGCTTCGCAGGTTCTCCAGTAAGGTGACTCGGTATGTGAGTTCGCAGCAGGGTTACTCGTTTTCAGAAAGTGCCTTGTTCCGTTGACTTGTACTTTGCGGCGTCACGCTCGTTTGCTTCAAGTGCCCGGTGATAGAAATCACCTTCGCCTTCTGCGCCGGCCTGGCTTCAGTAGCGGCCGTCGCCGGCTTCCTGCCAGCCTGGCGATGCCAGTAATTGGCAATCGTAAAAGTCTGGTCGCCCGCCGGAGCACGATCGAGGGCTGCCCCCAGAGCTATTCCCGTCAGCACCCCCGCAAATCCGGCCAGTACCAGGACCGCCGATTCGAACATATCTGGGCCTGAGCCCAGGCCTCGATGCGCAACATGGGAAAAATGCAGAATGGGATTCGCCTGCACGAACCATGCAATCAAATGAGTGGTGGTCGAATAGGAAATGCTGCCGAGAACAACAAAGCCCAGCGGCGCAAGCATCAGGCGATAGCGGAAGGCATGCATCCGGCGGGAGAAGGTTCCGGCGAAGCCCGCGATAATAAAACTAATTACACCGCCAAACAGCAGCACAGCGTTCAACAAGAAACAAAATGACACTTACTTCTCCACAGACCTGAATGATCGTTCACCAGCTTAGAGCAAATTACCTGAAGGTGTAGAGCGAAGATACGATGAACATGCTCTTTTCCAGGAAAAGGCCAACCTGTATCCAGCCGGAAACACCATGGCATCAGGTAATCTGCTTACAGCATTTCGCGCGTCCCTGTAAGCCGTTCCCCTGCGGACCTGCTTTCCCGCCGTAAGCCCACCCGAAGCCAGGCCGCCGATAGAGCGCTGGTCATCCAACGCTTTAACTCTGATTCAGCAATGCTTCAACGCCCGGCAATTTCTTGCCCTCAAGAAATTCAAGTGAAGCGCCGCCTCCGGTCGAAATGTGTGTGATCCTGTTCGCCACACCCGCCTGCTTGACTGCCGATACGGAATCGCCGCCGCCGACGATCGTAATGGCGTCCGCATTGTCCGCGACCGCTTCGGCAATGGCATTGGTGCCGACCGCAAATGCCGGCATCTCGAATACTCCCATTGGACCATTCCAGATCACTGTACTGGCAAGCGAAATCTCCGTCGCAAATAACTCTATAGTTTCCGGTCCGATATCCAGCGCCATCCACTCAGCCGGAAAAGCACCGTCACCCATAAAATGCTGCGTCTCCGCATTCGCCGCAAACTTGTTCGCCAGGATGTGATCGACCGGCAGCAGGAACCGCACGCCCTTCTCTTCAGCCTTCTTGAGCGCGGCCAGCGCCGTTTCCAGCTTGTCCATCTCCACCAGCGATTTGCCTACACTTTGTCCCTTCGCCTTCAGGAACGTGTACGCCATGCCGCCGCCGATCAGCAGCGCATCCACTCTGTTCAGCAGGTTGTCGATCACCTGGATTTTGTCCGAAACTTTCGCCCCGCCGATGATCGCGATAAAAGGCTTTCGCGGTGCCTCGAGCGCCTCGCCCATGTACTTGAGTTCCTTCTCCATCAGCAGCCCGGCAGCCTTCTCTTTCACGAAGTGCGTAATGCCTTCGGTCGACGCGTGTCCGCGATGCGCGCTGCCGAAAGCATCGTTTACATATACATCGCATAACGCCGCCAGCTTCTTCGCGAAGGCCGGATCGTTCTCTTCTTCTTCCTTGTGGTAACGGAGATTTTCAAGCAGCAGCACCTTGCCGTCTTCCAGCTTGCGCGACAATTCCATCGCTACATCCCCAACGCAATCCGGCGCAAACGCCACGTTCACCTGCTCGCCGATCCGGTGGTCCAGCAGCACCCGCAGCCGATCCACAATCGGCCGCAGGCTGTACTTCGGTTCAGGCTTGCCCTTGGGCCGTCCCAGGTGCGACGCCAGGATCACCTTGGCATGCTGGCGGATCGCGTACTCAATCGTCGGTAGCGTTTCCTTGATGCGCGTATCGTCGAGAATCTCCGTGCCGTCTTCTGACAACGGAACATTGAAGTCGACGCGAATCAATACGTGCTTATGCTTCAAATCGAGATCGCGAATGGAATGCGTAGGCATCAGTTCTCGGTGCTTTCCGCGCGTTCCGTATCTGAGGGGATGATGGCATCCACTTCGATCTCGACGCGCCATAGAAGATTGAGAAGTTTGTTACTTGAATCCAGGTACCTTGATTGAATCGCCAGCCCCACTAATTGCCAGCCCCATTA
>CAZZXL010000097.1:0-19740 GCA_964658035.1 uncultured Acetobacteraceae bacterium
TTCATCGTATCTTCGCTCGACACTTTCAGGTAATTTGCCCTGGCCTTGCGGCGGGCCGTCACCTTTACGGAAGAGCCATGGAGGACCTGCTTAAGCCAGGCGCACGCGGCGGGCATGGTGCCTGGGATCAGGTCGGGACGAGGACTTCTGCACATTTGCGCGAAGCAGTTCGGCCGCAGCGGCTGCCGAGAGTGGACGCGAATAGAAGAAGCCCTGGATCAGATCGCAATCGAGCTTGCGCAGGCATTGCAGTTGGTCCTCGCGCTCAACGCCTTCCGCTACCACTTTCATTTTAAGGCTGTGGGCCAGGAATACGATGGCCTGCACGATGGAGTCAGTGCCATTAGGCTCGCAGATCTTTTCAATGAACGAGCGATCGATTTTCAGCATCTGGACGGGAAGTTTGTGCAGGTGCGCGAGCGAGGAGTAGCCTGTCCCGAAATCATCGATAGAAAACTCGATGCCCATGCTGGAGAGGATACTGATCTGCCGCGTAGCGTCGGCGATATTACGCATCACCATGGTCTCGGTGACTTCCATGCCGAGCATCTCCGGATGAATGTGGTGACGGGTGATGGTATCGATGACACAGCTGGCAAAGTCGAAACGGGTAAGTTGCAGGGGTGAAACATTCAGGGCCACCTGGACAGGTCGCAGATTTTCCCTCTGCCAGGCGGCAATCTGACGGCAGACCTCATCGAGGACCCAGTTACCGATGGGAATAATCAGCCCGCTCTCTTCCGCGATGGGGATAAAGCGGTCGGGCATGACGTAGCCCTGCTCCGGATGACGAAGACGGGCGAGTGCTTCGAGACTATGCAGCTGCCCGTGAATGTCATAGATAGGCTGGTAGAAGAGTTCGAGGCCACCCTCTTTCAAGGCGTGACGGATGTGCAATTCGAGTTCAGCCGCTTCCGTAGCAAGCTGGCTGATCTCCCGCGACATGCAGAGAAACTGATTGCCCCCGGCATGCTTGGCGCGGTACATGGCCCAGTCGGCATTGCGCCAGAGGGTGTCCGCATCCTGGCCGTCTGCTGGGTACATGGCGATGCCAATGCTGGAGGTGAGTTCGATGGTGTGACCGTCCGCCTCGATCGGCTTGGCAATAACAGCAAGCAGGTCAGCGGCAACGCGCTGGGCGTCGGCACGCGTATCAATTTCATGGAGCAGCACGCTGAACTCTTCGCCACCTGCGCGGGCGACCGTATCAATGCCGCGGATCCTGACGGCCAACCGCCTGGCAACCTCCACCAGGCAAGCGTCACCGGCATTGTGGCCGTAGGTATCGTTGACCTGTTTGAAGCGATCCAGATCTAGGCAGAGCAATGCGGCACGACGGCCATGCCGCCTGGCATGTGCCAGCGTCTGATGCATACGCTCTTCGAGCAGACCACGGTTGGGCAGGCAGGTAAGGATGTCGTGGTTGGCCTGGTGCACCAGTTGTTCATGCAGTCTTTGCCGATCGGTAACATCCTGCACCAGGGAGAAGGCCAGGTCGCGGCCGTCACTCTGCATATGCCGGGTGGCAATATCCACCTGGATGAACGAGCCATCGCGCTTTTGGTGAAGCCACGGCCCGGTCAACTGCTGCGCCGGTTCTGCCCGCTTAAGTTCTTTGACCACGGTTTCGAAATCTTCCGTCGGTCGGATATCCATCAGCGTCATGGCGAGAAACTGCTGCCGGGTATAGCCGTACTGTGACAGCGCGGCGTCGTTGACACTTTGGAATGCCAGCGACTCGCGATCGTAGATCCACATGGGGTGTGGATTGGCTTCAAAGAGCAGCCGGTACTGTTTGCTAGCTGCATTCGCGGCGATAATTTCTTCCTCGAGCAGGGCGAGGACCATCCCGAAAGCGACAAAGTATTTGGGAACATTCCATAGCTCCGAACTGATGCGAGCCATGATGCCCAGGTGGTCGCAGAACTCTGCAGATGGAAAGACCGCGGCCCAGGCAAAAAGGCCCAGTGAGACGGTAAGCATACCGCCGGAGATGCGGCGGAACTCGTAGAGGTAGACGATGGCAACGGTCAGATAGAACTGCATCAGGAGGGCAGATACGCATACATCCAGGCGCGTATGCGCAATCGTCCAGAGCATCCAAAGGCTGGAGGCCATGACCGCCAGTATCAACATGGCGAGGACGCGTTTGCGGCTGCGATGGAAGCGGACCGCATAGGCAATTAAGGCAAACTGGCCGCAGGCGATGAGCAGGTAATAGGGAGTGGTCGCACGAACGTCGTAGACCTGGAGCGCAGTGATGACCGTGGCGTTAATGGCAGCGACCAGGGGCAGCGCGAAGTTGCGCAGGCTGCGTTCCTCTGACTTGTTGCCGGTAGGCAGGAGGAACATGACGGCGCACGCAAACAGGGCCCCGACACTGATGATGGACAAGAGGTCTTGCGCAAAGACATCACGGGGGTGGAAAAGCTGCACTGAAAAATGAATAAGAATCAGGAGCCAGCCGATACACCAGCAGCGCACCAGCAGCGTTGCTCGTTTGCGATAGGTAGATCCAAAAAGCAGAACGAGGCAACCGATGATAAGGATATCCAACAGCTCGTTTTGCATGGGACCTTCTAGGCAACCTGGTCAGAGGTCAACAGTTGTATGTCCTGCTCTGCAGTAACACCTGAGTGTAAGGATAGCCCTCACCGGCGATCAATATTACTTTAGTAGCAGAAGAGGATGCAAATGGCCAGAGGAATCTATTTTAAGCGTTTGAAAGCACTCCATCTAAGAAGAAGCGAGCGCCGGCAGAAGTATGTCTGCCACTGATGGAGCAGCCCTGTAAATCTGATGTTTAAAGCAACCGCCATGGTGCAGGCTATTGGATTTGCGCATGAAAGCGGAGCCGCCGGCCTCTTCGTCAAGAAAAGGCCGGTTGGCCAGCTACTGCGACTCGTCGATAGCTTAATTGTGCGGCTTGGAGACACCCTCGCCGCGGAAAGAGCGGGGCCTTGGTATGTACGGCTGGGGCTTGGCGTACTGCTGACCGTGGATGGGCACCTTTGCTTCGTCGACCTGTTCGTCCATTGGTTGATCCCATGCAGCGCCTGGTGCCAGCAGGTAGGTTTCGACATCCCGGCCGGGTGTGGCCGAGGTACGGATATCGATGCGTGAGGGGTCGATGCCTTTCTCTTTCGAGAGATAAGCGCGGGTGTTGACGACGCGTTCGGCAGCCAGCATCTGGCCCTCAGGCTCGTTGACGTCATGCTCGCCAAGGACGACCAGTCGTGAATCCGGCTGATTGTGCAGGGTGAGGCCAATGTCGTCGAGGCAGGCACGGGCTTCGTTGTCGACCCTGGCTGGGCGGCGCTGATCGCGGACGAAGTAGAGGGTGCAGAGTTTCTGCGCCTTGGGAGCGGGGGGCAGCGGCGGTGCGGAAACGGTCACGTCAGTAGTTGCCTGCGCGGTATGACCGAGGTCATCCTTCACCTGGCAGGTGACGGTGATGAGGCCTGGAGAGGCGCCGGCCGTCTGCAGCGCAGTGGTCTCGCTGGTGCCGTTGATCTGGCCGCCGGAAGCAGCGTAGTTATAGGTAAGTTTGCGCTGCGCGATGCTGGTGACGTAGGCGGTGATGGTTGAAGGATCGCCCGGGTTGACGGTTGTCGGATTGGCGGAACAGCGGATGGTCGGTGGCGGTGCAATTTTCACCGTAAACCCAGCCGAGCACTGGGCGATCTGCTTCTGACTCTTCTCCCTGGTCGCGATGTGGGCTGTGGCCGTGTAGACGGCGGCGCCCAGTCCGTTGGTATCTACGAACACAGTTGGCCCGAAGCCCTCGGTCTTGCCGCCGCTTAATTGCCAGCGGAAGAAGTATTTTTCATGCAGGTTGTAGTTGTTGGCATTCGCCGAAACAACCACTCGTTCGCCGGCGTAAACTTCCTGCGGCGTGGCAGAACACTGAAGACTTTTTTCCAGCTGCGGCTCCATTTCACCCAACCGTACGACCAGGCCGGCCGAGAGGCGGAGGGCGGAGACACTTTCCGTTCCGCCGCTCAGGTCATATTGGGTGATTAGACCTTGATCCACATGCATGTATTCGTAATCCGCCTGGATGACGCGCAGGGCAAGGTGGCGATGGTGGCCGGGGAGAATGTAGTCAAGCCCGCCGCCCGCGGTAAAGCCGTAGCCCCACTCACAGGTCTGGAACTTCGGGCCACCGACTTTCGCAGCGCCGCCTGCAGCGTGTACGAAGGGCGTAAGGTGCTGACCGACAAAGAAGCGATACACCGGTCCGGCTTCCGCGTTGTAGAAACAGCCGGTGGTGTTGCCGAGTTGGACCGCGGGCAGCGTGGGTGCGGGACCGGTGGTGCCAATCTCTTTATAACTATGGGCGAACTCAGCCTGCACACCGATATGCCTGGTGAAGAAGCTGGTCGCACTGAACTGGTAACCGGTCGTGAGTTGCGGAAAGCTGAAAATGCCGACACTGCCGCTGGGCTTGAGGAACGAATAGCCGCCATACAGATCCACACGTGAAGCCGGTTTGGGTTCAGGCGTATTTGTCTGCCGATACTGCCCTGGAATGTCAGGCAGTCCGGTCTGGGATGAAGACGGTGCAGCGGGTGTATCCGGGATGGCGGGCGCGGCATTCTGCGCTGCCGCCGAGGCAGTCAGGCTCATATAAGCGAAAGTGCTCAGCAGCCCCAAGGCACCGGCGCGACGAAGATCCTTGAACATGTCTTTTAATCCTGGGTGCGCATGCATGCCGGTGTGCATGTCGCGAGCTCGTTTCGGGTTGGCTGGTTGAGAGATCACCTGGCAAGTACCAGCTGCACGGTAGCTGATTGGGTCACCGGGGTGGCGTAGGTTGAATCAGTCGCTGTGATGGTGACGGTATAGATGCGGTAGTTGTTGGGCGAACCGCAGCCTGCAAGCCCGGCCATAAACAACAGCAGGGGCACCATCCAGAAGGCGGTGCGCAGCGGCGTTTTGCTGTCTCCTTTGCGCCGCTTGACGCCCATGAGCAGGGCGGCGGCACTGCCGGTAAAGCTGAAGGGCAGCATGGTCCATGCCAGGACGATCGAAGACCGAGGGGAAGTTGGTGCATCCGGAGTTCCGAAGAAAGCCGGCCCCTCCCGCAGCGATCCGAAGCTGCCGTTGGGCACATTCGTGCCGTCAGAGGTACCGCTAACCGCCATCACTGTAGTACCGGTGCCACCGGCGAACGGGGTGATGGCGCCGGGTGAGAAGCTGCATCCGACGCCTTCGGGCAGACCGGTGCAGGAGAAGGTAACGGTGTCAGTGAATCCATTAACCGAGGTAAGGGTGACGGGAAAGTTGACGCTGCCGCTGTTGTCGATTTCCTGCTCCGGCGGTGTGGCCTTGATGGTGAAGCTGCCGGTTGGCGAAGTGGGCGGCACAACGGCTGTCTGGGTCACCGTCAGGATGCCGTTGATCAGCGTAATGCTGTAGTTGGACTCGAGCGTTCCGGAAGCAATGACGGCGGCCGGGAGGATCGGATAGTTCCCTGCCGGACTGGAGGTGGTTGCAGGGGAAGTGTAAGTAGCGGTAATGGACTGACCGGCAACCACGCCGGTTACCAGCCCGGTGAAGGCCGGGTTGGGAACACCGGTCGTTCGCGAAGCATTGTTCGCGACAATGAGCACAGGAGCCGGCGTGATCGTCAGGACCAGGGTGGAGGCTGCAGAGGCGTAATTCTTATCGCCGGAATACGTCACAGTCACGTTGTAGGTACCGGTATTTTCGAGGGTCACCGAAGGCGTGCAGGAGACAGCCTCGCCGGCCGCGATAGTTGTGGTCGGGCAGATGGTCTGACCGCCGACGGCAAAGCTGAGCGTTCCTGTGGGCGCAGGACTCAAGCCGCTGGTCAGGTTTGCGGTCAGCGCGTACGGTGTTCCATAGACAGTGGTAACGGCAGGCGTGGCGAGGGCCGGGCCGCCGGATTGCGTGATGGTGAGCGTCCCGGGAACATAGGTAAGTTTGTAGTTTGCGCTGAGCGTGCCTGCGGCTGCAGCTGCAGGCGCAACGGGCGTGATGGGATAGGTGCCGGGCACGCTGCTCTGGACGGCAGTCGTGGTGTACGTATCAGTGAAGGATTGCCCAGCGACCGTTCCGGTCACGATGCCGGTGAAGGTCGGGTTAGGAGTGCCGAAGGCCCGGGCAGCATTGCCGGCGGTAATGGTTGCCGATGCCGGCGTGATGGTAAGCGAGAGGGTGCCGGCCGAGGCAGGATAGATGCTGTCTCCGGAGTAGGCGATATTCACCATGTAGCTGCCGACGTTTTCCAGTGTCGATGCAGGCGAACAGACAACAGTGCCGTTCGAAGCCAGGGGTGCATTGGAGCAAAGCATCTGCGAGCCGATGGTGAAGGTCGCTGTGCCGGTGGGCACGGGTGTGGTGCTGCCGGTGATGGAGGCTGCGAGCGTATAGGTTGAGCCATAGACGGTGCTTAACGCAGGCGAAGCGATGTTCACGCCACCGGAATTCCTGGTGATGGTGAGTGTGCCGTTCACATATGAGATGGCGTAGTTGCTCAAGAGAGTGCCACTACCTGCCGTGGCCGGATTGCCGGGCGTGATGGGGTATGTGCCAGGCGTGCTGGTCTGTGTTGCGGTGGTGGTGTACGTATCGGTGATGGACTGCCCCGTGACGATGCCGGTAATGGTGCCGGTGAACGTCGGGTTGGGTGTGTTGTAGGGCCGGGTAAAGTTCGTTGCCGTGATGACGACCGGCGCCGGAGTAATGGTCAACGTAGTGTTCTGGGTAGCAGCCAGGTAGTTGCCATCTCCCGAATATGTAACCACGACGGGATAGCTGCCGACATTCAACAGTGTGGGCGAAGGCGAGCAGGTAACGGTGCCACCGGCCGGAATTGTAATGGGGCCGCCGCACAGGCTTTGAGCGCTGGGGCCGGTAAGGGCAAAAGAGATTGTCCCGGTAAGCGCAGGTCCCGAGGGATCCGTGATTGAAGCCAGGAGCGAGTAGGTGGTGCCGTAAATGGCTGTGACCGCGGGCGTAACAAAAGTCGGCTGCGGAACCTCGGCAACCAGGGTGATGACCTGCGGGATGTCGACGGCTGCGGCGTTCGAAGAAGCCAGTGCTTCATAGAGACCGTAAACCGGGGTAGTGGGCGGATTGTACGGCGCAGTAAAGCTGTAGCTTAGGGAGCAGGTAGAACCAGCGGGGAGCGAGGGTCCGCAGCCGTTCGAGACTTGGGTGAAAGCACCGGAGACGCCGGTCGGCGAAGTTTCAACGGGGGGGAAGGTCGTGAGCGGTGTCAGCTTCGAGTTCCCGGAATCCCACAACTGCGTAATGAGCGGACCGGAGGTACTCCCCGGCTTGACGTCACCGAAATCAAGGGTCGGGTCCTGATAATTCACTTTGCGGATGCTGTTGTTGCCGGCATCGACCAGGTACAGATCATCTGCACCATCAAGAGCTACGCTCACGGGATTGTTGAGTTCGGCGATGTTCGCTGCCCCGCCATCCCCTGTATTGCCGGAGGCGCCGGTGCCGACCAGCGCCTCAATGCCGGGGTTCTGGTTGGAGCCGCCGAAGACAACATAGATCAGATTCGCCGCACCGTCAGTGATGTAGATATCACCCGCGGCATCGCCAGCAATGCTGGTTGGACCCTGCAGGCCGGCGTCAGTGGGGAGAGCAGGAGGCGTTTCGGTATTCGTCTGCGTGCCGTTGCCGGCGAAGGAGTGAATCGTGCCGGTAGTGTCGACGCTGTATACGCGATAGGCACCTTCATCGCTGATGTAGAGAATGCCGCTGGGATCAAGATAAAGTCCGCTGAGCTTGGTGAATTGCGCCTGGGTTGCAGGGATGTTATTGGGTGTCGCGTTGCCGCCGCCACCTGCGATTACCAGCTGCTGACCACCGACAAAGATCTTGACGACCTCCGCGGAGCCCGAACCATTCTGCGCGACGTAGACGTTGCCGTAGACGTCGACAACCAGGGCCGTCGGGCCATTCAAACCAGTCGCGAACGTGGTGACACTGGCATTCGCATCCACTTTGAAAATGCCGTTTGTCGCACTGTCGGCGACATATACATTTTGAGCCGCGTCAAGCGCCAGCGCTACCGGCGACTGGATCTTACCCGCCGGTACCAGCATAGTCGCTGCCTGGCTGCCGGCAGCAATCCTCTGAATATCACCGGAACCTGAGCTTGCGCCGCTCTCAGCGAAGTAGACATTGCCCGTGGTGCCGACCGCAACCGCAGCTGGATTATTGCGAGCTGAGAGCGCGGTATGAATGGTGCCTGGAATAAACAACGCATTCGACCCGACACCAGTACCCGTGAGACCGAACTGGTAGGCGGCAGCGGGAGAGGATGAACTGTCTGTCAGCGTTAGCGGGGCGCGCCTCAGCCCTGGATACTGGGGATTGAAGAGCACTGAAATATGGCAGGTGGTGGGCGTATTTGTCGTTGACGCAGCAAGGGGGCCGTGGCACGTATTGTTGCCGAGCGATACGCCATATTCAGAGGTGAAGGTCGCGGCCAGGTTTACGGCGGCATTGATCTCAAACTGCAGGTCCTGACCACCGCTCGGCGTATTCAGATTCTGCGCCGGAAACTGCGTGTTGAAGGCCAGTTGGCGGATGATGCCGTTGCCGGTGTCGGCCACGTAGATATTGCCCGATGGGTCGACTGAGAGGCCGCTTGGAGTATTGAGCGAGACCACGACAGCCGCCTCGCCATCCTGCGCCCCGGTGTATGGAGTGGACTGAGTATTCGGGATGCCGGCTAGCAGAACCGGGGTCGTGTTATCTCCCTGGGGGTTGTGGCCCTGGTACTGCAAGATAGTCCCCTGTGCCAGGTTCGAGACATACAGATAGCCCTGGTTGCCGGCTGCCAGTCCGACCGGCTCAAAGTTGGGAATGGCCGTAGTGCCGCTGCCGTCATTCGCGCATTGGCCGATGGGCGTTGAAAGCACCTGGGCGGCCGATAGTTCCCGGACGCAGCCATTGCCCGTGTCAGCCACGTAGTAGTCGCCGGCGGCATCGACCGCGAGCCCCGTCGGATCATCCAGGACGGTCCCCTGACCGTTATAGAACGTGCAGATTGTGCTGTGACCGGCGGTCGGTGTTCCTGCAATGTCGCAGACATTGGTCGGTGGTTCGGCCGGTGCCACTTCACGATGAAACATTACCTGCGAAATGCTTTCAGACGGTTCGTAGCTGGTCCAGATCTCGTCGCCGACCGAGTCAAGAATCAGCCCCTGCGGATTGGGTGAAACAGAGAGTGCCGTCTTTGCCGGTGAACCGTAGTTACTGCATGTATCGACAACGTTGATCAGGGATCGCGTCCCTGATGTATTTGCCTGCAGCTCGCGGATACAGTTATGACCGCTGTCCGCAATGAACAGGTCACCGGCCGCATCGATAGCCAGACCTTTCGGTCGTAAAACACCCTGGAGCGGCGTGGGCGTAAGACTGCTTGCGTTGCAGGTGTCAGTGGACGTTGAAGTGGCTTCATAGCCAACCAGCACACTCATGATGGCCGGCGTTCCGGGCACCACCTTGCGCACACAATTGTTCAAGCTGTCAGAGATATATTGATTGCCGGCTGTGTCAAATACGCTGTCGACGGGCCCGTTTAGATCCAGATTGATCGCCGAACCGTAATCGCCGTTGTAGCCGGAGGTGGTATTGCCGGCCACGCGCGTAGCGGTGGGGACCTGGAGAACGGCAGGGAGCTGCGCTGCAAGCGGGCCGGCCGACAGGCAGGCCATCAACGTCGTGCAGGCCCAGACCGCGACTTGCTTCCCTACCAAGAACTTGCTCTTCATCTTCCAGCTCCGCTCACGATTGGCCGATGCCTGCCCGGTGACGCCGAGAATCGCGCGCACCGGACTGACGATCCAGGACAGGACTAATGCTTAGGCCCATGAAGACGTACACAGTAGCCGTGCCGGACGGCGCGAAGAGCGAGGGAGCGGAGAGCCTGGTCGAACGAATTTCGAAGGACCGGGTGGATCTGCAGTCTCATTCAACAGCCTTGCAACTTCCGGACAATTGATTGCCTGGAAGTTACAACACGTTTCCTTGTTGGTAAGTATGCCTATGAATTGCTAATTACGAGATAGTCCCCAAGGTGTGAAGCATGCCACTTTCGGGGTACAGGCGTCTGAGTCATAACGACCGCAGGTAATGAGCAGGATGGTACATACCCTGCTCATTCGCGACGATGTGCCTGCATGGCGATGCTGCGTGCTTATTACGGGCATAGTGGAGCAGTGCCGCTAAATGCCGGGAGGGATGGAGCGGATGACGGTGGCGCCTGAACCTTGCAGTTGATAGTTCGGCAGGCTGGCGGGGATGACGGCTGCCTGGCCGCGCTTGAGTGCCAGCGATGCACCGGCGGTTACGATCCCGGCCTCTCCATCGACCAGGACGAGTGTATGCGGCGTGCCTGTGCCGCTCAACTCAACCGGTGGGCCGGGCTTCAGGGAAAAGCGATCGACGGCGAAGTACTTCTGGTCGATGAGCAACGTACTGCTGGCTTGCGCGATGGGTGCAATTTTGCCGGCGGAAGTGTCATAGCGGGTGGCTTCGATGGCCTTTTCGACATGCAGTTCGCGCGGTCGGCCGTAATCGTACAGGCGATAGGTGACGTCGCTGGTCTGCTGTGTTTCGAGCAGGATCACGCCCGGCCCGATAGCATGCACGGTACCGGCGTCGACGAAAATCATGTCACCGACACTGACCGGTACATTGACCATGAGCGATTCCATGGTGTGATCGGCTACGGCGGAGCGGATGCGCTCGGCGGTAGTGCCCGGCTGCAGGCCAAGCGCCACCCCCGCGCCGGGATCGGCTGTCAGTACATACCAGCACTCTGTCTTGCCGCGCAGCTGGCCTGACTGCTGCGCGAGTGCGTCATCCGGATGCACCTGCACGCTCAGCTTCTCGTGCGGGAAAAGGATCTTGAGGAGCAGCGGGTAATCGTTAAAGGTTGCTGCGAGCTTGCCGAGGACCTGCTCGCGATGGCCGGCGACGAAGGCGCCGAAGGTTTGCCCGGCGGCGGGCCCGGTGGCGATGGTGCAGGCGTCGCCGGTAAGCCACGCTTCGCCGATCGGCTCGGATGGCTTGAGCGTATACCAGGGGGAGAGATCGAGTGTTCCCCAGGGGCGCGGGCTGAACCATGGTTCGAGCAGAAAAGGAGCGAGTGGCGAATCTGTCATGCTTTTAGCATGCTATGACAGGGCGTTTCGAGCAAGCGCGCGGGCGGAGTGAGCAGGCTTTATAAGGCAGGACTAAAGACCCTCACACGCATGTTGCGACTGGAGTGCTTACAATGGGGGAGGAGTGCAAGCATGGCAAGTCTTGATTGGTCACAATGCCCGATAGTCGAAAGCGTTCCAGGCAAGGTGAGTGGGGCGTGGGTCTTTCGAGGAACCCGCATGCCAGTGAAGACTGTCTTCGAGAACCTGGAGGCGGGCATGTCCTTAGCGGAGATCACCGAGGTATTCGACGTGACGCCGGAAGAGGTGAAGGGAGTGCTGCACTTCGCGACTGAAAGCCTCGCGAAACTTCCTTTCCCATTGGTATGAAGGTTTTGTTCGATAATGGCACGCCCAAGCCCATCGCCAAAAGGCTGCTCGGCCACCTGGTCACGTATGCTCGTCAGATTGGCTGGCAGGAACTTGAAAACGGCGAACTGATTCGCAGGGCCGAAGACGCGGGCTACGATGTGCTACTCAGCACCGACAAAAATATCCAATACCAACAGAAGCTTTCCGGCCGAAAGATCGCGCTGGTCATTCTAGGCAACTCACAATGGCCCGTGGTGCGGCTTCATCTCGACAAGGTGGTGGCTGCCATTAACGCGTGTGTTCCCGGCACTTACACAGAGATCGACATTCCCTTCGAATAGCTATCAGTAGTAAAGATATTTGCGCCATTTCTGGTCGCTGTGGCCGATCATGCGCATGATGTGCCGGCTGGTGTGCAGGGAGAATGGCCGCGGTTCACGCATCAACTTCATCTCCGACAACTCGGAAAGCAGCTGGTTCCCTTTGCGGCGATTGCAGGAATGGCAGCAGGCGACCAGGTTTTCCCACGTCGACAGGCCGCCGCGCGAACGAGGATGCACATGGTCGAGCGTCAATTCGCCTGCGGGTAAAACAACGTTGCAGTACTGGCAGGAATTGCGATCACGCAGCAGGATGTTCTTGCGCGAGAGGGCACGCGTCTGGTGTGGAATGCGGCGGTACTCCAGCAGCCGGATGACCGACGGCATGCTGATGGAAATCCGCGCAGCATGCAGGGTCGCGCCCTGTTCTTCTTCAGTGCGGGCGACTCCTTTCAACACCAGCACGAGGGCACGGCGCGCTCCGCAGATATTGATTGGCTCATAGGACGCATTCAGCACCAGCACCGGTTTCTGCATGGTCTTCGGCTGCGTCATACGCACTTCGACCGGGCCGGATGGCGGCGTGTGTTTAGGCTTTCTCGTGTGGACCATGGCCTTGGCTGGCGACATCGTTTCTCCCCCCGTTGTTGTTGGCTTGCTACTGATGCATGAACGGTACTTCTTTGCTTACGAAGCTGACGGGCTTCGTCACGGTGATCTGCCCGGCGTCCCAACGTGCGACGCCGTCGCGTTGCGCACGGGCGAGAGTCGCAACCCAGATTTTTGCAGCTCCTGCCTTCTTGAGCGCCTGGCTACAGGCTCGCGCCGTGGCGCCGGTCGTGTAAATGTCATCGATCAGCAGAACTTCGCGCCCCGAAAGTCTGGCGGCATCTTTTTCAGAGACAAAAAAGGCGCCGCGAAGATTGCGGCGCCTTTGAATAGTTGTGAGAGTGTTCTGACTCTCGGTCGCCCGTCTTCGCTGGAGCATGCCGACCGCCATGACAAAGCGCAACGATGGTCGTTGTTGGCGCAACGCGCCAGTCAGCGCGCGGGCAATCAGTTCCGCCTGGTTGAAGCCGCGTTCACGGCGTTTGCTGCGATGCAGCGGAACCGGGATGACTAGTACTTCACCCCCGGCGCCGCGGCAGAGATCGACGACCAGATGCGTCAGGGTTCCAGCAAGTCCACGGGCAACCGGCTCGATGCGCTCGTACTTTAACAGGTGAATCAAGTTGCGGAGAGTACCTTCATAGACGCCAAAGGCAACTGCACGGTCAAAAGCCGGGGGCACCAGCGAGCAGGGACGGCACTGTTCGGGTTTGGCCGTATTGACGTTGCTGGGCGTGAACTCGGCGATGCCAAGGTCCTCTCCGCAACGGGAGCAGAGGTTGGCCAGCTGGGGTTTTAGCCGATCCCAGCATGAGGGGCAAACGGGGGCTGCAGAGAGATGCAGCAAAGGCGCCTTGCATAGCGAGCAGGATGCTGGAAGCAGTGCGCAACTTAGCGTGCCGAGAGGAGTGCGCAGGGAGGTTGAGAGAAAGCGCGTCATTCCTGCCCAGGTCATCGCCAGCGGAGACGAGGCCTGTTCGTATGGAACGTCGATGACCGTTGAGGGCAAAAGACTGAAGGCGCACCTCTTTCGTCGAAGGAGCACGGGCACTTCTTTGATGAAGTATACGAGCGAGGGGACGGGGTGGCAAGAGTTTGTCACTGGTCGATAGCATCCGCAGGTCTCGAGAACATGCGCCGTCTCTAAGCTGTCGCCACCGGCTTCTGTTTGCTCATCAGTGTTGCGAAGACGCCCAGCAGTACGAGTGCGGCGCCTGCGTATTGCACGCTGACAATGTGTTCATGGCCGATGCCTACGCCCAGTCCGATGGCGACGAGCGGATTGACATAGGCATAGCTGGCGACGCGGCCGGCGGGTTCATGGTGCAGCAGCCAGACGTATGCCGTGAAGGCGATGATCGAGGCAGCGATCAGGTAGGCGAAGCAGAGCCAGGTGATCCACGTCCATGCACGCAGAGCGGCCAGGACCTGCGGGGCTTCCCCGGCAGCGAGCGCGATGAGTGCGAGAAAGAAGCCGCCGGTAGCCATCTGCAAGGCAGAGCGGGCGGATTGCTGCGCCGGCAGCGCGAGCGATCGGCTCCAGACACTACCAAGAGACCAGCAGATGGTGCCCGTCATCAGGACGAGAATGGCAAGGTGCGTCTGGCCGTGGCTATCGGGAGCAGCGGTACCAGTCCGTGTCAGAAGAACGACACCGGCAATGCCGAGAACGCTACCGGTCAGAATGCCGAGCGAGAGCCGCTGAGTTTTCGTGATCAGCCATTCGGCGAGGAAAATCCAGACGGCCATGGTTGCGACGACGACAGCGGCAATGCCGGAATAGAGGCGCTGCTCCGCCCAGAAGAAGCAGCCGTAGTTGATGGCGAACATGAAAAAGCCGAGTTTGGCAGAGTTGATCCACTCGGCCCGGCTGGGCCATCGTTGGATCTTTCCTTTGCTGCCGATGCGGCTGATAACCAGCAGAAGCAGGCCGCTGAGCAGGAAGCGCAGGGCTGCGGCGGAAAATGGCGGCGTGACCAGCACAACCGTCCTGACAGCGAGGTAGGTGCCTCCCCACAAAATGTAGACGGCAGCATAGGCCAGGAGGCGGCGGAGTGGCATGACCTACTATAGCTTCGCCTCTCCGCCCGGGCAGCTAAAGCAACGGGCTTTTTCGCCAAGAAAAGGCCAACCTGGATCCAGCCAGAAACACCATAGCATCAGGCAATTTGCTCTAGTCTTCCTGCTGGAGAGCCCAGTACATGGCTCCCGCCATGTGGACAGCGCCGATCAACCTGGTGACGCCGGGACGGCGATGAAGAGCCCGCATCAACCTGCGCCAGCTCGCGGCCCCTTTGCCCAGGCGTGGGCATCATGTCCAGGATTGACCGCGGCATCACTCCATCCCCGATCAGGACCATGGCGGTAACGTGCTTCCAGCGATTCGTCGTCAGGATCATACGTCCCTTCGCACCTGCATTTTGATCTACCCCTTATATGCATGGCGCTACCTACCGAGTGATGCTCAAACGAAAGTCCGGGACATCGTGTCCGGATTGCCTATCTCCGCTGGTACACTCGCCCTTTACGCTAATGCACCAGTTTGGAGGCAGCCTTGCCCAGCCCGCATCAGGAACCGGTTTCGCGCACCGTCACTACCTTCAAGCCGTTTGTTACAGCAGAGGAATCGTTGCCCGAGTTCACCGTCCGGGCGGTGCTGCTGGGTTGCCTCTTCGGCATCATCTTTGGCGCGGTCACGGTGTATGTCGGTTTGCGTGCAGGGCTGACGGTTGCGGCTTCGATTCCCATCTCGGTGTTGTCGATCAGCGTCCTGCGTGCGCTGGGGAAAGCTTCCATCCTCGAGAACAATATTGTGCAGACGACAGGCAATGCCGGCCAGTCGATCGCTGCCGGCGTCATCTTCACACTGCCGGCATTGATTTTCCTCGGCTTCGATCTGGAGTATGCGCGCATTTTTGCACTGGCGCTGCTGGGCGGCTGGATCGGCGTACTGTTCATGATTCCACTGCGACGCCAGTTGATCGTCGAAGAGCATGGCCACCTGACCTATCCCGAAGGTACGGCATGCGCAGATGTACTTCTTGCCGGTGAGCGCGGCGGCTCATTCGCCAGCCGCGTGTTTCTAGGCCTGGGACTAGGCGGTGTGTACACGCTTTTCCAGAACGACAACCTCTTTGCCGCGTGGCCGGCTACTCCCGATTACCAGCCGAAGTGGCTGAAGGGTTCAGCCATCCGTGCGGACTGTACGCCTGAATATCTTGGCGTCGGTTACATTATCGGGCCGCGGGTCGCAGGCGTAATTTTCGCCGGCGGCGTTTTCTCCTGGCTGGTCCTGATGCCGCTGATCTATTTTTTCGGCTCGCATTTTTCAGGCGCGGTCTACCCGGGTACAAAGCCGGTCTCGCAGATGTCCCCAAGCGACCTCTGGGCTTCCTACATTCGCCCCATGGGTGCAGGCGCAGTAGCGGCGGCCGGCTTGATTACTCTGCTCAAGACCATGCCGACCATCTTCAGCGCGCTGGGCACAGGCATCAAGAACATACGCGCGCGGTCCGGCTCCCGGGAAAGAGAAGACCTGCGGACGCAGCGAGATCTGCCGCTGTGGTTCGTTGCAGGTGGTTCCATCGCACTGGTGATGCTGATGTTCATTTTTCTGACCTTCAAGCCGGTGCCCGGCGCGCAGACGTCTGCGCTTTCAAATCTTGCTGCATCCCTGCTCATCGTGATTTTCGGGTTCCTGTTCGTAACTGTTTCGTCGCGCATCGTAGGACTCATCGGCAGTTCGGCAAATCCCATCTCCGGCATTACGATCGCGACGCTGATGGCAACCTCGGCAATTTTCTTGGTCAATGGCTGGACAGCACCTGCGTTCGGCGCGCTCGCGATCACCATTGGCGGGACAGTCTGCATAGCCGCAGCAAATGCAGGAGATACTTCGCAGGATTTGAAGACGGGCTTCCTCATTGGCGCCACACCGTGGAAGCAGCAGCTCGCGGTAATGATCGGCGTCTGTGTCTCGACTGTGGTCATCGGCTTTACGCTGAACGCGATGAACAAGGGGCTGGAGGAGTTTCGCGCAACCGATCGCGCGTGGGACATCAGCATGCCGCATGATGGTGTGCAGATCCAGCAGCGGCACTTTGCGCGGGCGACTTTTGCCGTCGTGCATTCCGACAAGAGTGTCTCAACGGATGACGGCAGTCATTACGTGCTGCTCAACGCGTTGGGCTCTGCCGACCTGGCCGACGGCAAGTATCTCTACAACCCCGCTTCCGGGCACATTGAAGTGCAGTGGATCCAGGGTATCGGCAGCGAGAAAGCCGCAGCTCCGCAGGCGCGGTTGATGGCAACGGTGATCAACGGCATCCTGACGCGCAAGCTGCCGTGGGGACTCGTCCTGCTTGGTGTCTTCCTGGTGATCGCCGTCGAGTTGCTGGGTATCCGCTCGCTGTCGTTTGCCGTGGGCGCGTATCTCTCCATTGCAACCACGCTGGCCATTTTCACGGGAGGTGTTGTTCGCTGGCTGGTGGATCGCGCCATGGAAAAGGCCGGCAAGGGCGGCGAGGGGGAAAGTGAGATCAGCCCGGGATCCCTTTATGCTTCAGGGTTGATCGCCGCGGGCGGCATTGTGGGACTGCTGGGCGTGGCGCTGAAACTGTACGAGTCTTTACCTGGCCGCAGAAGCGATCTGATCAGCTTCCCCGCTTCCAATCCCCTGAATCATGACTGGATTTCCGTCGTGATGTTCCTGCTGCTGGCTTTTTCGCTCTACTACTTTGCGCGGAAGCCGCTGCCACGGGGCGATAGCACGAGCAAAGGCAGGGACGAATAACCCGAAGGGCTGAGCGGCATCCTGCCATTGAGGAATGTTGACGATGACGTCCTACGCCGATGCTGTCAGAAGAAGTAGAAGGGAGATCCACTCCTTGCGCCATCTTCTTGTAGCCATCGCCTTCTTGGTTTCTTTGCTGGCGCCGATTTATCTACTACCGGTCGTCGTGTCGGCAGGCCGCACTCTGCGGGAAAGCTTCAGCCCGTTTGCGCGGCAGAGTTCCGGGTCGCGGGTCTAGGCGAGCTCAAAACTTGCTCAAGCGTGGCCAAACGCGCCGACAGGTGAAGTGTACCGGCGCGCGAATCCTTCGTCCCGGGAATGTCCTGTTTTCCGAAGTTTGCAGTGGATAAAGCGGGTCATTTCTCCGTATCTAAAATGCATGCAAAGCCTTATCTGGCAAGCACTTTAGCGACTTCGCGATCCGTTCGAAAGCAGCAGCGAAAATGGCTGACTCACTTCTCGTGCAAACGGACACCTTTTCCTTGAGCGATTCACACCGCTTCCACAAGCAAGTGTGAAGGTTTCATCAACAGGCATGGTGTGAATACAACTTGGGGATTAGAGCAACCCCTTTTTTTAATCCATCTTCGCTTCTTCTTCCCCGTTGCAGGGGTCCCTACTGCTTCGTACTCTTGGCAAGCGATCACGGAAGTTCGTGATCGCAACTTTCGCCTACTACTGAAAACTTGACTTAGAGCAGGACGCATTTGCGGTATGGTTGCGTGTCCTGATCGGGCTTTAGCCTGCTGCCTCCCGGCGGTGTATTTACCGGGCATGTGCAGGCATCCGCCCCGTCGCGCGCGCTGGCAAGCATGCCGTTGCCTGTTGCGTCCTGCTCTTCCGCACTCCAGGCCATGGGCATGGGACAGCGGCACCGCGAATAGCGGATGGTTTTGCAAGGTCGCGCAAAGCCTTTCCGTACGCGGCTGCAGCCCCTTTGTCTCTCCATGGCCTGGGTCGCGGCCACCGCAACCGGTCTCCGGATGCATACGCCTGACGTGTGCCCGGAACCATGCAGCCTGGGAATTACCAGGCAGAAACTGGATACAGCATGCGCCCCAAGAAGACCATTCTCTGCGTTGATGACAATGAACAATCCCTTTCCGTCCGCAAGTTCATGCTGGAGACACGCGGCTACCGCGTTCTGACCGCCTTGAACGGCCAGCAGGCACTGGAAGTATTTGAGAAGGGTGGCATTGACCTGGTGCTGAGTGACGTCATCATGCCGCAGATGGATGGCAATGAACTGGTGCATCGCATGAAGTCCATGCAGCCGGAGGTACCGATGATCCTGATGAGCGGCAGCGTCAAAGCCTTCGAGCGGGCGAGTCACGCAGACGCCTTTTTGCCCAAGGGGGCCTGCTCACCGGTAGAAATCCTGGAACGCATCCGCATAATGGTCGCGCGGAAGCGTGGACCCAAGAAGGTCGTGCACGCAGGCGAGTCGCAGCGTGAAATGCCGCACGGCGGGTTTGCTGCTTTTGCTTCCTGATCGGAACGAGCGGACACCTGAATGCGCGGTATCAGTGAGCAAAACAGCGGGACGGAGCCATTTGCAGATAGCCTTTTCACGATGAAAAGGCCTGCGGTCTGAGCAGGGCACAGCGGCGAGCACGAAGCGGGCAGCCTGCGGGTACAATCAGCAGGTGCCACCCATTATTCAAGCAATCCATCTAGGCAAGACCTACAAGACCGGCAAAGTGCTTGTTCCCGCACTGAAAGACGCCACGTTTGACATAGCGCCCGGGGAGTTCGTTTCGATCGTCGGACCCTCCGGAAGCGGCAAGTCGACGCTGTTCTACATCCTGGGTGGCCTGACGCGCGCAACCTCCGGGAACATCCTGATTGACAGCGTCGACTTTGCCTCTCTGAATGATGCCGAACGGACCAGGATGCGCAAGTCGAAAATCGGCTTCATCTTTCAGAAGTTCAACCTGCTGCCGACACTTTCCGCGCGCGGCAATATTGAAATTGCCTACGAAATCAGTGGCCGCGAGAAGACTGACAAACAACCTGTCGACCACAAACGACTAGACGAACTGGCAGAGTTGCTAGGGATTGGCGGGAGACTCGATCATCGTCCCTCTGAGCTTTCCGGCGGTGAACAGCAGCGCGTGGCGATTGCGCGAGCGCTCATCACCCGGCCTGCCATCGTACTGGCCGACGAGCCGACGGGGAATCTCGATACGGCAAACTCGACTGCTGTGCTTGAAATGCTGCGACGGTCCAACCTGGAGTTCAAGCAAACGGTGCTGATGATCACGCACAATCCGGAAGCCGCGCAGCTGGGCGATCGCATCCTGACGATGCGGGATGGGCAGATGACGGGTGAAGAACGGCTGACATCCCGGACGTTCTGACGGGAGCGATGAAGGTCTACGCCAACGTGTGTCAACGATCCAGTGCTGCTTCGTTGACCCTGAGGGGTGCAGCCGATATACTCAGTGAGTACCAAGCGGGAGTAGCTCAGTGGTAGAGCATCGCCTTGCCAAGGCGAGGGTCG
>CAZZXL010000098.1:0-19403 GCA_964658035.1 uncultured Acetobacteraceae bacterium
ACACCACCCTTGCCGGCTGGCGTGAAGGTTGCTGCAATATCGATCACCGCGCCATGCTTCATGGCGAAATCCTGCGGGATGGCCAGCTATACCGTGAATTCGAGGCCCTGAACGACGTTGTCGTCGCCAAGGGTGCTATTGCCCGTATGGGCGATTTCAAGGTCCATCTCAATGACCAGGTGGCCGCATCCTTCCGTGCAGACGGTGTGATTGTCGCGACCCCGACGGGTTCAACTGCCTACAACCTCGCCGCCAATGGGCCCATCCTTTCGCCTGATGTTGACGCGATGGTGATCGCGCCCATATGCCCGCACCTGCTGACATTGCGTCCGCTGGTGGTGCGAGGCGATGCGCATATCCGCATCAGCATCGAAGGTATCCCTGACCAGACCTTCCTCACCGTCGATGGACAGGAAGCTGTACAGGTGCGCGTCGGCGACGAGATGCATTGCCGCAAGTCCGTGCACCAGCTTCGACTTATCCGGATAGGCGAAGTGGGCTTCTTTAATGTTCTACGCCAGAAGTTGAAATGGGGAGAACGCTAGAAGGTAGCGGCAGGTTGGTATCCTTCGTGCCAGCGTCCTTTTGGGCGTTGGCAAGCTGTGCGGCTGCGAGATCAGCGAGCTGCTTCGCATCTTCTGCGTGCATTTGGGCAGCTGCCGACGCTGCTGATCTTTCGATGAACACCTTGGTGTCCGCGGGACGACTTTTTCGCTCCCTTTCCGCGCCCCTCCGCATGGCGTCCCTCACGAGAAGCTTCACATAGTCTTCGGGAGTCGTACCGCATCGTTGCAGACGCTCTGCGAAGTTGTCGGGCAAGGTGATGGTGATCTCCATAGCTGCACCTTAGCAAGAGAGACGCGAGGAATAACAACAGGTTTGAAGGATGCAGCCCCTGATTTCTCATTCGGTGCTAAAGATTGATGCATGGCCTGGATCGGGAACAGCACAGGAAATATTATGGTGTAGATTTACTCTTCAGCAGCCTGAATGCAGAAGCAATCTAGCCGCGAGTATAGGCGAAACGTTGCTTCGGGGGCTTTTGCGGGAAGGGTCTGATGCTGCTGAGTATAAGCGTCATACCATCGGAAGAGCCGGGCTTAGTTCTGGGTTAACTCATCCAACAGAATTTTCGCCTTGGTTGCCAGTCCATACGCCCCGTCGACATCTCCATTTCTTAATGCTTGGTCCGCGCGAGACAGAAAAGATCCAATCTCCACCATCGTTTTCTTTTCCTCGGCAGAAAGAGCCCGCTTGATGGCTTCCGCTCCCTCCCGCGTGGTACGGATCAGATCGAAGGTCTGCCGGCTGGTCTGTGCCACTTCGACCGAGTTGCCGGTAGTGAGTTCGCCGATGGGGGAGGGGGCCGGATGACCCACCTTGGCCTGCTGGATCTCCACCGGTTTCTTCTCTGCAACAGCGGAGGAAGTTGTGGAAGCCGTAGCTGGGATGTTTGTGCCGGCACCAGGTCCGGAAGGGGCGGCGGCGACGTCTGTATCTGCGGCTGAACCCTTCGCGGCCCCGGGAAGTGTTTTTGGCCGGTGGGGCTTATGGGGCTTCTTCGGAGGCGGTTCGGGTTCCTTCACAACAACGAGAGGTGGCTGCTGGGATGGAAGACTGGGTGTCCGGGGGTTATCCTCACTCATCTCGGGCGAGTAAAGAGGAGTCTGACTAAGTTCCGGTGGCGGTGGTTGCAGCGCAGGCGGGGGTACAGTCTTCCGGTGGAACGGGCCTGAGGCACAGCCGGTCACTCCAGAAAGAACCAATATCGCTAACGTCTTGTAGACGCGAACGCTCATGACACAAGATCCTCTAGATCCGAGGATCTGCAGATTCCGATCTTGCCAGCTGTAGAGAACCGCGCAGTTTAACCTCTGCCGCACTGAGCAGGGGAAGACGTAAAACAAAAGTGGTGCCAGTTGTAGACGCTGATTGTACGTCAATGCGTCCATTATGCAGCTGCAGAATGCGATACGCCATTGCCAATCCGATCCCGCTCCCTTCCTTTTTAGTCGTAAAGTACAGGTCGAAAATCTTATCGCGAATGGCATCAGGTATGCCGCCACCCTGGTCGATGATGCTCAATACCGCCATGCGACCTTCTTCACGCAGCAGTACGGTCAGTTGACCGCCACCCAGCTCTTCCATAGCCTGCGCGCCGTTCAAAACGATATTCAGAATTGCCTGTTTGATCAGGTCGGCATCCAGCTTGGCCATGAGCGGGTTTGGCGGCAAATTACTCATTACGTGGACATTCCGGGTTTCAAGCTCGGCCGACGCCAGCATCAGGACACTTGAGACGACGGCACGCAGGTCCTGGTCGCGCAGCTGCAATTCGACGGGCCGGGAGAAATCGACCAGGGTCTGCACTACCCGGTCAAGCCGCTGGATCTCACTTTCAATGATGTCGAGATGCCGTACGGCGCGCTCGTCCGATCCGGCAAGGTCCAGCTTAGTCCGCAAAAGTTCAAGATGTACGACAATTGCGTTAATTGGATTCTTGACTTCATGCCCGACCCCCGAGGTCAAGCGGCCAATCGCCGCAAGACGGCGCGAAAGTTCGAGTTCATTTTCTATTTCGCGGACGGACTCAGTGTCATGAAGGGTAAGCAGGGCGCCCAGGCTTTCGCGAGGGTTGCTGGCTGCAGGATCCTTGATCAGATCCAGCGATACTTCAAGCAGTCTGCCTGTTTCTGTACGGACTTCGGCTTGGACGAGTGCCTGGCCTGCTTCGAAAGCATCCAGAATGGTCTGATCTAAAAGTGTGTTGTCGCGAAAGATCTCGCTGATTTTCGCGCCGTAGAGGCTGTGCCGGTTGGTGCCGAGAAAGCGCTCCATGGAATCGCTGACCAGGACTGCCCGCGAATCCTGCGTGAACAGCATGATGCCATCCTGCAGGTTGGTCATGACCTGGTTCAGGTTGTCGCGCAGGGCGGAAAAGACCTCCTCCACATTGCGCATCCTCCGACCAATGCGTTCGATCTTGTTCGAGACCAGGTCGACCGTATCCGGGGCGATGGCTCTAAGCGGTCGTTTACCGGATGGCAGGGCTTCTTCAACTTCCCGTTCCTGCGCCTGTCCGGCCTCCGCTTCAGCCAGCAGGTCGAGTCGCTTGCTGATGTCGGCGATCGGCTTGAGAGCAAGATTCGCTAAAAAAGCGGCGATCGCGAGCGAACTTAACAGGGAGACGCCCGTCAGTGTTAATGCCGGGATGATCCAGGGAGCGAGAGCGTTCTTGAGAAAGGTAGTTCTCACCCCCACACGGACGCTGGCAAAGAGTTTATTCTGCCGTTGGATCGGTAAAGAGATCTCGTAGACACGCGGAGGTCCCAGGACTGCCTGCAGCAGGGGGACGACGCCGCCATTCAGCAGCAATGAATAGTCCGGTACCTGTGGCAGCATCTGGTCATCCTGCATCGGATCCGTACTGACCAGGGCCCGTCCGTCCGCGTCGGCGATGGACACATCGAAGACGGTGGGCGAGTAGCGGATGACCGAGGCAAGTAGATCTTCGAGTGCTTTGTCCTGCTGCAATGCAATGGCAACGGCTTTACGAAGTTCCTGCGGATCAACGCGGCTGCCGGGCTGACCGCGAAGATCGTTCTGCAGCGCCTGGCGCGTGGCATACGCTATCTGGCGCGCCACCATGTCATTGCCGAGATAAGACTGCCGGATGCTCTGCTCCAGCAGTTGATCCAGAAACAACCACGACAGGGTGGTGACGACCACGAAGATTAATCCCGTGATCGCCATGACAAGTTTGGTCTTTAATCTAAATGTCGGCAGGGGAGTCAACGAGAAGAGCCTCAGTCAAGTTGCTAGGTGTGCCGGAAGACTGCTGCTGCGCACCGGATCAAATGTATCCCCTTAACTGTAGCGAATCCTGACGAATTGTCACCCTGCTAAGTAAGTAGAGTGCCGTCGCCGCTAACTACGCCGCTTATTAGGCACTATCCGCTGCTTCTGCAGCTGCGGCGGCTCCGTACTCTTTCAGCTTGTTGTGCAGTGTTTTCAGGCTGATGCCGAGAATGTCTGCTGCGCGCGTCTTGTTGTTGCGCGTCATTTCAAGCGTGCGGATGATCAAGCGGCGTTCTGCTTCATCGACCGTCGAACCCAGCTCCACTTCAACCACATTCGAAGGTACATCAGGCGTTTCCGGCTGCATCGCGACCGTGGTCCTGCTGGCCTGGCGCTCACCGAAGCCTGCGGGCAGGTGCCGGATATCCAGAGTACCTTCGCCGCAGAGAATGAGCGCCCGTTCGATGGTGTTGCGCAACTCGCGGACATTGCCGGGCCAGTCGTAATCCATGAGCCGATCGAGCATGAAGGGATCGATGCCGGCGATGCGCTGACCGTGGCGTGCATTCATTTCTGTGATCATGGTCTCGACGATCGCCGGAATATCTTCCTTGTGATCTCTCAGCGGCGGCATATGGATATTGAAGACGTTGAGCCGGTAGTAGAGATCGCCCCGGAGGTGACCATCTTCAACTGCCATGTCGGGATTTTTGTTGGTTGCCGCCAGTACGCGCACGTCGATGGGCATTTCAACCTTGCTGCCAAGACGACGAAGCTTGCGGTCTTCAAGAACGCGCAGCAGCTTGGCCTGGGTACCGATGGGCATTTCGCCAATTTCGTCGAGCAGTAGCGTGCCTTCTTCCGCCAGCTCAAAGCAGCCGGCCCGGCGTTCCATCGCGCCGGTGAAGGAACCCTTTTCGTGACCGAAAATCTCGCTCTCGATCAGCGTCTCCGGAATTGCTGCGCAGTTTACGGCGACAAAAGGCTTGTTGCGCCGGGGGCTCAGTTCGTGCAAAGTGCGGGCGACTACTTCCTTACCAGTGCCGCTGTCTCCGGTGATAAGCACTGAGACTGTACTGGGCGCGACCCGCTCGATGAGCGAAAAGATCTCCTGCATCTGCTTTGACTTGCCGACAAGGGACCCGAGAGTCCCCGCCTGGCGTAATTTATTCCGGGTGGCTTCGAGTTCACCTTCACTGG
The DNA here is from genome assembly GCA_964658035.1 of uncultured Acetobacteraceae bacterium. Lineage (GTDB taxonomy): Bacteria > Acidobacteriota > Terriglobia > Terriglobales > Acidobacteriaceae. The sequence continues at coordinate 4,999 of CAZZXL010000098.1, forward strand.
CACGCTTATGACTGGCGCTGGCAAGCAGGCTTTTCAGACGGGGCGGTTCTATCGGCTTCTGCAGAAAATCATAAGCGCCGAGCTTCATTGCTTCCACCGCGCGTTCGATCGATCCCTGAGCGGTGAGCACGATTACCGTCTGACGTTCCTGCATTTCGTTCAACTGCTTGAGCAGCTCGAAGCCATCCATGCGCGGCATCTTGAGGTCGGTAACAATGATGCCCGGGATCCAGCTGCTGACTTTTTCTAGGGCTTCCATGCCGTCGCGGGCTGTTTCTGTCCGGTATCCCCAACCGGAGACGAGTTCCGCCAGCCCGGTAAGGGCGTGCGGTTCGTCCTCTACAATCAAAACCTTTTCGGTCGTTCCCATGCTACGTTTCCCGCTTCCTACTCGCACGGCAGAAATGCCGTCAGTCCTGTAATATCCGGTACCTTACCGTATGTCTTGGCTTCTTTTTCTATGAACGCCGCTATGTCCCATGGATCAAGGCGCTTGCGAGCATACTATGCTTAATTATGCTCAATTATGAGATTACTGCTGAGGAACTATCCTCGCTGCTGAGAGAAGCAGCGGAGCCTGCTACTAAAAAGGTTTCCGCCAAGATAATAGACGTACGGGAACCGTGGGAGTTCACAACTGCCCACATCGAGGGTTCCATACTCTTGCCAATGGGTGAAATTCCTTCACGCGCCAACCAGGAACTGGATCCAGATGAGCACATGGTTGTGGTGTGTCACGCCGGAGTCCGGTCGATGAATGTGACTATCTGGCTGCGTGACCATGGCTTCGAGAAGGTGCAGTCTCTTCGTGGAGGGATCGATGCATGGTCTAGAGAAGTGGACCCTACGGTCCCTCGTTATTAACCAATCCATCCGCTTAAAGCGATGAACGGAGTGGCAAGCCAGTGCAATGTCTGGCTCTCCACTCCGCGTCCTGTGTTAAAGGAAATGTCTTGTAACTTACCTCGGACAACTTACGCCGTGGTCTTTACACAGTACTCGTTAAAGGCCCGTGCCAGTTCTTGGCCGATCATCTGTGCCGTTGAACCTTCGATCACAAAGCGCTGCATCAGGTAAACCAGCTTACCGTCGCGCATCAGGCCGATGGCGGGTGAGGTCGGTGGCTGCCCTTCAAAGTAGCCGCGGGCACGCTCGGTGGCCTCGCGATCCTGGCCTGCAAATACCGTAATTGATTGGTCAGGAGTAATCCCGTTCTGCAGCGCCAGTCGAACGCCCGGGCGCATCTTGCCTGCGGCGCATCCACAGATCGAATTGACCACAACCATCGTGGTGCCTGGTGTCTTGACGGCTGCGTCGACGTCTGCCGAAGTCCGCGCTTCCTTGATCCCGGCGCGCGTCAACTCTTCGCGCATCGGCTGAACCATCATCTCTGGGTACATGTGCCGCTCCCTTGTTTGTCTCGATGTCTTTGGATCGAACACGGCGTTGCAGCCGCTGTCTTGATTGTAATGCACCCTTGATCACGAGGCTGTTGTACCGTTTAGAGGATGTCTCCGCAGCTTCGATTCCGGGAAAACGTGCTCCTCGCGCCCTATACGACTTTTCGGATTGGCGGCCCGGCACGCTGGTTTGTCGAGGTTCGCTCCGAAGAGGACGTACTTACGGCCGTTCAGTTTGCGCGTGACCGTCGACTGCCTCTTTTCGTTCTCGGCGGCGGCAGCAACTTGCTTGTTGCGGATGCCGGGTTTGCAGGCCTAGTCCTGCATATCTCCATGAGCGGCATGGTTGAGCATGAAGGCGTTTTCAGCGTTGCTGCGGGTGAAAGCTGGGACGCGTTTGTGGGCCGCGCCGTCGAACGTAAATTCGGCGGTATTGAATGTCTTGCAGGAATTCCGGGCACGGTGGGCGGAAGCCCGGTACAAAATGTCGGAGCCTACGGCCAAGAGGTGTCTGCCACCATCCAGCGGGTAAGGGCTTTTGATACGGTCTCGGCCGACTTCGTCGACCTTCGTGCCGAAGAATGCGGTTTCGCTTACCGGCAAAGCATTTTCAATACCACGCAACGCGGCCGCTACATTGTCACCGTTGTCGACTTCTCCCTGGTGCGCGACGCTGCGCCACAACTCAGCTATGCAGACCTGGTGGCGTACTTCAAAGCTTCTGGCACGAGACCTTCGCTAGCCGAAACCGCCGAGGCGGTCCGCGAGATACGGAGACGCAAAGGGATGCTCCTGGTAGATGGCGACGTAGATTGCCAAAGCGCCGGATCTTTCTTCAAAAATCCTGTGATCGACCTGGCAGCAATTGATGGTATTGCATCGGCACTTGGGATTGAGGAATTGACGGTTCCCCGTTATCCTGCAACAGCCGGCAAGGCGAAATTACCCGCTGCGTGGTTGCTGGAACAGGCGGGATTTCACAAGGGATTTACCCTGGGGCCTGCCGCTATTTCTTCCCGGCACACCCTGGCCTTGACCAACCGGGGAAGTGCAAACGCTTCAGACATGCTCGCACTACGGGACCAGATTGTAGAAACTGTCTGGAAGCGCTTCGCCATTCGCCTGGAGCAGGAGCCGGTCTTGCTGGGTTGAGCCCAGGCTGTTGCCATCGACATGATTCAGCCAAGTGCCGTCAACAGCTGATCGCGCTCTTTGCCGAGTACCTCCCGTGCCGGACCCTGTGCGACGATCTGTCCGTGATGCATTTTGCACACATCCCCACTAATGTCGAATGCTTCGCCAATCTGGTGGGTCACATGCAGTGCGAGCACTTTGCGTTCGGCCAGCAGAGGTGAAAGCTCCGCCTTGATCTGTCGGCGTGCTTCGCCATCCAGGCCGTTGAAGGCCTCGTCCAGTAGAAGCAGACGCGGCCTTGTCGCTAGCGCCCTGGCGATGGCCACTCTTTGCCGCTCGCCGCCGGACAGATGATTGATCCTGCGATCAGCCAGCGGCATTGCCCCGAGAAGCTCAAGCAGTTCGTCGACCGCGGCGCGACGCTCAGCCCGCGCCAGACTCCGGATGCCGAATGCGACATTCTCCCGGACGGTGAGATGAGGGAAAAGTGCAGGCCTTTGCGAGACCAGTTGGATCGCCCCCGAGCCGGCTTCATGGGTGAGCCCTTGCTGCGTGTTGGTGAGCGTTTCAGTGTCCAGCACGATCCTGCCTGAGTCGGGCCGATCGAGGCCGGCGAGGATCCGCAGGAGCGTGCTTTTGCCAGCGCCGGAAGGGCCGAACAGCAGTGCGGGCCATCGCGAAATGGTAAAGGCTACATCGAGTTGAAACGCGCCGCGATGATGGCGGACGGCAATCGTCAGCTCAGGCATCGGCGTTTCTTCTGCCTCCATAAATGGCCAGCAACGCCGCCAGCGAAAGAACGATGAGCACGAGAGACGTCCGGTTGGCGGCGGCGTAGTTGAACGCTTCTACCTGGTCGTAGATGGAGATCGACAACGTCTGTGTCCGTCCGGGGATGGATCCGCCCAGCATGAGGACGACACCAAATTCGCCGAGCGTATGGGTAAAACTCAATATGGCGGCGGTCAGGATCGACCGCCTGGTAAGTGGGACCAGGATGCGAGAGAGAAGGCTGTAGCCGTGTGCGCCGAGGAGTCGTGCCGCATCGAGCAGTTCTCGATCGATCCCACTGATGCCGGCACTGATGGGCTGGACGGCAAAGGGAAGACTGTAGATCACCGAGCCGACGACCAGGCCTTCAAAGGAGAATGCGAGCGGATGACCGAGAGCTTTAGCGATCCAGCGACCGGGCGCCGTGTGCGGCCCGAGTACCACCAGCAGATAGAAGCCGAGCACAGTCGGTGGAAGCACTAACGGCAATGCAACGAAGGCTTCAACCATGCGGGCGAAACGCGATGAACGCAGAGCGATCCAACTGCCCAGTGGCAAGGCAATGGCGATCAGGATGGCAGTCGTGATCGAGGCTAGGCGGAGACTCAGCCAGAGCGCCTGCCAGTCGAGGTCTGCCTCCACCGTCAGCGCGGTGCTTTCAACCCGCGGGCCGCAAGTTCGTCTTCGACCCGCGGTGACAGCAGGAACTCTAGAAGCTTTCCAGCATCCTGACGGTTGCCGCTCTTTAGAACAACAGCCCCTTGCAGGATTGGCGGATAGGAGGATGCCGGCATTTCAATGTAAGTGCCTTCAGCCTGCAGTTTTTCGGTCTTTGCGGAGGTGAGTGAAATGAGCCCCAACTGGGCGTTTCCTGATTCGACGAACTGGGCGGCTTGTCCGATATTCTCGGCAACTCGTAATTTCGGCTGGACCTGTTCCGCCAGGTGAAGGCTGTCGAGAGAAGCCTTCGCGGCTCGACCGTAAGGCGCATGTTCTGCATTCGCGATAGCCACGCTTTGTACCAGCGACGAACTCAGCGCCCCGATCGAGACAGGTTGCACAGGGCCGTCTTTCCGCTCCCACAGCACCAGCGTTCCCTGTGCGTAGGGGACAGGCTTCGCTGTTGTTGCAAGGCCTGCATCGATGACCTTCTGCGCGAAGCCCATGTCCGCCGAAAGGAAGAGATCGAACGGGCCGCCGTTCGCAATCTGCGTAGCCAGTGTTGCTGAACTGGCAAAAGACACCTTTGTTGGAATACCGCTCTTTGCTTGAAATTCAGCTAGCAGGGCCGGTAGAACGGGCGCCAGGTCCGCCGCAGCTGCGATTTGAAGAGGTTGCTGCGCGAACAATGCTGCAGTGAAGCAGAAGCTTGCGGCGAATACGACGAACTTCGTTAATCTACGCACGGAGAATCATCACCTCAGTCGATTTGATGAGCGCCGCTGCGGTTTCACCGACCTTCAGGTTTAGTTCGTGCGCAGCCTCTGCCGTGATGATGGACGTGATGATCTGCCCGCCGATCGAAAGCTTGACCTGTGCCATGAGCCCCTCGACTCGTAACTCGACAACACGGCCGACCAGTTGGTTGCGACCACTCAACACCCTGAGCATCTGCCGCTTGGGCGTTTCGGGCCGCTTTGCCTTATGCAGAAATTCATCCAGTTCTGCTTCAGGAATGCGGTAATGGCCGCCGGGCGTTTTCACGGCCTTTAACTTTCCGCGGTAAAGCCATTGCTTGATGGTGGGGTACGAAATCCCCAGCCGCAATGCTGCGTCACGTGGAGAGAGAAGCGTTGCCATAGATGAAATTATACGATATTGGTACACGATTTCCGGCCATGGCTGCGGCCACGCGGGCTTGATCAGGGTAAAAGTGGACCACGGTCCCAGGGAAAGAGCGACCTGAAGGTTGCATCCCACGTGTGTCAAAGCTCGCCGTCTGGAACCAACCATTGCAACGCACGAGGAGCCATCAATGTCCGTTTCATTCGCACGCCAGTCAGCGACACGCTCCATCGCCAGGGGTTTACTGGCAGGTCTGCTTGGTGGCCTCGCCGGCTCCGTTGCCAAGATCGCCGGAGAGATGCTTTACAACCCGCGGACAGAAGGGCAGGTAGCGCCGCCGATCGTGCTGGCTGAGCGCGTGGCAGGTCATCCATTGACGCACGCGCAGCAATTGTTGGCCGAAAATGTGATTCACTTTACTTTCGGTGCGGCGACCGGCGCTCTCTACGGCGCCATTGCAGAAGTGGCGCCGATCGTGACTGCGGGATATGGTTCAGTTTTTGGCGTAGTGCTGCAGTTATGCACGCATGAAACGCTGGTGCCTGCTGCAGGCCTGGATAAGCCGGCACCCGGCCAACCGATGCGCGAACACTTGAGTGAACTATTCACGCACGTACTGTATGGTGTCGCTACCGAGGCAATGCGCCGGAAAGTACGAAAAAGGCCTGGCGTAAGTTCTGCATTGTCCCGGACTCTTTAACTGACTATGAGATCTCTCTTCAACCTGCAGGTCGTCAGTACGCTGGTCATGACCGGCATTATCTGGTTTGTCCAGATTGTGCATTACCCGCTTTTCTTTAAGGTCGGGGAACCAGGCTTCACGGCGTATGAAGCTGCCCATGCCAGGCGTACTGGCTGGGTGGTGGGCCCGCTGATGTGCATTGAACTTGCGAGTGCGCTGCTTCTCCTGGTACCGCAATACAGGCCTGTACCAGTGTTCGAACTATCCGCCCGCGCGGGCGCAGCTTTGGTTGTGGTGATCTGGCTTTCTACCATGCTGATCCAGGTGCCGCTGCACAATCGGCTGGGCCACGGCTATGATGCGCGAGCCATTGCGATGCTGGTCCAAACAAACTGGATCAGGACGGTAGCCTGGACCTTGCGGAGCTGCCTGGTTCTTTTCTGGATCGCGAAAACGCAGTGAGAAATGCGGTAGAGTGGCGAGGAGCCGCGATAGGCTCTGGAGGCTCCATTTGCGTAAATGCTTCTTTGTCTTGATCTCTATTCTAAGTGTCCATTACTCGATAGCAAGGGCCCAGTCACCCATCGAATATTCGCCGGACAGGAAGGTCTGGCTGCTACAAGCCGGCGAACAGAGCTATGCCTTTGGCGTGAATGAGCGCGGCGAGGTGCAATCGATTTTCTGGGGTGGCAGGTTGCATGGCCTGGCGGATGTTCCCGCGGCCAAAGGTCGACCCGATGGTGCGTCGTTTGATCTGTCGACCACGACTACGCCGCAGGAATATCCGGGCTGGGGTGCCGGACTTTACGCCGAGCCCGCGATCAAGGCGACCTTCGATGATGGTAATCGCGACCTGGTGCTGCACTATGTCAGCCAAAGCATTGCCGGCAATGAACTTAGCCTCACGCTGAAAGACATCACGTCCCCGCTATTCGTGGAACTGCATTACCGGGTGTATCCGGAGCAGGGCATCATCGCGCGCTGGTCGGTGATCGAGAATCGCGGACAGAAGCCGGTCACACTTGAGTCGGCGCAGTCAGCTGCGTGGTCTCTGCCGGGTGGCACGGGGTATGAAGCGCATTGGCTGACAGGCCGTTGGGCGGGCGAATGGCAGCAACGTTCGGCTGCGGTTGAGCCCGGCGCCCTTGTGATCGAAAGCCGCCGGGGCAGCACTTCGCACCAGGCGAATCCCTGGTTTGAAGTTGGCCGCGTCCATGAGACGACAGAAGAGAGTGGCCCGGCGTGGTTCGGGGAACTTGGCTGGAGCGGCAGCTGGCGGATCACTGTCGAAACCAGTGCGTTTGAACAGACCCGTATCACGGGCGGCTACAATCCATTTGATTTCGGATATAAACTGTCCGCTTCTGAAACGCTAACCACTCCGACCTTCTATGCAGGATTCACGAACAGAGGTCGCGGGGAAGCATCCCGCATCCTCCATCACTTTCAGCAGGCTGAGATCTTTCCCGGTGGCGAGAAGGCAAGGCTGCGGCCGGTTCTCTATAACTCCTGGGAAGCAACCGGGTTCGATGTGAATGAAGCCGGTCAGATTGCGCTCGCAGAGAAAGCCGCTGCTATTGGCGCGGAACGGTTTGTGATCGATGACGGCTGGTTCGGGCAGCGCAGGACGGATAACGCGGGCCTGGGTGACTGGTATGTGAATCAGCAGAAGTTCCCCCATGGCTTAAAACCGATGATCGACCGTGTGCATGCGCTGGGCATGGATTTTGGGATATGGGTCGAGCCGGAGATGGTCAACCCGGAGAGCGATCTTTACCGCAAACATCCCGACTGGGCGATGAACTTCCCGGGACGGCCGCGGACAGAAGCGCGCAATCAGTTGCTACTGAACCTGGCACGCAAAGATGTGAGCGACTACGTCCTCGGCTTCCTCGACAAACTGGTTTCAGAGAATGACATAGCTTTTCTCAAGTGGGACTACAACCGCAACTGGACGGAGCCGGGATGGGACGCCGTACCGGTGGACCAGCAGAAGAAAATCTATGTAGCGTATCTGAATAACCTGTACGACATACTTGCCCGGTTGCGGGCGAAGCATCCGAAGCTCGAAATTGAATCCTGCTCGGGCGGGGGCGGCCGGGTGGACCTCGGCATCCTGCGCTACACCGAAGAAGTGTGGCCGTCGGATAATACCGACGCGCTTGACCGGCTCGTGCTCCAGGACGGGTTTACCCGTGCCTACAGCCCCGGCGCGATGATGGCCTGGGTCACGGATGTGCCTAACTCCATGGACCATCGGACTGTGCCGCTGAAGTTTCGCTACCTGGTGGCCATGAATGGTTCCCTTGGTATCGGTGGCAACTTGAATAATTGGACTGATGGCGAAATGAATGACAGTAAGATGATGGTCGCTTATTACAAGAGCATCCGGCAGACGGTACAGCGTGGTAACCTCTACCGATTGATCGCTCCTGAAGATAGTTCAGCCAGTGCGACCGAGCATGTGGCGCGCGATGGCAGCCAGGCGGTTGTCTTCGCATTTCTGCAAGCGCAGCGCTTTGGGTCGGCTTACCCGACTATTTATCTGCAGGGCTTACAGGCAGATGCCAAGTATCGAATCAAGACGATCGATGACAAACTCAAAGATTTGCCCGCCGTAGCGACTGGCGACGCATTGATGCATCGCGGGCTGACCTTTCACCTTGCCGGCGATTATGACAGTACATCCATTACACTTGAGCGCCAGCCCTAGCCCGCTTGCCGTGGAACTTGTGCCAACAGGTATGCTTTTGCAATGAGGTTGGCGCAGCAGGTGATGCAATGGGGATGCGTGTGCGTAGGAGCATGCATGGTGGGCCTCGCGCAGAATAGCCCGCCTTCGCCTGATCATCCATGGCTTGCTCCGGATGCTCGTCTGCAGGAAAGTCTTGCGAAGATCCCGGAGAGTGCAGTGCAGATGGATGCTGCCCGGACGTATGCACTGGGCGATCTGATCGACATTGCCGAGCAACATAACCCGCAGACCAGGCTTGCCTGGGCCCGGGCGAAAGCGCAGGCAGCTTCGGTTGGCATCGCACGCAGTGAATTGTTCCCGACCTTGATTGCCACGGTAATGGCGGAAACACTCAACTTCGGCACGCTGCTGAACAGCAGTTTTGTTTTGCAGACAGAAGGAATTTACGAACCTGAACTGCGCATGAGCTACCTGGTGTTGGATTTTGGCGCTCGCCAGGAAAGAATCTCCGTCAATCGCGCCAATCTGCTGGGTGCCAACCTCTCATTCAACAATACGCACCTGAACATCATCTACCGTGTAACGCAAAGCTTCTATCATCTGCAGAACGCAGATGCGCAGCGAGAGGCCGCCGAGGTGAGTTTGAAAAACGCAGAAGGCGTTCGCGAGGCATCGGAAGCGCGTCTGGCAAATGGACTGGCGACTTTGCCTGATGTGCTTGAAGCACGAAGTGCCGCAGCCCAGGCGGAGTACGATCTGCAATCGGCTATTGGTCAGCAGCAGGTAGCCTTCGGTGATCTTGCAACCGCGCTGACGGCATCGCCTGCGCTACGTTTCAAGATCCAGAGCATCGACGACATGACCATCCCGGAGCGCATCGAAGAGTCGCCGGAAGAAGCGATCGAACATGGTCTGCGACAGAGGCCGGACCTGCTGCAGCACGTTGCCGAGGTGCGCGCCGCGGATGCAGGTATCAAGGGGGCACGGTCTGCCTTTTATCCCAGCCTCAGCTTCAACGGGCACTATGGATTTGTCCGGGCCTTTGGGGAACAATCGGGATATCCCCCAACTTATGCCGGCGCAGCAGACTATGCCGCCCAACTCAGCCTGAACTGGACCGTGTTCGATGGCCTCCAGCGCGAGAGTGCTCTGGCACGAGCCAGGGCAGAAAAAGCTGCAGCCACCGCCCAAGTGAATGACGCGCGCGACGAGATTGCTGATCAGGTCTGGCAGGCATACGCCCATACGGAGACCGCTTTCCGACAGCGAACAGCTGCGGCAGCGCTGCTGGCTTCTTCGCAGGAATCGTATGATGCCGCACTTGAAGCCTACACGGCGGGTGTGCGCGATGTGCTTGATGTATTGGCAGCACAAAGGACCCTGGCGCAGGCTCGCTCGTCAGACATCGCAGCCCGCTCCGGCGTGCTGAGCAACCTCTCTGAACTTGCGTTCCGAACAGGCAGTCTGCTCACCAGCCACGCTGCTACGGTAAAGCCATGACGTTCAGGCTGAAGAGGCATCGAAGATTTGCGAGTGTCGCCAGCCTCTCGCTCATCCTGCTTAGCGGTTGTACGCGCTCGCCTGATTTCAATATTCTAGGCTCTTACTTTCCTTCGTGGATTTTCTGTGTCACAGGCGGCATTGTTCTTTCCGCGATGATTCGTTTACTGCTTCTGCGATTGAGCATCGAGCACCAGTTCCGCCCGCTTGCTCTGGTGTATTCATGCCTGGCATGCTTCTTTGCCTGCAGCTTATGGCTGCTGTTCTTCAATTGAAAGGCCCTATGGCAGACTCCACCACCAGGCGCGAGCACTTTGAGGATGAAGAGGTCGAGCACGGACCGCGGGCGCAGACACTTGCGGGGAAGGTCGCGACCGCGCTCATCGTTATCGCCACTCTCATCGCACTGACGCTGGTGCTGAGTGCGACAACACGTTATCCGCGGACGGACGACGCTGAAGTATTTGCCAACTTCATTGGCATGGCTCCGCTGGTAGAAGGCCCGGTGGTCAAGTTAACGGTAGAAGATAACCAGTTCGTGCACCGGGGCGAATTGCTTTACCAGATCGACGACAAACCTTATCTGTATGCGCTGGAACGTGCGAAAGCTGACCAGCAGCAACTGGAAGGCGAAATCCGCAACGAGGCGCGAAGCATCCAGTCGCAGGAGTCGGCCGCATTGGCTTCGCGCGCAGGCACGCTGAATGCGCAGGCGAATGCCAACCGCGCGACCGCCGACATTGAGGAAGCGCGCCAGGAAGTGCAGCATGCGCAGGCGGCGCTGAAACAGGAACAGGCCGAGTATGACTATGCGAGTAATAACTACAAAAGGCTTGAACCATTGCTGGCAAAGCAGTTTGTAACAGTGGATCAGGTAGATCGCGCGCGTTCTTCCGTCGCGGCGCGGGCTGAAGCTGTGGGCCAGGCCGAGGCGCAGCTGCGCGTCTCCCAGTCGCGCGTTGAAGCCATGCTCGCCGCCCGCCAGCAGGCCCTTGCGCAGGTCGCGCAGAGCCAGTCGCAGCAGGCGCAATCTGCGCACGCGGTGAACGTGCTCGACCCGTATACAGCCCAGCGCGGTGCGCGGACTGCGGCCGTCGAGCGAGCGCAGTATGACTATGACAACACCCGTATCTACGCCCCTTTTGACGCACGAGTGACGAACCTGACCATTTCTGAAGGTGCCTATGCGCACGTGGGTCAGCAGCTGTTCACGCTGATCGATACACGCGTCTGGTGGGTCATCGCGAACTTCCGCGAGACACAGCTGACGCACATTCATCCAGGCATGCATGCCGATGTCTACGTCATGTCGAAGTCGAGTATGCCGTTTGATGGTGTGGTCGACAGCCTGGGCTATGGCGTAACATCGGACGCAGACGTTGTCGGCACAATCTCGCAAGGATTACCGAACCCCCAGCGCACGTTGAACTGGGTGCACCTGGCTTCTCGCTATCCGGTCCGCGTCCGGGTATTGCATCCTCCGCCGGATCTATTCCGTGTCAGCGAGACCGCAGTCGTCGTCCTGCGTGGCGACAGGTAGCAATGGCGACCGCGGCCCCCGCATCGTCTTCAGTCACTTTTCAGCAGCCGCCGCGTCGCGGAAGCTATGCCAGCTGGTTGTGGGAGTTCCTGGTCATCGAGTTGACCCCTTATCCGGGCCGCGCCTCTGTTGTTGCCAGGATGGTGATCTCGGCCACACTGGTCATGATCGCGATCATGACCTTTCATATTCCCGGGGCCGCCCTCGGCGCGTATTACACGTTGAATATTCCGCGCGACAGCCCGCGCTCTTCCTTAAAGGCGGCGGCCATTTCAGTCGCCGCCTTTGCCGCAGGAACGATCTATGTGATTTTCGGCGTGATGCTCTTTGTCGATTCGCCGGTAACTCATTTTATGTGGGTGATCGCGAGCCTGTTTGTTGTTTTTTACGTGCTGAGTATCACTTCTGTTTATAACGCAGCGATTGGTTTTGGCTTCCTGGTGTCGATTGCTATCCCTTTGTGGGACCGGTCGGGTTCGACCAACCTCAAAGTATCTGGAACACTTTTCACTTTTCGCGCGGTTGCCGTCGGCTGTGTGATCGCGGTAATCGTTGAGTATGTTGCAGCGGCATTTACGCATTCGGGAGACCGCATCCTGGCAGGTGTCGCTGACCGGTTGCTGACGGTGGAGCGACTGCTGCGCTGCTACGAACAGCGGCTGAACCCTGAACGCGTCACCGTCGCCAGGCTGGAGCAGTATGCGACGATCGGCACCGGTGCGCTGCGGCAGTTGCTGGGTCATGCCCGCTATGAGCAGGGTTATCTTGGACAACTTGGCGCCGTCATCGCACTCACTGGCCGCCTCACCGACCTGGCTGCGGTGATGACGGAGGCGCGCCACATGCCGAGCGATGAAGATGTGGAGCGGATACGATTCCTGCGGCTGCGCATTGACAGGATGCGCCGCAGCCTGCAGCGGCAGGAAGTTCCCACGGTGTTGACCATCGAACGCATGCAGCCCGCTTCCCGGGCTATGCCGTTGCTGTCTGAGATGGAGAGGTGTATCGTGCTCATCTCGCAGGGCTTCGCCGGCGAAGCAGTAGACGTTCATCTTCCATCAGCCGGCGAGGGTCAGGCGGCGCCGTTGTTTGCCCGGGATGCGTTCACCAATCCTGCACATGCAAAGTTTGCCATCCGCGGTTGTCTTGCTTCATCCGCCTGCTACATGTTTTACACGGCGGTGGACTGGCCGGGCATCAACACGTCCGTTGCGACGTGTATTCTCACTGCGTTTACCACGATCGGAGCTTCGCGACAGAAGCAACTGCTGCGTGTCTCCGGTGCACTGATTGGCGGCGTATTCTTCGGGCTTGGTGCGCAGATCTTCATCCTGCCGAACCTCGATTCCATTACCGGGTTCATGCTTTTGTTTGCCTTCGTCACGACCATTTCAGCATGGGTCACCACGTCAAGCCCGCGTTTAGCGTACACCGGGTTGCAGATCGCCCTCGCTTACTACTTAATTAATCTGAACGAGTTTGCGTTTCGGATTACCCTCGGCGCTGCTCGTGATCGCGTGGTCGGAGTATTTGTCGGGCTGTTTGCGATGTGGCTGATCTTTGACCAGATCGGCGCGAAACCCTCTGCCGAAGTCATGCGGATGGTGTTCCTTGCCAACCTGCGCAAGATTGCTGAGTTTGGTGTAGCGCCAGGCAAGAATTTGTTTCAGAAACTTTCAAAGAAACAGCTCGACACGTTGTGGACCGAGCGCAATCTTATCAATAAGAACTTCGCGAACGTTCGGTCCCAGGCTGATGCCGTATTGTTCGAGTTCCGCGCGTCACGGCCCGATGACCTGGTGGCGCGCCAGCATGTGCGGGCCTGGCAGCCGGAGTTGCGGACCATCTTTCTTATCAAGCAGGCATTACTCCAGGATCGACTGCGCCATGGCGGGTTGCCGGCTCTCGCCGAACAGACAACGAGACATGCTTCATTGCTGCTCGAGCAAACGGCTGAGTACATTCTAGGAAAGCCGGCCGAGGTCTTAACGAACTTTGACGTCGGAACGCGCCGTTTGCTGCAGGAGCTGGAAGCGTTGATGGACAGTAAAGCGGAAAATCCGGAGCTGGCGCCAGGCATGGATAATCGCCAGCAGGGTTCGCCGCTCATGCTGGCACACTCGCTGCTGCTGCTGGTGACTTCGTTTGTGCACAATATATTTACCGAGAACATCCCGCTCGCTCATATCCCAAGAGCAGGACGAATAGTGCGCACCCCTGCTCCACTCCCGCCGCCTGCCAGGTCTGGCTGAGTATTCGCAAACAGGCTATGCTTTGTCGCGATTGCTGTGCTCTATTGCCTTTGATGCTTAACAGGCAAGCACTATCGGCATCGCAATGAGGCCACGTCTAATTGCATGCATTAATGACCCTCAAGATCGCACACAACAAAGGGGCCGTGTCGCGCGTGGCGACCGTAAAGTTGTTGACTCCGGCTATCGCAGCGAGTTGTCTCTCGCGGAAAGTGTGTATTCCTTTGACTAAGCAACATCCGAGGTCCGCCGGCTTACGCGCGAGCCAATCATGTTGGTAGCACGGATCGCGGACAGGGCAGCACCCTCCTGCCATCCCACCAGGTGAGAGGTATGGTCTCCCGCGAAATAAACACGACCATCGGGCTCTACCAGTTTTTCGTACTCTGCCTGTTCCTTCTCAAACTGCTGTCTGCGCTCCTCTTGTTGTCCTTACTTTTGACCGTCGATGCCGTCTGCTACAGGGCGTTCGAACGCCTGCACCAGGCCCATTGCCTCAACGCGTGGTATCTACCGCTCAAGACCGCTCTGACCGATGATCAAGAGGACCGTCTGGTTCAGCTGCTTGGTAAGCAATTTTTCGGCCTGTTTCTTCTGCTTTAACTGTTTTTTCTCCCGGACTTTCATTATTTTTTAATTAGTTAAC
>CAZZXL010000099.1:0-19301 GCA_964658035.1 uncultured Acetobacteraceae bacterium
CAGAGCACTTGAAGGCCACGGAGCACTGGAAGGGAGATACGGCCAAGGCAGACTACACCTGCCCCATGCACCCGGAGGTCCTCAAGGCTGGCCCCGGAAGCTGTCCGAAATGCGGGATGGCGCTCGAGCCCTTAACCTTTGAGGCGGCAACGTCGCGCACGGAATACACCTGTCCGATGCATCCTCAGATCGTCCGAGACAACCCTGGAACTTGTCCCATCTGCGGCATGACGCTTGAAGCTACAGAGGTGGTATCAGGTTCGGCGGACTCGCCCAATCCGGAACTCGTGACGATGACCCGTCGCTTGTGGGTTGGAGTAACCCTGACGCTGCCGTTGCTGGTCGTGATGGTGTCCGACATCCTGCCCGCACACCGGCTTCAACATCTGCTCTCAGGCGTAGCGGTCGGCTGGATCGAGTTTGCCCTGGCAACCCCCGTAGTTTTGTGGGCGGGCTGGCCATTCTTCGAGCGAGGGTGGGAGTCCGTCGTCCACCGCAGCCCGAACATGTTCACGCTTATTTCGATCGGCGCAGGGTCAGCCTACCTTTACAGCGTTGTCGCCGTCATTGCCCCGGGCATCTCTCCAGCAACTTTTCGTGACAAATCAGGCAATCTTGCCCTGTATTTCGAAGCTGCTTCGGTCATCACAGTGCTGGTACTCCTTGGCCAGGTGCTGGAATTGAAAGCTCGTAGTCGAACGAATAGTGCCATCAAGGCCCTGCTTGGCCTTGCGCCAAAAACTGCCAGGAAGATTGCTGCTGACGGGAAAGAGACGGATGTGCCGATGAGTGCCATCGAGGTCGGGGACCTGCTCCGCGTTCGCCCCGGCGAGAAGGTCCCGACGGACGGGGTGGTGACCGACGGGCGCAGTTCCGTTGACGAATCCATGGTAAGCGGCGAGTCTATCCCGGTAGAAAAGGCACGCGATGCAAAGGTGGTCGGCGGTACGATCAATGGCACTGGCAGCTTCGTAATGAAGACCGAACGCGTCGGCGCCGATACACTTCTCGCCCAGATCGTGAAGATGGTGAGTGAGGCGCACAGAACGCGGGCCCCCATTCAGCGGCTTGCGGATACGGTAGCGTCGTACTTCGTGCCGGCCGTGCTCGGTTTAGCTGCAGTTACGTTTGCGGTGTGGGCGATCTTCGGTCCACAACCACACTATGCTCACGCCATGGTGAATGCCGTTGCCGTGCTCATCATCGCGTGCCCATGTGCCTTGGGACTCGCAACTCCGATGTCGATCATGGTCGGAGCGGGGCGGGGTGCGCAGGAGGGCATCCTGATCCGGAACGCGGAGGCGCTGGAGATATTTGAGAAGGTCGACACCGTGATCGTCGACAAGACGGGCACCCTTACAGAAGGCAGGCCGCGGCTTACAGAAGTGATTGCAGCAGAAGGCTTCGATGAGAAGCAGCTCCTGCAATCGGCCGCGAGCCTGGAGAAGGCGAGCGAACATCCTCTGGCGGCGGCCATACTTGCTGGAGCGAAAGAGAAGAACGTTGACCTGGTCGACGTTGCAGATTTCCAATCGATCACCGGGAAAGGCGTCACCGGAACCTTGCAGGGTAAACACGTCGGCATAGGCAACGCTTCGCTCATGCAGGATCTGGGCGCCAATCCGGAGATGCTGAAAAGTCGTGCGGAAAGCCTGCAGAAAGAGGGCCAGACTGTGATGTTTATAGCGGCGGACGGTCGCTTCGCAGGAATGATTGCCGTGGCTGACCCAATCAAAGAATCAGCAGCAGAAGCAATCAAGCAATTGAAGGACGCGGGCATCAAGGTCGTGATGGTGACTGGCGACAATTACACGACTGCTGCCGCCGTCGCGCAAAAGCTGGGCATCGATTTCGAAGCTGACATTTTGCCGGAGAAGAAGGCGGAAGTGGTAAAGAAACTCCAGGCTCAGGGGGCAATCGTCGCCATGGCTGGCGACGGAGTGAATGACGCCCCGGCTTTGGCCCAGGCCCAGGTCGGTATCGCCATGGGTACAGGCACTGATGTGGCAATGGAGACGGGTGGCATCACGCTCGTGAAAGGAGACCTGCGAGGAATTTTAAAGGCACGTCGTTTGAGCCAGAGCACGATGCGCAACATCCGCCAGAATCTTTTCTTTGCGTTCATCTACAACGCTATGGGAGTGCCGCTGGCTGCCGGCGTTCTATACCCTGTTTTTCACGTTCTGCTGAACCCCATGATTGCTGCAGCGGCAATGAGTCTTAGTTCAGTATCGGTTATCGGCAACGCCCTCCGGCTGCGAGCAATCAGGCTTTGAGACTATCGCACCGAAATGCATACGCTGCGCAATCGAGCAGCTTGAAGATGGATAGTGACCTTCTTCGAGTAGACAGATGGGAGATGTCAGCAGGAAGGGTTCGGGAGGCGAAGAAAGACTGTCGGGGTTGCTCTGACTTCATTGCGGCAGCCCCGCTTGAAAATGCCTGCTCGCGCTGTTGACAGGCCAGGCGCGAATGGATGACGCTTCAGGGCGGAAGGCTCTAACTCAAGCTAATCACATCTAGACTTTCTATTCGCTGATGGCCCTCCGTCTCCGATCGCTTGGCCAGATACATAGCATAATCAGCGTTTCGTTTAAGGTCGTCTGCCGTCGCGCCGTCGTTTGGATACACGGCAACACCAAAGCTGGCTGATCCCTCTATTTCAGCGTCCTCGATTACAAACGGTAACTCAAAACATGAACACAGACGGGCCACGAGGGCCTCCGTGTCTTCCGCCTCTGCAGTCAATGGTACGATCAGCAAAAACTCATCGCCACCGATGCGCGCGACGGTATCGTAAGGCCGGGTTTGTTCGAGAAAGCGCTGGCTGATCAACTTAAGATAACAATCACCAACCTTATGACCGAATCTGTCGTTTACCTCTTTGAAGCGATTCACGTCGACATAGATCACTGCCAGGCGCCTTTGTTCCCTTGCTGCCTGCTCAAGTGCCAGGGCAAGGCGATGGTCACAGAGTCTCCTGTTCGCCAGGTTTGTCAAAGGATCGTGGGTTGAATGATGAACGAGGCCCTGGTAGAGCAGTGCCTGTCGTACTGCCAGGGTGGAAAGCTCAATCAAGCTAGTTACTAGTTCAAGCTGCTCGGCGGATAACTCGCCCTTCTTACGGGTAATGACGACGACCTCGCCAACTTCATCGCCGGAAGTGTTTGTCAGGGAGACCCTTATCTGCCGCTCAGTCTCATTTGCATGCCGCTTTGTTGGCGCGCTGTGTTGCTGGTCGAATGTGTAGTAGCATACAAACTCCGGAAACAAGCGCTGCACGGACTCGCAAATTTCCGAAAGCACGGCTGCCGGCTGTGCATTCGAACTGATTTGCTCGAGAATCCGGCTTCTTTCCTCGGCAACGATCATAGACGCTTGTATGCGCCGCGTTTGTTTCGTGTTGCGCCTTCGTAGGACCGATGCCCATGTCGCCGTTCCTATGGCGATGAGCGCGATCAGACTCAGGAGTTCAACGAGATGGTCAACCGTCCACCAGGAAGGATAGGCCAGCAGATGAAGATCCTGCCGGTCCCGCAAGTCCAGATGAAAGCCATAGGGCGCGCGCCACGGCCCTCCAGCATCGATCCTGCAGATGCCGGCGACGCTGATAAGACTACCCAAAGGAAGACCGGCGAGATTGGTGGTCGTCTGAACGTAACCAGTGATCAGGTGGCCATCGACATCTATCACGAGTACATCGGAACGGTCACGCCGCATCTGGGAGATCATCCGCCCGGTGAGTTGGATCAGGTTATCGCTATAGAACCCGCTTAGAGCCTGGTCGTAGGTCACAGGCCGGGGGCTGATCGGTTCAAAGCCGCCTGCCTGAATGACAAAGGCATCGCGCAGCATGGGTGCATATTCATTGGAACTGCCGAAGCCGTAAGCATCTACAATCTCTCCCACTTTTAAGTCATTGGTTTGTCGGGTCTCAATGAAGATACTTTTCCCACTCGTCTCAAGGACGACAGAGGCGCCTTTCTGATAATAGGTGACCGTGCCGTGTACGCGGACGCGACTGGAATTGTCTGTGACAGAGCGTGATTCAAAAACTCGATCAACGTCTGTGATGGGCAGTTGATCCACCGGGAGCTTTGGTCTTTGCAGAATGCGGATGGAGTTGAAGTCGCGCGCATAGAGGACCACGCCCGTGACTTGATTTTTCTCGTTGTACTGGGCACCGGCGACTCCAGTCACCTCAACTTCAGCGTCGAGTATTGGACCCGGATTGAAGCCTGTTGAACTAGCCAGGTAGATCGCTGCTCTCCCGCCCGGCATCACCAGGTCAAGATGCGCAGAAGGCGAATTGGCGTGTTGCTCAATGTTCGCAGCACGTAATCTTCCTCGAACTTGGACCAGACGACTGTCTGCGTCGCCGGCAATTAATCCTGAGTACTGGTATAGGGGGGACGCATAAGACTGGCCGCGGCCCAGAACACGCATCGAAGCGCCGTTCGCGACTGAGGTGCGATAGCTAGGATCGGTTTTACCGATTACCTCGAGCAAATCCCCTATCTGAAAGGCATAAGGTCGGTCGGTCTCGACATAGATACCGCCGGTGGCGTCCTGGATGAAGAGCTCTTCATCAGCGGGATCATAGAAGGTCACGGTCCCGACAAGATGAACCCGTTCGCCGCCAGAACCAGCCCCCGGCAGGTCGTGGGCCGTGCCAATGCTTGTGATGACCGAGGAGCTTGTGGAGAGAGGCTCAGGGTAGCCGGTCGACACAGCCGACAAGAGGGGCAGGATAACAAAAACGGCACGAGCCATGAGCCGCGCGTGCCTCACATACCGTAGACGGTAGCCGCTCAGCAAAGTGTAACTCGGTCGTCGCTGCTTCTCTTTGGCAACGCGTCTGATCATCCCTCGCTTGCTCCGCCATCCTTGCGAGCTATATCGGCCATGAATCTTGCTAGTTCATGACCTTTAGTTGTAGGCATGAAAAATGGTTGGCCCGATGACGGGTCAACCGATATACCCACCGCACGGCGGCTTCCTTATCCAGTCACTTGGGAGCGATGACCTCGCAGGAGGGAAGCTACATCACAGGCGAGATTTATGGTGTTACCGGTGGCATGGGAACTGCATAGGCCTTCCCAAAGTTCTGATGAATGCTGATCGACGAAAGCAGTGCGTAGCCCCCGGTACCTTCATCGATCTGGATATGAAGGTACCGGGTGACAGACGCCTCAGGAAAACCAAGTCAGCTGGCCTTGCCAGCAAACTCGTCCTGGCCAAGTTAGACATACATCACGGCAGAGTTGACCGTGTGACTAGCGTGGACTAAACCATATGAATGCACTGTTCCGACTTGGTGCATAAGTCCACCCGGGCTTACTACCTATGCGAATATTGAGAGAGTCATGGCGGGAATGCAAAACTCAGCCGCGGATTTTGTCGTGGATGACAAACCCGTCATCGCTCAAACCCACGCAGCCATTTTGCAAATCAATGGCTACTCCACAGAGTCATTTACCCAATCCATCTAAAGCGCTTGCGGCAGCATGCATGGCCTCTCCGGCTTAATCATCTCAGAGGAAGGTTCGCGAATGGTTCGATGACTGCTGGTTGAGCCACGTTCGGGTCCGCAGATCAGCGCGGGGGTTTCAGCATTGCGGCCTGGCAGCCGGTCATCCAGTACCACTTTGAGGAGCGAACTATGCACATGAATCCGGCCATGGTATTCGTAGTCAACAAATCCATGTTCTCTGAAGCGGTTCATAAAAAAGCTGACGCGGGAGCGCGTGGTTCCGATCATTTCCGCCAACGCTTCTTGTGAAATCCGCGGGATAAGGGGCTGCGGTCTGCCGCACTCGCCGAACTCGCTCATCAGCAGGAGAATCCGCGCGAGTCGCTTCTCGCTTGAATTGAAGAGCTGGTCAACAAGATCAGCTTGCGTGCGCATACCACGGGCGACAAGGACCTGCAAAAACAGGTCGGAGAAGGCGTGCTCCTGGTGGAGGACCCGCAATATTTCTGTTCGCTCAATCCTCAAGACTGTGCACGCGCTGATGGCTGTCGCATTTGCGACCCTCACTCCCGGCGTTTTCGCAATCGATTCTTCCCCCACAAAATCGCCGGGAGCCAACAGCGTTATGGTCGCCTCTTTACCTTTTTCCGACACTACCGTGAGCTTTGCCCGCCCGCCCTGCAGGTAGTACACGCAATCCGAAATGGAGCCCTGGGTAAACAGTGCCTGCTGCGCCTTGATATGCACCACCCGACGGCCTGAACCTCCGCTCCGCAAATAACCAACCGGATTGAAAGGCATGCTCTGTGCAATCTTCACAATGTGTCCCCACTGACGAGAGTATGTCAGGTATCGCACGGACCCTGTGTGATGGGTGTCACACGCTCGAGCATCCAGTTCTCAGGCGAGAATGAATCGAGCGAACGGGAAATGGCAACATCTTTGGAAACCGGCTCAGGAATGATTGGGGAAATATGTTGAGAATGATGTCTCCGGTAATGCAGGCAAAGAAAGCTACCGTTGCCATCGGAGATCAGACCATGGCTTTTTGCATCCGGCATCGTTAACCCGACCTTGACGTCAGTTCGGGCCGCTCTCTATTGCGCCGCCGTATGGATAGGGTTCACTCTCCATGCGACATGCGGGAGGCATTCGCGGCGCACGCACTCGAAAAGCGTCCAAAGGTCGTCGGTCGTCGCACCGGCCCGAAGGAACCACTCAAAGCAGTCCGAATTGTGTCAGCTTCTCGTAAAGCAGCCGCCGGTGAATGCCGAGCCTGCGGGCGGCGTCCGACTTGTTGCCTCGGGAAACCTTCAACGCTTGTTCGATCAAATAGCGTTCCCAGCTTGCGACCGACTCATGGAATGGCATTGCCAGCGCTGCATGCATCTCGAAAGCCCCAGGTGAAGAACTCTTCTGCCTGGTCAGTTCGTCTTGCATCAGTTCAGCAGTGATGGCCCTCCCGCCCGCCTTGACCGCAGCGCGTTCGATCAGATGCTCGAGCTCCCGCACATTGCCGGGAAAGGCATAATTTTGCAAAGCCTTTATGGCGCCGGCAGCAAACCCGGTCGAGTTGATTTGATTGCGGTGGGCGTACCGGGCGAGGAAATACTCCGACAACGGGAGAATGTCAGCCTGACGTTCGCGAAGCGGAGGCAGCCGAACCGTAAAAGCATTGAGGCGATAAAACAGGTCGGCCCGAAAGCTCTTCTGTTCCACGTCGTCCTCCAGCGAACGATTGGTGGCAGCAATAATCCTGACATCAGTATGGATGGACGCTGTTCCGCCAACCCGCTCGAAGGTGTGCTCCTGAAGGACGCGGAGGAGTTTGGGTTGGAGCGACAGCGGCAGTTCACCTATCTCATCCAGAAAGATCGTGCCGCGGTCCGCGGCCTCGAACTTCCCGCGCTTCTGCGCAACTGCCCCGGTAAAGGCGCCCCGTTCATGTCCGAATAACTCTGACTCGAGCAGGTCAGGAGGCAAAGCTGCACAGTTGAGAATGAGGAAGCCCCGGCGGCTTCTCGCGCTGTTCTGGTGAATGGCGCGGGCAACAACTTCTTTGCCCGTTCCAGATTCTCCCAGCAACAGGACTCCTACGTCGGTAGAAGCGACTCTGCCGATGTTCTTGAAGACCTCAAGCCATGCCGGCGAGTTGCCGACGAGTCGAGGTTGCAAGCCTTCTTCAAAGGTGCCGACCTCCTCCAGGGAGCGGTCCCTGAATCTCTGCTGTCGTAACACCTCGACTTCGCGCTGTAGTTCCATGTGGCGGATGGCGCGTGCCACCGTGGCCAGAGCCATGTCGAGGTCGAGTGGCTTCGTAATGAAATCGTACGCACCAAGTTGCATCGCCTGCATCGCATTCGGGCCCGTACCGTGAGCAGTCAGAATGATGACCGGCATGGTAGTGTGCAGGCCCTCGGATTGCAGGCTCTTGAGAAACTGCTCTCCACCTCCACCAGGCATCTTCCAATCGCAGAGTGTCAGGTCGGGTGTCGTGGTCTGAAGCAAAGCGATCGCTTCTTCAGCATTTGCTGCAACCAGCGTCTGGTACCCCGTTTCCACCAGCAACTCCCGAAGGGTTTCACGAAAGTTGTGATCGTCGTCCACGATAAGTACTTCAGACATCTTTTGCTGCCTCTTTATTCGCCTTTGCTAGCGGATCGCGATCGTCTCCATCCAATGGAAGTCGGAGCGAAGCAACGGCTCCGCCACCATCGCGATTAGCAAGAAGCAATTCGCCACCGTGAGCTTGCACAATCTCGAACGAGATAGAAAGACCAAGTCCTGTTCCGTTGTCTTTTGTAGTGTAGAACGGGTCCATTGCGTGACGCAGTGCTGCCGGAGTAAAGCCTCGGCCACTGTCCGTGATGTCGATACGGGCGAAGTCTCCTTCGATCGCCGTACTGATCGTTACACTTCTCCCCATGGGGCCATTGCTCTCCAGCGAGGTCGACTGTAACGCTGAATGCACAGCGTTCTCCATCAGATTATCGAGCACCTGCAGCAGTCGGCCGTGGTCCGCCGTGACGACAGTGTGGGAGGCCGCTTTGCAGATAATCTGGATCCCGTTCGTCGTTTCTCTTGCTGCCCATGTTGATGCGGCCGATGCGCATAGATCATCGAGCGAGATGGACTGAAGTTGAAGCTGGATGGGCCTGGCGAAGTAGAGGAGACGGCTGATGATCGTATCCAGCCGATCAATTTCTTCAAGGATCACTGAGCTGCTCCGCCTGGCAGCTTCCGCATCGCCGGAGCGCTGCCACATCTGCGTCCGCATCCTGATGGTTCCAAGCGGGTTCCTTAACTCATGCGCAATACCCGCGGCAAACTGACCCAAGGCAGAGAGTCGTTCGTTGTGGCGAACCCTTGACTCCAGTGTCCGCTGGTTCTCGATCTTTTCCTGCAATGCCTGCGAAAGAGAGTCGATGCCGTGGAGAACGCGGTCAAATTCTTCGAGCGGTGGACGGCCTGTCAACTGCTCACTGGCTGCCGGCAAGCCGCCCTCCATCGAGCCAAGACGTTCAAGAACGATGTTGACTCCCGTGCGAATCTCGGTCGTAACGAAGAGGGCAAGCAACGCCGTCATCAAGGCGGCTATTCCAAAACCGACGCTCCCAAACAACAGCTCTCGACTTTGTCCACCCTCTATTCCGGGAAGGCGCTCCATGAGCCAGGCAGCGCCAGTCACTTCATCCGTGGCCTTGGCAGGTTGATTGGCAACAGATGCCTCGTGAATTGGGGTCGCTACAAAGAGGATGGCGTCGTGTGGCCCCTCGAATCTAAATGTCTTGGTGGCCCTGGATGCTACTGCCTCACGTGCAAGCTTCTCGATAGTCGGGCGCTCTCGTTCTGGCATCCTCTTCTCCGGACCTGGTCCCTCATGGGTTGGAAAAGCGTATCCCATCAACGCATCTACCCTGGCGGTGTAGAAGCCACCCTCGACGCCGTCCTCGCGCTGCAGCGTTTCTACCGTGATCCCTTTGAGCGGATCTGGCTTGGGATGCGGCGGCCCGTCGCGTCCAGGATGCGGTGCCCTCGGCGCTTCCATTGCAGAAGGATGGGGAGGTGGTGGTGGTAGTCCCGGCTCGAGCACTCGCAGCGAAATTTCCGCCGTCCGATGGTCGGCATAGTTCCGTGCGAGACTGGCAGCCACCCTGACAAGATGATGCTCCGTCAGGGCCAATGTCTCCGTGTGACGATTGCGCAGAAACGTAAACAGGCTGAGCGCCGCTGCTGCAAGGAACAGGAATGTCAGTACGACGAGAAGCAGGATGCGTGAGCGAAGGCTTCTCCAAAACATCTTCGACATTCAGCTCCTCCCCGCCAGGCCCTGCAGAATTTTATCGAAGCACCTGCCGCTATGCTAAGCAACTCCGCTGCCATCGGTAACGTGATGGATGATGGCTGCTGCCATTCGAGATCAGATGCCAAGAGCCCCTGCTATCGGAACAAACTGTACGCAATCCGCGCAGGTGGTGAGTGGATTGCACTCAGTCCAAGCGCACCGAGGGTCTGGAAGCGACCATTTAGGCAGCGTTTAAGAGGTTTCTTCCAATTTCCATGAATGGCACGCAGCATGCCCTGTAGCAGGCTAGATGTTTGCTGATCGATATCCTTAAGGGCAACTATGGCCTCTGAATCGATCGGAGTGTTCAGTTCACACGGGATTCACACTCCGCTTGCATCGAACCCTCTACCAATGGAAAGAAAGGACTAAATTCATGCCACCTCCCAAGAAGGCCGCAAAGAAAGCTCCAAAGAAGGCCGCGAAGAAAAAACCCGGGCACCACCACGATAAGCATCACCAATCGAACGAAGTACGCCGCGCGTTTGAACACCTGGGACGGGTTGCGATTCTCCGAAACTCTTTAAAGTCGCCACGGGCTGAGGCCGTTGCCGGACTTACCACACTGGCTCAGCAGGCAATCAACGATGGAGACAGCAAAAACGCTGCCGACCTTCTCCGAGCATCCGAGCATCTCAGCTTCGCAATTCTTGCCGGCGGGGTGGCCGGTGAAGTCCGCATCTCTGCCGAGCTCAAACAGTCCATTACAGAGCACTTCGATGAACTGACGCGGAAAGCGGATGAGCACTGGAAAGAAGAGCACCCGGACATGCTGGCAGAGATCTATCAGGGCGCTCGGGAAAGCGCCGCTAACGCACTCAAAACCCACGCCTACCACCAGGCGCTTGAGTTTGCTCGCGCCGCGGAAGCTCTCGCTCACGTGAAGCGGCAGGACCCCCTCAAACTGGAGAGAGCTAACAAGAACCTTCAACTCAAGAGCGCTTAGTGTCTCTCACCAATGGTCAACGCTATCAAAATCGATCCCGGTAAGAAGCGAAGTCTCCACGCGCTGGAGGCGGCAAACTTCTTCCTCGCCGACGTTCAAACCGGCCTCGGGCCATTTCTCGCGGCCTACCTCGCGGGAGCCGGCTGGCAGCCGGGCCGAGTCGGAATGGCGTTGACCATTGGCGGTATCGTCACAGTTGCGCTGCAGGCTCCCGTTGGCGCCATTATCGATCAACTCAAGTCGAAGAAATTAATTCTCATCGTCGCCTCAGGTGTGCTCGCTGCAGGGGCTGTGCTGCTCAGTAGTACAGCCGCACCGTGGGCCGTGTACACGTCGCAGGTACTGATTGGGGGCGCCGGGCCATTCCTCGGACCAACACTCGCTGCGATCACGATGGGAATGGTAGGCATCACCTTCTTTGATCGTCAATTTGGAAAAAACCAGTCCTTCAACTCAGCCGGAAACGTGGCTTGTGCATTGCTGATTGCAGGCATGAGCCACGTGTTCGGAAACCGAGCCATCTTTATCACCGCTGCAATCCTGACCATCCCGACTGTACTTACCATCGGTGCGATCAAGGGCAAAGACATTGATTATGACTTGGCGCGTGGCGGAGTGATAAAGGAGCACGGCAAAGATCTCCCGGCACAAGTCTCCGTGATGAAAACGCTGGTTGGCGACCGTGTCCTGCTGGTATTTCTTGCGTGCGCTTTTCTATTTCACTTTGCAAACGCGGCCATGCTGCCCCAACTCGGAGAGATGCTCTCGCAGGGTGCAAGGGCAACCGCTGCTCCGTTCATGTCTGCCTGCATCATCGTGACGCAGGTGGTCATCATGTGTCTCGCCCCGGCCATCGGACGATCCGCCAACCGGCATGGCCGGAAGAGATTGCTGATGGCCGGCTTTGGCGTTCTTCCCATCCGCGCATTCCTTTATACCTTGACCCACAACACCGAAGGTCTGATCGCCATTCAGTTATTGGACGGCATGGCGAATGCCATCTTCGGCGTCGTTTCGATCCTGGTTGTCGCAGACCGCACGCGAGCGACGGGCCGCTTTAATCTCGTCCAGGGCACTCTGGCCACAGCCGTCGGGCTTGGTGCCGCTCTCAGCACAACCTTCGGCGGAAAACTGATTCAGCATTTCAGTTATCGCATCTCTTTCCTGTCTCTCGGCGCCATCGCCGCACTCGCCTTCGTCCTGCTGTGGATCGCCGTTCCGGAGACGCTTCCCGGCCGGAATGATCCACACCGGGACACCTCGTTTCCAGTCACCTCCCAGGAGCTTTCAGCATGACGACCCTAACGTCGCATCGTTGCTTTCAACCCCATCCGCCGGACGCTGCCGGTGTGATCAGCTGGATCCATCTCGGCGATCTGCACATGACAAAGGCCGGTGAGCA
Organism: uncultured Acetobacteraceae bacterium; assembly: GCA_964658035.1. Classification (GTDB taxonomy): domain Bacteria; phylum Acidobacteriota; class Terriglobia; order Terriglobales; family Acidobacteriaceae. The sequence goes on from CAZZXL010000099.1 coordinate 12,167, forward strand.
GAACCACCTCGACCTGGGCCAGATAGTAGATGAAATCAATCAAACCTTCGCCGACTCCATCAGCTTCGTCTATCTGCCTGGAGACGTAGCTGACGACGGCAGCCGGGCCGCCTATGCCGTGGTGCGCGGAGAACTCGACCGTCTCAACGCGCCATGGTGCGCCATCGTCGGCGACCACGATGTTCACGAAAAGAGCTTCAGTAACTTTGTCGAAGCAATGGCGGATGAAACCTGCTATGCGTTTACCGTGGGCCCTGTCAGGTTCATCGCGATGAATGCGTTCGATGTGCCCCACCCCGCATCGTTTACTGTAAGCACGGAGCAATTGCAGTGGGTGAAGCATGAACTGCAGACTGCCACCAGCGCAGGATTGACCAGGGTGCTTCTCCTGCATTGCTACCCGAGTGACTTGAAGTCCGGCAGAACTGAACTGATGGAGCTTGTTCGTAACTTCAACGTAAAGCTTATCGATATGGGACATACGCACTACAACGAGATTGCCAACGATGGCCGAACGCTCTACACGGCGACCCGGTCCACCGGCCAGATTGAAGAAGGGCCGGTCGGCTACTCTATTGTGAGCATCGACGGCGACGTTGTGAGCTGGCAATTCGTAGCTCTGGGTAAGCTCCCCGCTGTCATGATTACTTCCCCAAGCGACGAGCGTTTGCTAACAGAATTGAACGAAGCACAGCAGGGAACAGTGCAGGTTCGGGCGAAGTTCTGGAGCGAGGCTGAGGCGGTGAAAGCTACCGCGTACCTGGAGGGGAAAGCCATCGCCATGACACGAGTTAAAAACAGTCGCGTCTGGGAGGCGAAAGCTGCTCCGCCTGCGGGCGTGCATACCTTACAGGTCTATTTTGAAGACACACAAGGCAACGTTGCCAGGGATGCGATCCGTATTGCAAGCGGCGGCGCTCCAAAACGAGGGCGCGCGGGGCGTGACCAGGACAATGCTCTGACTGCTTGGCCGGAGCATGGCCTGCTCGGCACCCAGCTGGGACCAAACAAGAACGGGAAAAAGTGGTGATGATGCACACCTTCTTCTCTCCTAGCATCGCGCACGTTCTTCTGCCGTTGATTGTCGCCGTCAGCATCGCACTGATGCTGACGCGACCGCGTGGCATCCCGGAAGTGTGGTGGATCTCAAGCGGAGCAATCCTCCTGATCGTGCTTCGGCTCGTGCCGCTCAAGTTAGCCGGGCAGGCCGTCGCCAAGGGCAGCGATGTGTACCTTTTCCTCATCGGCATGATGCTTCTGAGCGAGTTGGCAAGAGAGCAGGGTGTCTTCGACTGGGTAGCTTCCGTCGCCGTCCGCGGAGCCAGGGGCAGTTGCTCGCGTCTCTTCCTGCTGGTCTACGGAGTTGGAACCCTGGTGACCATCTTCATGTCGAATGATGCGACCGCGGTCGTGTTGACGCCGGCAATCCTGACGGCAGTGCGTAAAGCCAAGGTCTCCCCTCTTCCTTACCTGTTCGTCTGTGCGTTGATCGCGAATGCGGCGAGCTTTGTACTGCCGATCTCAAATCCGGCCAACCTGGTTGTCTTCCATACCGGGATGCCTCCGCTGGGCACATGGCTGGCAGACTTTGGCGTCCCGTCACTGTTCTCCATCCTCGTGACCTTCTTCGTGATGCGTTTTCTATTCCGCGACGACCTGCGCAAAAAGATCGACTGTGAGGTCGACGATGCGGCACTGAGCAGCAATGGCATGCTGGTGCTTGCAGGTCTCGCATTGATGATTGCAGTGCTGCTGACGGCTTCAGCGCTGAAGAAGGACCTGGGACTGCCCACGTGCATCGCTGCACTGGTGATTACCGCTGTCGTCTCCATCAAGGCGAAGAGCAGCCCTATCAAGCTTGCGCGCGAAATCAGCTGGGCAACGCTGGTGCTAGTCGCAGGCTTGTTTGTGATGGTGGACGCTGTCGAAAGTCAGGGTGCGCTGAAGCTGACCCAACAATGGCTCGCCTGGGCATCGAGCCTCGGCCGGGACTTCGGTGCGCTGGTTGTAGGGTTTGCTGTGGGCATCGCCAATAACATTGTAAATAATCTGCCCCTTGGACTTATAGCGGGCGGTACCATCCAGGCCGCTCACACGAAGGGGTTGATCGCCAATGCCGTGCTGATCGGCGTAGACCTCGGACCCAACCTTTCCGTCACCGGCTCACTCGCTACGATTCTCTGGCTGCTTGCTCTTCGCAAGGACTCGGGAGCAGACGAGGGTGGAGACAAACTGGACGTGAGTTTCTGGAAGTTCCTGAAAGTGGGCGCAGTCGCCATGCCTGCAGCACTTTTTGCCGCGCTGGCCGGAGCGATCCTGATGCAGAGGTTCGTAGGACATCACTAGGTCAGATTTCCTGCCGGCATAAACGATAGGAAAAAGCCGGCTGGCTTTTTAGCAAGAAAGGCCAGCCGTGGATCTCAGGAAACAACATATGCAACACAAAATTTGGCGCTGAAGCGCAAGGATAAAAGTATGAACGCTGGATGGATTATCCCCTTCATCATCTTGGGCGGCGCGCTGCAAAGTTGCGGCGCAGCCATGAATGGTCAACTCAACAAGCATGTCGTAAATCCGTGGCTGGCTTCAGCCATTTCCTTCGCACTCATTACTTTCTTCTTCACCGGCGCCTCGCTGATCCACCCGAATCCACTGCCTACTCAGAAGGACCTGGCGACAATGCCGTGGTGGGCGGTGGTCGGTGGTCTCATCGGCGCAGTCCAGGTCTATGCCGGTCTTACGCTGGTCAACAAGGTCGGCGCAGGTCCATTCGTGGGCTTCACCGTCACGGCCGCGCTGATCACCTCTTTACTCATCGACCACTTCGGCTGGTTCAAAATGCAACCCCATCCCCTTAACTTGGGCCGTGTGATCGGCAGTGTCCTGCTGATCGGTGGCATCAGCCTCATCGCCAAATTCTGATCCGTATTTTTGCTGCAGGAGCAAAGGCCCGCTCGTTCCCTTCTCCGCTCAAAAAGTTCCGCGAGAATTTTGCCCGTCTTTGACTCCACTCGAGTACGAAGGTCCGTGGTAAGTGGTGAGCGCAGCTCTGCTCTAACTGTAGAGCGAAGATAAGGCACGGAGCCAATCGCTTCGCAGGAAAAGCCAACGTGTACAACGATGGAAAGTGCGACCGAAAAGCAAAACGGGCTAGAAGCTTGCGCGAAGATGAAATTGCAAACGTCTCGCAGGGAGTTGAGCGCTTGCTGTCCCAAACAGAGGGTTTGAGAGATCAGAAGTAACCGCATTCAGGTTTACCCGGTTGAACAGATTAAAGGTTTCTCCCTTGGCTTCTATCCGCAGCTTCTCTCCAAAGAACCAGGGCGTTGTAAAGATTTTGGAGAAGGTAAAGTCGAGGTTGTTGTAGCCGGGCTGGTCATAGGTGTTGCGGCCCAGGTTTCCTTCTGCTCCAGGAACAGGTACGGGGAAAGCGGATGCCGGAAACACTCCTCTAAGAAACTTCTTATGTGGCTGCCCGGTCAGGTGGCGGCCAAACGTTGGCGTATCAGGCACATCATAGTCTGATCCGTCGGCGTTGTAGTCTCCCCCGCCGTTACCCGTGATCACGCTACCCGGGATAAACACGCTGTTGGAGTCGAAGCAACTTCCGCCTGCATTCGTATTTCGAGCGCATATCGGATTGAACGCGGCCCCGTTGTACACGGTGAACGGCAAACCGGTTTGCAGTATCCACACCCCGGCAAACTGCCACCCCCCAAGCACAGAGGTCTCCAGTCGGTTTCCGTAGTGGCCGGGTACGCTCCAGGTCCCATCCATCGATACTTGCTGGCGAATGTCAAAATCGGATCGGCCACGCTGTGCAGCATAATTACCAGATTGAATGATGGCGCTCGCTTCTGATGGAATAACTCCGGTAAGACCGCCCTCTGATCCGGAGTTACTCACTACGTCCATAGCTTTACCCCAAGTGTAGATACCTCGAAGGCTAAGACCATGCGAAGTCCGTCGGGTGATAACTGCCGAAAGGAAGTTACCCATCGAATTACCGTCGGACGTAGCGTACGTAATGTCCCCAAAATCAGGGTTGAGCCTGTTCAGTGATCCCTGGTTCTTAATCAGGTCGCCGGCAAAGCGATTAATGTCCTGGTTGTAGATGGGCAGATGATGAGCAGCGGTCGCCGAGTAGTTCAACTCGAAGATCAGACCGTTCCGTAGTTGTTGCTGGAGGCTTAGTGTCCAATCCTCTACCTGCGTAAATTTGTATTGAGGAGAGTATCCGCCTAGACTGGCTCTTTGGACGACGCCATTAATTTCCAGGCCTCCATTGGCATTCAGGGCCACATTATTGGTAGGAACAACCGGGCAAACTTCGTTCCAGCCGGAAGGCGGGGAGCAAAATTGAAAGACCGGCTGCTGGCCGGAGTACACGCTGATATACGGGCTGTAGGAGTTAGGCAGATTGCCACTTAGAATATCGGTGAAGTGAAGATGTGCCGGTTCATCAGCATAGACCCCGAATCCCCCTCGAAGAGCTGTGCGGCCTGCACCGAAGACATCCCAGGCGAAACCAACCCGCGGAGTAACATCCCAGATGTTGTGATTGAGCACGTGGTTATTCGGAGCAAGTGACGTTGACCCATTGGCGATCTGTTCATTCGGCGTTGTGCCCGCCCCGAAGTTGAAGTTAGTCAAAGCCGGGCTGATGATATCAAAATAATTGCCCAGTTGATCGTATCGCAGACCTGCGTTCATCGTCAGTCGAGGCTTGACCTTCCAATCATCCTGAACGTAATACCCCTGGTAGAAGTCGCGGTAAAGGCGATTGTAGGAAGATTGCTGATGTGTGATCAGGTTTACTGGTGTTGCGTTCTCTACGGTTGCTTCATCCTGGATAAAATCAAGCAGGTTGTTGAAGGTATAAGATGGCCGGCTATGCGCGCCGCTCTGGTCGCCAATCTCTCGAGCATTGAACATGTCAAAGCCGAACTTCAAAGTATGTGTCTTGACCGTCGCAGTCATTACATCCCGCCATCCGACCGTAGTCTGCGTAAAGTTTCCGGGCCCCCAGTTGCCAAACCCGTATAAACCGGTCACGCTCACATAGGGGATCACCATGGTAGGTGCTCCTATGTCTGAACCATAGGGCCGGATCTCGTGGATGCCCGCTTCATTCAACAGCCGGGGTGAGAACGTGTGCGTCCAATCGATGTTGATAAAATCGGAATGGTTTGCTTCGGCATCGTCGACTGCAGGTCGGGCTGTGTAACCGCCGGAGGTATCTGAATCTCGAATGCCTTCTACGTAAATTCGGTCTGTCTTACTAAGATAATCGTCCACTCGGATACTCCATTGATATCCATTCTTCGGGACAGAGTAACTGTAGTTGGCAGTGCCGACTGCCTCCAGGCCTGCCGGAATGCCGGCGGGGGGCGCAAAATAGCCTTGTGTTGCGGCCTCAAGCTGCGCTACCGTCTCTAGGCCGGTGGTCGGGTAAACAGAAGGCGGGCTCAACTCCAGCACCTTGGTAGCTAGGTCATTCGGGTAATGTACCTTAGCGTAGTTCAAGAAGTCCTGCGTCTCGAAAGTGCTCTGGCCCGAGGTGACGTTGCTTGAGCGAAGCACATCGAGTCCCGCATAAAAAAACAGTTTGTTCTTGATGATCGGGCCGCCTACTGTCGCGCCCATCTCATTGCGTTGGAAGGTTGGAATAGAAGCCTGAAATTCCTGTCGCGCGGAGAGCGAGTTGTTCAGAAAGTAATAATCAAGCGTGCCATGAAAGTCATTCGAGCCGGAATTGGTGAAGACATTTACCGTCGCTCCGCCATTCCTTCCCTTCTGCGCATCGAAATCATTCGTCCGGACGTCCATGGATTGGACAATCTCTGGATTCAGCGAAATGGAAGTAGCACCGCCGCGGCCGGGACTGTTACTGGTCGCACCGTCGATCATGTAGCCATTCTCTTCCTGGCGCAATCCGGCTGCATTGATGTTGATCGGGTATTCGTTCGTGTAGTTATCGGCTTGATTCGCGCCGATGCCAGTCATGCCGGGAGTCAGAGCAGCAAGCGAAAATACATTCTGGCCGGACAGTGGCGTTTCATGCAGGGTCGTCTCCGAAATCACCGAGCCGGTCGTGGCCGATGTCAGGTTGACTGACGCTTCCGCTGCAGAGACCGTGACCTGGGATGACGCTGCTCCCACTTCGAGTGTCGGCGCAAGTGTTCGAATTTCACCCACCTGCAAGACAAGGTCTTGCTGCTCCCACACTTTAAATCCACTGGCATCAACCTGCACCAGATACGTTGACGCGGCAATACTATCGATGCGAAAGTGCCCGGCCTGGCTGGTGATGACATCTTTTCCGACCCCAAGACGCGTGTCCGTTAAAGTGACTTTTGCTCCCGCAATCAGCGCTCCCGAGGTGTCGCGCACAGTGCCCTCGATGCCACTTGAAAATTGTGCAAAGGCAGGCGCTGCCAGGAAGAAAAGGAGAGTAGGAAGGATGGAGATCCGTTTAGCGGATAGGTATATAGCGCTGAGCATAGATGCCTTCGACCTGGGAATTATCTTCAAGCAATTAAAATTGCACTTTGTCTTACCGGTGTGTTTCAGTACTTCTACTTCTGGCCTTGGATTTGGAGTCTGCGGAGGCAAACGGTTGGGCTGTTGACAGAACCCATGAGTTAGGTTCGGCGCCAAAAGCAAAATGCCCATGAGAGCGGTTCTCTCGTGGGCGTTTAATGCTATCTAAGATTTGTAAGATACGGCAGGTTACCCTGCTTCCATCACAAACGTGCCCAGTGTGGGGAGCTACAACAATTTGAAGCACCGGCTGTGTTTGCAATGATGAACATGATTATCCTTGTACCACAACAAAGTGCGACCTGAACATTATTTTCCTAGATGAAACTTCACCCGTCTAGATCAGGCGCACACAACACGAAATCAGAAGCTTCAATACGGACAGCGCGCTCCTTCGTTTCAGTAAGCATCTTCCAGTAAAGGACGACAACGAGACCCCCTGCATGACCTGGAAAGCTTGAGGCCGCTTATGCAAGATTTGTGTGATCTGTAATTACCTGAGATCAGGCCCGAGGGCCGTATCATCGTACCTGGTGTCTTCATTGTCTTTGCTGGTCAGAAAATATGCCGAGGCGTCCTCCCTAAAGTCGAC
>CAZZXL010000100.1:0-19239 GCA_964658035.1 uncultured Acetobacteraceae bacterium
CGTGCTCGAGCCGGTCAGCTTCGGCGAGCGTTCTGATACCCAGCACACCAACGGCTACACGTCCCTTGATCGCCTGGTCGATGCCACCGTGGCCGATCCACCTGCGCGTCAGCAGATTGCCGGTGATGTTCAGGCAATCACCGGCGACGTTGCAGTGCCGCAAGTTGCCGATCAAGACCTTCGCCTTGACCTGAGCGGCGATGTTGCATCCGGCAAGCTTCCTTCACGCGGAGCTGCTTTCAACCAATTGCGGCGCCAGTTTCTCTCCTGGCAGGCGGCCGAACCGCGACTGCTCGAAGACCTTCGGAAGACGCCGCGATTAGCTGACGATGCGGTACGCGTAGAACAGTTGGGTGGCCTGGCGGAGGTCGGTCTCTCCGCTCTGACCTATCTCGAAGCTCGCACCGCTCCGCCGGCAGGATGGGAGGCCACGCAGATGTCCATGATCGACGCGGCACAGAAGCCGTCCGCCCTGGTGCGCTTCACCTTCTTGCATTCCATGAGGAAGCTTGTCCTCGCTGCAGCCCAGGCAGAAGCAGTTCCACCAGTGCATTAAAACATTCGGGTGGCTGCGCTGCGTCCGCCGCCACCCGAAGCTGTTTGCTTAGATGGACTGATTCAAGATCCGGTTCAGCCGCTGCACGAACGTGGCTGGATCCTGCAACGGTACCCCCTCCATCAGTAAAGCCTGGTCCAGCAGCAGCCATGCTGCATCCTGTGCAGTCGCGTCATCAGTCCGCGCCAAAAGCTTCTTCACAATCTCGTGATCAGGGTTGATCTCAAGCGTCGGCTTTGAAGCCGGCATCTCTTTTTGCCCCATCGCACGCAACATCTGCTGCATCTTCAGTGAAGGCTCTTCTTCGTCCGAAACAATGCACGACGGACTATCGGCAAGCCGCACCGACGCGCGCACGTCTTTCACGCGGTCGCCCAGTGTAGCTTTCAGCTTGTCCAGCAGCGGCTTAAGTGCCTCTGCCTTGTCTGGCTCAGCTTCGTCCTTCAGGTCTTCGCCCGTGCCCGCTTTGTTGACCGCCTTCAGATCGATCTCGCCATACTTCTCGACACCCGAGAAAACAATCTCATCAATCTCGTCATCGAGGATCAGCACCTCTAAATCCTTCTTCTTGTAAATCTCCAGCAGCGGTGACGTGCGCAGCAACGATTCAGCACCACCCGTGATGTAGTAGATGCTCTTCTGCCCTTCCTTCATCCGCGCCTTTACATCAGCCAGGCCGGTCAGACCATCTACCTTGGTGGACTTAAAACGGACCAGTTCGAGAAGCGTCTCTCGATTCGCATAATCCCCGTAGAGTCCCTCTTTCAACGGCCGGTTGTATTCCGTGATGAACTTCAGATACAACTCCGGCTGTTTCTCAGCGATGCTCTTCAACTCGGAAAGAATCTTCTTGACGCTCGCCGTACGAATACTGGTGAGTACCCTGTTTTGCTGCAGGATTTCCCTGCTCACGTTCAAAGGCAGATCTTCACTGTCGATGATCCCGCGAACAAAGCGCAGATACTGCGGCAGAAGCTCTTTCGCGTCGTCCATGATGAAGACGCGCTTGACATAAAGCTTCACCCCACCCTTATATTCAGCCTGGTAGAGATCGAGCGGGGCCTTTGCAGGCACATAGAAAAGTGTCGTGTATTCAAGACTTCCCTCTGCCTTCGTATGAAACCAGAAAAGCGGATCTTCCCAGTCACCCGCAATCGACTTGTAAAGCTCTTTGTACTCTTCTTCTGTGATCTCGCTCTTCGAGCGGCGCCACAACGCGCTTGCAGCATTCACCTGTTCCGTGACACGCGTCTTCTCTGACTTTTTCTCAGTCTCGTTCCATTCGCTCTTGTCATAGGTCAAAAATATTGGGAACGCGATATGGTTCGAGTACTTCTTCACCACTTCCTGCAGGCGCCAGCTATTTGCATACTGCTGACCTTCCTCGTTGAAATGGAGCAGCACTGTTGTTCCTGCAGCCCCGCGTTCTGCCGCCTCAAGTTCGAAGCCGCTCTTACCGTCGCTGGTCCACCGCCAGGCTTTCTCCTCGCCGGCTTTGCGGGAAACAACTTCAACTTTATCGGCCACCATGAAGGCGCTGTAAAAACCCACACCGAACTGGCCGATCAGGTTTGAATCTTTCTTGGCATCACCAGACAACTGCGAGAGAAAATTCTTGGTCCCGGAACGAGCAATGGTTCCCAGGTGTGAAACCAGCTCCTCTTCGTTCATACCGATTCCGGTATCGCTGATCGTCAGGGTCTTCTTTTCTTCATCCAGTTCGAGGCCGATCCGAGGCTCAAACGGCAGGCTCTTGTAAGCATCATCCGTCAGCGTAAGATGGCGCAGTTTGTCCAGCGCATCGGACGAATTTGAAATGAGCTCGCGAAGAAAGATTTCAGGATGTGAGTAGAGTGAATGGATGATCAGCTGCAGCAGCTGACTGACTTCGGTTTGAAATTCACGTTTCGACATGGCTTCTATTCATCATAAGGAAAAATGCGCCAAAAAGCCCAGAGCTCCTCGATCACTGAGGCCCAAAAATTATCAACAACCTCCTCAATGCACCTCTCGCCCGGTGCCGCATTTCGGCAGATTAGCCAATAATTGCCGTAGGCTTATCGATTCGGGCGAATATTGAAGCCCCTGTTGCAGTAAGGCGCGAGCACCTTCCACATCGCCCGCCGAGCACTTCACCAAGGCAAGGTTTCTGGTGAGGCCCACTACATCCTGGTTGCGCGCAGCTACCGGCTCCCAAACAGCAATTGCATCTCGGAGTTGGCCGGCTTTCGCCAGCAGCGTGCCCAGGTTTGACGCCGCGATCAGGTTTGTCTTGTCCATGCTGAGCACCTGTTTAAAAAATCCGCTGGCCTGGATAAAGTCGCTCCGCTCCTCACTCAACACTCCAAGTGCATTAAGCGCATCGGGGTCAGAGGACAATTGTGTCTTCAGCCCCTCCAGTTGTTGAAACGCTTTGCTTTCCAGGCCGGCATCTCCTTCCAGCAGTCCCTTGTAGTAAGCGAGCCCAACATCACGCTCTGTACTCGCCGGCGACAGGATAGGCAGCAGGGTCGTGCTGGAAGCAACATCCAGCTTCAGCTTCGCAGACTCAGGCACTCTGAGGATACGATGATCAGTCCAAGCCACATGCGGAGTGTTCCCCGCATCGAGTCTCTGCATGTGGCAGCTTGTACAGTCCGGGTTCTCCGGATGATGCTCCTTCGCAAACATCGGCCCGGTGTGACAGGCAAGACATTTCATCCTGTAAAACTGCACCCGCTGCTCGGCCGTCGGCGATACGTGTGGATCGTGGCAGCTGGTGCATGACATCGCGCCGCCGCTCCTTCGCTTGCATGTACTTTCGTTGAACTGTTCCACTTCGCTCACGCCGCGCGCTGCAGCATCCTGCTTCTGATACACGAAATACGAACGGTATTTACTGATCGACTCACCCGGTTTGAAGTCGAACATCGAAGAGCCGGATCGATCAACCGATACATCCCCTTCGAGGTGGCAGCTTATGCATACCGAGTCCCTTGCATCGGCGTCCATCTTCGCAGGATTGAGTATTGAACCTTTGCCTCCTGTCCCAACATGATCCGCCGCGTCGCCATGGCAACTCTCGCAAGTGATGCCGGTATGCTCAAACGGCAGGTCGCGATAACGATTGAGCGTGCCGCGATCGCTCTGCCGCACGCCACTCATATGGCAACGCACACATTCGGCCTGCACCGGGAGCGCCGGCGACACCGTCGTCAAACCCTCAAGGCCCGGCTTCATATCAAGCCCGTGAGCGGCATAGTTGGCAATCGGCGTTTCAAATAAATAGTCGTTAATGGTGTAGAGATACGTCAGCCCAAGGTGGCCGGAGCCCAGAAAATATTGCAGCGTCCAGGCAGGTGAACTCTCTGCCTCGCCGGGTGACGAATAACTGAACACCGGCCCGGCTGCTTGCAGCGCGAAGGTGTACCGTACCCCTGTGCCCTGGTGCAGAAATGAGCCGATCTCAAACTTATCCTTCGCCAGGCCGCTGGCATTGGCCATCGGCGTAGACAGGTAGTTCTTCGTAATGTCAGCATGGCATCGCGCACACGCGGCATCGGCCACACCGACAGACGTAGCGAGCTTCGGCGTGGTCGCCGTCGCAACGGTTCCGGCAACAGCTACGAGCACAACCAGGCAGCAGAATACAAAAGCCCGTAACATGCTCACTGTGATCCGCCGTGGTCCGTCAGTGTGAGGTGCTCTTAATCGAGATAGCATCGTTCGCCTGGCTGGCTATGGCGTCGCTCGCATCTCGCTGCAACTGCGCATAGGTTCGCATCTCCTGCTGTGCCTGGCTGGTTTCTCCATTAGCCCGGTAAACCTGCGCCAGCAGGAAGTGGATCACCGGTTCTTTCGGACTGTCACTCTCCGCCAGCGATAGATCGGGTAGCGCCTCCTTCTGACGATTCAACTTCACCAGAACCCGTGCCCTGTCGACCCTCGCCTGCATCAGGTGAGGACAGCGATCAATGGAGCGATTCAGTTCCAGCAATGCATCGTCCATCGATCCATTCAGTTCAATCGTTGCATGCGCCAGCTTCCATCTCGCGGTACAGCTATCCTCATCGTTCGCCAGTTCAGCCTTGAACTCAACCTGCGCCGAATCGTACTTACCCATTGCAAGAAAAACATCACCCATATGCATATGCGTGCCCGCCTGCTTAGGGGCCTGGTCGAGCGCCTTCTTATACTCAACCAATGCACCCTCGTAGTTATGCATACTCTCGTCTATCTCGCCGGAAACTTCGTGGGCCGTCACCGAGTTCGGATCGATCTGATCGATCCTTGCCAGCGCATCCTCGGAGAGCTGCAGATAGGTCTTGCCCAGCAGGTACCAAGCCTGCTGGTCTTTCGGATTACGCTCAAGAAAGCTTCGCAGGTAAGGTGTCGCCTGGTCATACTTGTGCAGATGAACGAGGGTCCGCGCCAGCGCCATCTGTGTATTGTCATCGCTGCTGTTAGCAGCAACAGCAGCCTCAAGCAGCGGCTCTGCCTTCTCGTCCTCGCCTAACTGCACATAGCACATGCCAAGCAACGCAGAAGCCGTCGGCATTGCCGGATTTAACTCCAGGCCCCGACTCAATGTCTCCGCAGCATGCTTGTAGTCGTGCGCATCAAAATACAACATCCCCAGGTTGTTGTACGCCGGTGCAAGATGAGGCGCCAGCTTGAGCATTGCTCGATACTTACCGATCGCCACCGATGGATCGCCCGCAGCTTGCGCGGCTTTTGCCTGCGCATAGAGTTCCTGCACCTGCGGCGTCACTTCATCCCCGTTGCCGGTCTGCGCCGCGCCCGAATGCAGGCAGCAGAGAAGCAACAGCGCTGGCCCGAAGTACTTCCGCATCCGGTTTGGACGCCGAACGGCGCCAGTTTGTCGTGGATTCATCACCACCTGATTATAAAGTCGGCTGCTCGGAGCAAAAGGCAAAAAGGAATCGCCGGACTGGAATACAGTCCGGCGATGACAATGCAACATCTGTGATTCAGCCACGGTCATGTGCGTCGTAACACGAAGCACGCCACAGCCTACGCTTAGAACTCTAACCGGAAGCTGATCTGACCTTGTCGGTTTTGCGGAGAGTTCTGGGCTGATGCGTTGGTCACCTGCCCGTAGGTGGTGTTGTTCAAGTTGTTGTCCGGATTCTGAAACTGGGTGCGGTTGAAAGCATTGAAGTAATCAATTGCCAGTATCCCGGTGAAGCGCTCACCGAAATAGAAGTGCTTGCGAGCATTCAGGTTTTCGTTGTAGAACGCCGGGTTGCGGAGCTCTGCATAGTTGCGGAAAGAATTACCGTATACATATTGGCTTGGCGTAAGCGAGAAGCCAGCTGGATTCCAGATCTGCGCGGTCGGAGCTTTGCCGCTGAACTGTTTAGCGACACCGCTGTAACCCTTTGTATAAAGGCTTCCCGAAGCACGATCAGGACGTAGCTGGTTCGACTGTGGATATGGACTCCCGTTTTCAATAGCCCCGGTAGCTGTGCCTGCTTCGTAGTCAAGAATGAAGCTTACCTGCCAGCCACCCAAAACCTGCCCTGTCACCCGTTTGTTGTTAATGTATGTCTTACCAGGCCCAATGGGCAGTTCATACGTACCGCTGGCCTTGAAGGTATTTGGTTCGTCAGAACCCGAGACCGTGTACTCCGGCCGCTGGTTGTATTTATTCAAAGCCCCGTTCGCAAAGCTGGTAAACCCGCTGCTGGTGTTATCCATTAACCGCGATAACGTGTAGCCCGCAAGGAAATTCAGACCGTTGGTAAAGCGCTTTTCCACCTCAATTTGCGCCGATTCGTAATAAGTGGTGCCCGAACCCTCGAAGTTGTTCATGATTTGTGAGTACTGCGGATAGGGTTGCAGCGCCTGGCCAAGCGTCGCTGAACCCCCGAAGTTATTAACGAAGTTAGCGTAAGGAACCTTAAAGCCATCGAGCGAAGTGGCGCCGGCCGTAAAAGCATCGCCAAGCTTCGAGCCGAGTGCCAGGTACTTGGGATCCAGCTGGTTGATATAGTTCAAGTTGCTAGGAAGGTGGATGACGCGATTCCCTACCCAGGCAGCCTGGAGAAACATGTCATACGGCAACCGACGCTGTACGTTAATGTTCCATTGCTCACTGTAGGGAGCAAAACCATCATTCTTGTTGAAGTCGTTGATCTTGGTGCCAACGCCGAGACCGGGGCTGAAAGGGGTAGCTTGTGGATTAGTTAACTGCGTCGTGTCCCAACTGCCGAACGAAGAATTATTCGTTCCGGTGCTAAGGCGGGTGAAGGAGCCGGTCAACAGGTTGCCATAGTTCACAGCCACCTTGTTCGTGCCGTATTCATAAGCTCCGCCGTTCAGGAAGGCAACACTGAAGCCGCCCTGGATAACTGTCTTATCGCTGATCTGGTAAGCAAATCCCAGGCGCGGTCCAAAGTGGCCAAAGTGGGTGGAAGCCCGGGTGTAGCCAGCGCAGCCCGTGCAAGTGCCGAACTTCGTAGCTGCTCCGAGAATGCCGTTGGCAGCCGGGTTCGGCGTAGTCGGATTGAAGAAGACGACAAGGTTATTGTTCTCTGTAAATGGGACCTGCATATCCCAACGCAGACCAACGTTCACTGTCAGCTTCGGATTCACTTTAATGTCGTCCTGAACATAGGGCGACAGGTCGAGGTTCCGTAGACGCAGTTCCTGAGAATTACTTCGATTGGCTGCATCAGGGGTACCCAGCAGGAAGCTGGCGAACGAACTGCCGTCGCTGCCGAAAGCGGCGTTGCTGACACCCGCCACAACCGGATCAGACGTGGTTCGCTGGCTGAACTGGAACTCACCACCAGCCGTCTGTTCTTCGTTGTCGTCTTGATAGGTGCGTCTGAATTCACCACCGATGTTGAACGTATTGCGACCCTTTGACCACAGGTAGTTATTTACGATCGCGATGCCCAGCTTACGATTGATTGACCGAAGGTTCGAACCGCCCGTTCCCCAGGAAGTAGGGCTATGCTGTCCGTCAAAAACAATATTCGGTGGAATGACACCATTCTGCACAGCAGGAAAGCTGTAGGAACTCTGGTTGAACTGGTTATTCAGTTCGCCAATCCAACCAAAGCCTGCCGTCATCACCAGGTTCGGAGTAAGCGTATTGTCATAGGTCCCCAGGAATCCAGTGCCGCGGGCTGGGAAGTAGCGAAGACTGTTCAGAGGGTTGGGTGCCAACACAATCGGATTGTAGTCAAAGCCGTAGTTGCTGAAGCTATTGCGCCACTCGCTGTAGTGAAACTGCTGCGTCTCGTTGATCTTCTGATCGATCGTGAAGCCGAAAACATGTTGAATGGAAGGATTGACAAACGGTGCGTAGGCTTTGTTTGAGTTCAAGCCACCGCCACCCGTTCCAGGCCTGTCAGGGTTCGGAATGAACGGAATCAGGATCGACGAATTATGACTGATGCGGGCTGGATCAATCCTGTTTGGCGTGCCGTTATAAGAGAACTGCTTTCCCGTCGTCGGATCAAAGATGGGAATCAACTTGTTATTTGAATCGACGAAGTCGGTGAAGTCGCCCGTCTTTTCAAGAGCCGTCGGAACTGTGCCTGGATTGGTATTTTCGTTGTTCTGCTTGTACCACTCCTGGCTGTAGTGGAAGAAGGTACGGTCGCGCCCGTTATAAAGATGCGGAATCGTTACCGGGCCGGCAACAGTAAAACCGTAGTTATTCTCGTGATCGGTAGGCGGCTTATCTTTCACATTGGACGGGTTGTAGTTAGGACCATTGAAGTAGCCGACTGAATCGAACAAGCTGTTACGGTTGATCTCGAAGAGATCGCCATGGTACCTGTTGGTTCCGGACGCCATCTGGTACGTCAACGCACCCTGCCCGACCGAACTGCGCGGCAAAGGTGGAACGTTCGACGCGGAACTCCTTGATCATTTCGTACGGCGGATTGAAGTTGGTCGTGTAGCCTTCCGTCTCCGGCTGCGGCGCAGGAATGCCGTTGTAAGTAATTTCCTGCTCGAAATCAACGCCGCCGCCTATGCGGTGAGAAAACGTGCTGCCCGTCACTCCAGGAACGAGGAATTGCAGTGCGTCAATCTGGCGGCCACGGCCGGCAACCTCGTTCGGCAGGGCTGCGACAACAGCAGGGTCGACAGTCGAACCAAGTTGCGGCTGCGTTGTGTTCAACGCGATCGCGTTCGCCGTCACCTCGACCGTCTCCGTCGATGAACCGGTTGCGAGGCTGACGTTGACCGTCGCATTGGTACTCACCTCAACGTTCACAGAGTTTTGAATTTCTTTCTTGAAGCCCTTCGCCTCGACTGTGATCGAGTACACGCCCGGGACAAGTCCCGTCACTGCGTATGTACCCGCGCTGCTGGTGACTGTACGGTTCTTCTCGCCCGTGCCTGCTGAGGTAATAGTTACATTTGCGCCCGAGATGGTCGCACCCGTCGCATCGGTCACCGTGCCGGTAAGGCCGGCGTTCGCCTGCGCGTTCAGTGACTTCACCCCGATGAGTGAAAAGCACACCGCCAGCAGGATGACAATAATGTGCGAAAGACGCAGGGATTTCCCCCTGATATTGAACGTTTGCATCAGACTTCCCCCTAAAATGTCGCAAACAAACCGCCCGAAACTGCGCGGACTCGAAGCTTTTGAACTGCTGTTATCTACTGAAAAATCTCCCGAACGACTAAGCGCTGGTAACGATTCCAGACGCGGCCAAATATAGGGCCTCAATATGCCTGTGTCAATAAAAATCTCCACCTGCGGGTGGAGAAGACTTTGGAACAACCTGCGCGATGTACTAATCAGTTACCGGTAACGCACGAACGGCATCAGCGAATGCCTGGTTGGCCCACAGCCTAGAAGCGGAACTATTTACGTTGTCTTTTTCGGTATTACCTGATCGAATGCTCACCAGCCTTCATACAAGTCGCTGCTGAGGACGGCTGCTTCTTCAATCTTCTGAACACAGCCTCAGTATCGTGAAAACCTTGAATCGTCCTTCGTTCAAAATTGCTCAAGAAACTGCCAGGAAGGCCAGGATGTGGAATGCTTGTGCACAAGCAGGAACCTTGAAAACCTCATGGCTTCTTATCCTCGGCGGGTCTCTCTTCTTTATCCCGGCAGCCGTCGCACAGACCACCTGCCAGCCGCCGAAGGCTAAGCCTCCATCAGCCGACCCATCGCCGGTTGAAGACGTGTACAAAGCTGGCAAGTACGACGCTGCGGAGAGTCTCTATCTCCAGCAATTGCAGCAAAAGCCCGGCGATCCGGACCTGACAGCAGCCCTCGTTCATACCCTGCTCCATGAAAACCGGCTGGAGGATGCACTCGGTAGATCCCAGCAAGCCTTGGCAGATACGCCCCATTCGGCGCCCTTACTGACTGCGCTTGCCGAAGTCCAGTTGCGCCAGGGCAAGCCCTGGCTCGCTGCACAGACACTCGATGCGGCCGCAGCTGCGGATCCGTGCTACGCGCGCGCACACTTTATCCGTAGCCGCATTTACCGCATAGATTCCATGTACGCCTCTGAACGCGCGGAGCTGGAGACGGCTTATCAGTTGGACCCTTCTGATGCTGACATCTGGCATCAATGGCTGCGTGTCATCCGGCCCGCCAATGAGATTGCGGGTATTGACGACGCCTTGAGGACCACACCCGACCTCGACGCTGATAGCCGGCAAAAGGCACTTACTTCAGCAACGGAGATGGTATCCCTGCTGACAGAAAATTCGCAGACCTGCGAGGACGCACCGCTGGTTGGCCCGACAACAATACCGCTGCGCGCATCCTATACAGCCGTAAAAGACATCACCAGTTATAAACTCCGCGTCGACCTCGCCGCCACGCCCGCGCAGCTGATAGTCGACACCGCGGCTTCCGGCTTTTTCATCAGCCGCAAAATCGCAGACAGTAACGGTCTTCAACATCAGGACGGGGACCCTCCCGGCACCGTGCGCAGCAAGAGCATCCACGTGGGCGCGCTTGAGTTTCGCAATTGCATGGTAGGCATCAGCGATACGCCCTTTGCAGATAACGGCGACGGCTACATCGGAACGGATGTATTTGCGCGCACCTGCTTACGCTGTATTTTCCTCAATCGCGCATCGATCTTTTGCCGCTGCCTTCGCCGCCGCATGCCACGACCGTCACTGCAGCAGATGCCAGCCTCGTTGATCTTCCCGGGGATCGCTCACCGGCCATCGAAGGCAGCGGCTTCACTCCCGTCTACCATCGCAAACAGTTCCTGATGGTGCCGGTCACGCTGAACAAAAAGGAGCGGTCTCTGTTTGTGCTGGACACGGGCATGCGCCTCACGACGATGACCTCTGACGTGGCCCACTCGATCTCAACCACCCGCGTCAATTTCACCAACACTGTCAAAACCGTATCGGGTGGAAGCCTGCAGATGTACCGCGATGCCTTTGACCTTCAGTTTGGGCCGCTCTCCATGGATCGCCAGGGGCAAATCATCGCCTTCGATCCGACAGCCATGGATGAGAACGCTGGCATTTCTCTTGCCGGCCTGCTCGGTTTCAACCTGCTGCACACGCTCATCATGCAGATTGATTACCGCGATGGTCTCATCAAATTCGAGTCTCCCGCCTCTGGCCCCGCCCGCATGAACACTGCTTCAGCAACCACGCCGTTGCCCTCTCCGAACGTGGCCGACGAAGCAACTAGTTGCAGAAGCTATGCGAATCAAAATGTCGACCAACCGCTCAACTCGACCCTTGAGGGCGGCATCGTTGGCGGCCTTGATTCAAGCCGATTGAAGGATGGACAAGCCATTACCCTTCGCGTCATACGAGACTGGATCTCCCCGGTATGTACGCTCACGCCGAATGCGATTTTGTACGGCCATGTCCTCACGGCCACATCTGCTCAACATGGCGCTCCTTCACAACTGGCCGTCGTCTTTGATCACGGCAACTGCTCCGGTCATCCCAGGCAGGAGCTGGCCCTGAGAGTGATTGGCGTTGCCGGCGGTGACTCCAGGTACGAAGCCTTGCACAATGCAATTCCCACAGAAGTCAGGGGGGCGGACGAAACATCAGCAGTACTGTTGCCAGCATGGGCGCACAACAGGATGACAAACTGAATGGCAGCGCAGGCCCTGAAACCGTCCATCCCGGCATGGTCAGCGGCCTTCCACGTTTAAAGCTGACCCCCGAAGGGGGCCTGCAGTGCAGTGTGCTCCTTACCAGTACTGACCGTACCGTTCACCTCGGCACCGACACTGAGTTCATCATGACCATGCAAAGCCCGGCACCATAAACAAGCCACCTCGACACACAGAGACAGCCTCGCCCGCACCGACTCGCCGGCACTGACACGCCAGCGCGAGCGCGCCTGCACCTTCGTCTACACCGGCGAACTCTTCTTCATGCAGGATCTCCACCCGACCTTGTCATCCCGACCGCAACGCAGCGAAGTGGAGGGACCCGCATTCTCAATGACTCGTCCCGTCGACAGCGAATACGTCGCTCACTGAAAGCTCGTTCTACTAACGGCAGCAGCCGCTATGGATGACCCTTGCGGTGATCCTCTCTCCTCAAACATCGAAACCTGGTCAAGGCTGAACGCCTGCATGTCAGCACCCTCCTGGCAGGCTCGATACCAGTCAACCACCCATGCTAATGACATTTCCAGGCCAAGATCCGGACGCCAGCCGAGTTCATCCCGGGCTTTGCTGGAATCAAGCTTCAGCAGACCCGCCTCGTGAGGACTCTCATCTCTACCCCGAATCCATCCCGCGCAGCCGCCCCACAGTGCTGCCACCCGGCTGGCCACCCGCCCCACCGGCCAGGCGTCTTGGTCGCCTGGTCCAAAGTTCCATGCGCCCGCCGCCTTCCTGTCACCGCGCAGCAATCGCTCAGCCAGCAACAGGTACCCCGAGATTGGCCCCAGGACGTGCTGCCAGGGCCGGATCGCCAGTGGATAACGGATCAACACCTGTTGCCTATCGATGAAACCGCGAATCAAATCAGGAATCAGTCTATCTTCTGACCAGTCCCCGCCTCCAATCACATTCCCGGCGCGCGCGGTGGCAATGCATGCATCCGGACCGCCCGTTTCGTTCGACGCGAAAAACGAATCCCGAAAGGAGGCCGTCAAGAGCTCAACACAAGCCTTGCTGCTGCTATACGGATCATGGCCGCCCAGCGCGTCCGTCTCGCGATATCCCCAACGCCACTCCTCGTTGCGGTAGCACTTGTCAGAGGTCACCACAACAACAGCCTGCACGGACGGCAGCCGGCGGATACTTTCCAGCACATGGGCCGTGCCCAGCACATTCGTCGCGTAGGTACCAACCGGATCAGCATAAGACTGCCGCACCATCGCCTGTGCTGCCAGGTGAAACACTACCTCCGGCGCAAACTCCCGCATGGCCCGGTCGAGCTTTGAAAAATCACGAACGTCCCCACGAACGTCTTCAATCAACGAACCGATACGTGCGGACACATACATGCTAGGTTCCGTGGCCGGGTCAAGGGCATAGCCCCTCACAATCGCACCCAGGCGCACCAGGGTGAGAGCCATCCAGCTTCCCTTAAAACCTGTATGCCCAGTAAGCAGCACACGCCTGCCGGCAAAAGAATTGCCTACCATGTCTTCCACGGCGCATGCTTCGAAGCCCATAGTGCATCCAGCTGTTGCTTGTCGCGCAAGGTGTCCATGGGCTGCCAAAAACAATGGTGGAAATAAGCCTGCAATTCCCCCCGTCGCGCCAGTTCTTCCAGCGGCTCACCCTCCCACATCGCTGAAGGATCATCCGGCAGACTGTCGAGAATCTCTGTAGAAAGGACGAAGAAACCACCGTTCATCCAGCTGCCGTCACCTGCCGGCTTTTCTTGAAACGTCCGGACTTCTGTCCCTTGCGCACTCAGCAGTCCGAACCGCGCGCGTGGTTGGACAGCAGTGACCGTGGCCTGCTTGCCATGGCTTTCATGAAAGCGGATAAGCTTCGAAATATTCACGTCCGATACGCCGTCACCATAGGTCATACAGAACGCTGCCTCATTTGCAAGATGACAGCCAATCCTCTTCAAGCGCCCGCTCGTTCCCGTTTGTTCCCCGGTATCAACCAGCGTCACGTTCCACGGCTCTGTCGTCCTCCCATGCACTTCCATCCGGTTCTCTGCCATGTGGAACGTCACATCCGCTGTATGCAAAAAGTAATTCGCAAAATACTCCTTGATGACGAAGCCCTTATAGCCGAGACAAATGATGAAGTCGAAGATGCCGTGCTGCGAATACATCTTCAGGATGTGCCACAGGATCGGCCTCCCGCCAATTTCCACCATCGGTTTGGGCCGCAGCGCAGTCTCTTCGCTGATCCGCGTTCCCAGGCCGCCGGCTAGAATCACAGCCTTCATCTTGTCCTCATGCTTGAACCATCTTCATCGCCTGTTGCTGCTTCGCTCCCTCGTGCATTCGCTGATGAAGTGATCATAGGCGGCTGGCGCCTGCAAAATTGCCAAGGAGATATTTAAAGGTCAGCCAGCTTCCCGATTCGGAACAATACGTCGTCGTCGCGGTAGCTTATGATCGAATGAGTCAGCAGGCATCCAGAACGACATGCAAAGCACAAGGAAACAACGGTGAATGAACGCGCCGCCAGCCTCAGACAGGACATTCTCGCCCTTACCCTTGCCTATCATCAGGAGGCGTTCCCCCCAGCCATCTTCAATCCCGGGCAAACGGCGGTCCCGGTCTCCGGAAAAGTCATCTATCCCGCGGACCTGTGCTCCGTCGTTGACGCCGCGCTCGACTGCTGGTTCACCACCGGCCGCTTCGCCAAAGCGTTCGAGAAAAAGCTCGCACAATACATCGGTGTCCGCGGCTGCTCGCTGGTCAACTCCGGCTCTTCAGCAAACCTCCTGGCGCTCACCGCTCTCACTTCACCTGAAGTCGGCGATCGGCGGCTCCAACCTGGCGACGAAGTCATTACTGTTGCCGCCGGCTTCCCCACTACGGTCAACCCCATTGTTCAGAACGGTCTCATTCCCGTCTTTGTTGATGTAGCCCTGCCAACCATTGAGATCGATGTGCTGCAACTCCACGCGGCCCTCAGTACAAAGACGCGCGCCATCATGATCGCCCACACCCTCGGCAACACCTTCAACGTGGACGCGGTCGTTGCCTTCGCCCATCAACACAAACTGTGGCTGATCGAGGATTGCTGTGATGCTCTCGGTTCGACCTACCGCGGCCGAAAGGTCGGCACCTTTGGAGACTTGGCCACGTTCAGCTTCTATCCCGCACATCACATCACGATGGGGGAAGGCGGCGCCGTGCTCACCGACAATCCTCTCCTCAAAACTCTGGTCGAGTCCTATCGTGACTGGGGCCGCGATTGCTGGTGCGAACCCGGCATCGACAATACCTGTGGCAAACGTTTTAACTGGGAACTTGGCACCCTGCCCTGCGGCTACGACCACAAATATACCTATTCACATATCGGCTACAACCTCAAGGCAACAGACATGCAGGCTGCACTGGGCCTGTCGCAACTTGAGCATCTTGAAGTCTTCATCCAGGCGCGGCGCGATAACTTCGCGTATCTGCGAAGTGCCCTGGACATCTACAACAATGTCCTCGAACTACCCGATCCAACTGCAGGCTCTGAACCAAGCTGGTTCGGCTTTCCCTTCGGCGTTCGTCCAGCCGCTCCCTTTCATCGCGATCAACTGATCCATGCACTGGAGGCTCAGAAGATTGCCACCCGTCTCGTCTTCGCCGGCAACCTGCTCCGTCAACCGGCCTATCAACATATCGACTCCCGCCAGGTTGGCTCTCTGCCAAATACCGATGCGGTGATGCGCAACTTTCTGTGGCTCGGCATCTATCCGGGGCTCACACGACCTATGCTCGACCACGTGATCAACACCGTTTCAAAGTTCATCGAAGGCTCCCAGTAATGTCATAGCCATTGCCTGCAGCAAACTACCTTCGATCAACACTACGGTCGCCAGCGGCAACCCGCGTTCAGACCACATACCAGCATGCAAGAAGTGAGCCACGTGTCCGGGCACGCCCATCCTGGCGTTCTACACTTGGCTCATGCACATCGTGTTCCCGGACCACCGACTGCTGCGGCATCCCCGCTGCTCCGTCAAACAAACCACCGGCAGCTTCAAAACGCACCTTCGGCAAATCCTGTACTGTCTGCTCGCCATTGCCTGCCTCCTCAGCAGCAGCGAGCTTCTCGCCCAGGACGCCCGACATGCAGCAGACCTGCAACCAGCTGTTGACCGTCTGCAACAGTGGTATCAACCGGCCACCGGCTTATGGCACACAACCGGCTGGTGGAACAGCGCTAATGCCCTTACCACGCTGACCGACTACGCGCGCACGTCCAACTCCACCCAATACAACGATGTCCTCGTCCACACCTTCGCGCAAACCAGGTTCAAAGGCTTCTTAAATGACTACTACGATGATGAAGGATGGTGGGCGCTCGCCTGGATCGATGGCTACGACCTTACCCACAATTCCGAATACCTCAAGACGGCCGAGGCCATTTTCGAAAACATGGAAGGCGGCTGGGACAATACTTGCAATGGTGGTATCTGGTGGAGTAAAGAACGACACTACAAGAACGCCATCGCCAATGAATTGTTCCTCGATGTCGCAGCACATCTCGCAAATCGTGTGGGAGATGTGACCCGGCGAAAGCACTATATCGACTGGGCAGATCGCGAATGGCTCTGGTTCACCGACTCATCGGTGATCGCCCCGGATCACCAGATCAACGACGGCCTAACTGCTACCTGCCGGAACAATCAAGGAATTGTCTGGAGCTATAACCAGGGCGTCATCCTGGGTGCTCTTGCCGAACTCTCCCGGCAACCCGGCCATGGCAAACTGGTTCGGCAGGCGCAGCAGATTGCCGATGCCGCTATCCTCCACCTGACCGATAAGCAGGGCATTCTTCATGACCCCTGCGAACCGAAATGCAGTGCCGACAGCACACAATTCAAAGGAATCTTTGTACGCAATCTCGCCATCCTCGAAGCTCGCAAAACTTCCCGGCGCGAGACGCGATTCATCCACATCAACGCGGCAAGCCTGCTTGCGCAGGCACAGAATCCGGATCACAGTTTTGGCGTGGTATGGTCAGGCCCGCCGGCACAGGCAGACGCCTCCACCCAAAGCTCAGCCCTTGACGCCCTGGTCGCCGATCGCCTCACCGCGGCTGACCATCATCATTTTCTTTTCTGGCGCTTTCTTTTCTAGCCCGGACCGAAGGTTCTTTTCTGGCGCTAACCGAAGGTTCTTTCTGATATTGAAAAAACTCAATAAAGCATCCCGGCCTACCGAGTTTGAGCTTCAATTCCTTCTTTGATCTCGATGTTGTTACCATCCCCGGGCACCGTTACTTTCACTGCATGTGCCAGGCAAGGCGTCATCACTTCGAGACGCGACCACCCCAGTGGCCAGCCATCGTCAATCGCCAGCAGTAAGTACCGACCAGGCATCACCTCTCTTAATGAGAAGCTTGCGTCAGAGTCGGTGATCGCGCCGAAACAAGACCTCCTGTTACCCTGAAGGCTGCAGAAATGCCGCCACCCCGGCAACATATTTCCACTTTTTTGAGGAACCATGGCCGTCCTGATCGATGCAATCAACGTCAAGCGCAAGATGGCGTTCGAGTATGAAAATGTGCCGTATACCTGCCTGGAATCAGATATCTCAACCCCTACCGCAAGGGGCGGCCAGACCCTGGTTCGTCTGCGGATGCGCAACATGCTGACGCGCGCCGTTTTTGACAAAACCTTCAAAGCCGGCGATAAGTTCAAAGAACCTGACCTCGAAACCGTCGAAGCGTCCTACCTCTACAGTGACGGAGACGGCTCCTATTTTCTCGATCAGCAGAGTTTTGAGACCATCAGCCTGGGCGAAGCCATGATCGGCGATGCCCTCGGCCTGCTGGTCGAAGGCACCCTCATCCAGGTCGAGCAATACAATGGCAACCCCATAGGCTTGCAGCTGCCCATGCAGGTAGAACTCGAAGTCACCTATACCGAACCCGGCGTGCGTGGCGACACCGCCAGCGGCGCCGTTACCAAACCCGCTACGCTGGAAACCGGTATCGAGATCCGCGTTCCTTTCTTCGTCAAAGAAGGCGAAAAAATCAAGGTGAACACAGAAACACGAGAGTTTGCCGGACGCGTCTAGGCAGACCAATACCCTTCCTTCGATCCAGCCCAATCAGGAGACATCATGACCAGAAAATATCTCGGCCGACTCATGACCTTAGCCGCGGTCGCATCGATGCTCAACCTCGGAGCGTCTGCCATCCAGGACACTTCACCCTCCCCGAAAACTCCTGCCGCCGCCATGACAGCGAATCCCGCACATGACGTTGTGCTGAGCCCAACCGATCTTCAGTCCATCCTTCCATCCACCGTTTTCTTCAAAGGCCAGAACGCTCCACTGCAAATGCGCAATGCCAGTGGCATTCATTTTGCGGATGACTCCTACCTCTTCGTTTCCCTGGTCGATACCTCCGGCTATTCATCCGGCGTCCAGGAAAAATACCAGGCCTACTTCGTCACCGAACTGCCGCTCCAGTTCAACGACAACAAACTGGCTCCCGGGGCCTACGGCGTCGGCTTTATCGCCAACAACAAATTCCTCGTCATGGATATCGGTGGCCACGACCTCTTTACCGTGGATACGAAACACGATGAGGCGCTTCCTCATCCCACCCCGCTGCGCATCGTACAGTCCGCGCAGGCCGATACCTATATGCTCTATGCGGGAAGAAATTTCGTCAGCTTCAGCAAGGCTAAGTAGCTGAGACCACCAGCGCTTCCACCCTGAATGCCGTCAATGCTTTAACGTCCTGTCGGGAGAAAACACATGCAAAGCCGCATCATCGGCACCACCATGCCAGTCCTCGAATTTCTGCTTGATCACAACGATGCCGTGGTGTCAGAAGCCGGCGAGCTTTCCTGGATGTCTGCTTCCATCCAGATGACCACGCATACCCAATTCGGCGGGGGCGGCGGGCTCATGGGCATGTTCAAACGCGTTGCCGGCGGCGGCAGCCTCTTCATGACCGAATACCGTTCCATCGGCGGCGTCGGCGAGATCGCTTTTGCTACCAAAGTTCCCGGCCACATCGTCCCCGTCGATGTCGCCCCCGGCCGCGAGTACTTCGTCCATCGCCACGGCTTCCTTTGCGCAACATCTGCCATCCAGATCGGCGTCGGCTTTCAGCAGTCGCTCGGCGCAGGTATTTTTGGAGGCGATGGCTTCCTGCTCCAGCGCATCAGCGGCCAGGGAGTCGCCTGGCTGGAACTCTCCGGCGAGCTCATCCTCAAAGAACTGCGCCCCGGCGAGACTCTCCGCGTCCATCCCGGCCATGTCGGCGCCTTTGAAGCATCAATCTCCTTCCAGATCGCCCGCATCCCCGGCATCCGCAATATGCTCTTCGGCGGCGATGGCATCTTCCTCGCTGCCCTCACTGGTCCCGGCAAAGTCTGGCTGCAAACGCTGCCCATCTCCCGACTCGCCCACGAACTGCAGGAGTACCTGCCCTCCGCCGGCCGCGAACAGGTGCAGGGTGGAGTGGTTGGCGGCATAGTCGGCAGCATCCTAGAAGGCATGAAGTAACTGGCGAGCAAGTGGTTCCCCGCATCTCGTCTTCGGGAGGTAAGTGCCCCAAGCCTGTCTTCAGAAGTGGGTGCCCCCGGCTGATCTTCAAAAG
>CAZZXL010000101.1:0-1622 GCA_964658035.1 uncultured Acetobacteraceae bacterium
CAAGAAGCCTGGCGACAAGGACAAATTGCCGGTCGTCAAGATTGATCTTGAAGGAATTCAACAGAGGATCCTGGCGCTGCCGATTCCGGCACGGAATTACACCTCGCTGAATGCCGGTAAAACCGGCATCCTGCTGATCGGCGAATCGGAAGAAGCAGCCAACCCTTCGCATGGTGACGGATCCGGAGCGTTGCGATCACTCTGGCGCTTCGACCTTGAGAAGAGGAAAACCGAAGACGTACTCCATGGTGCTGCCCACATAACGACTTCGTTTGATGGCGATAAGGTGCTCTACAAGAAGGGCGAGGGCTGGTTCATCGCGGCGCAGAGCGACCTGAAGCCTGAGGCTGCTGACGGCACGCCGGGCAAGTCCTTGCACATTGATGGTATGCAGGCGAAGGTCGATCCGCGGGCGGAATGGAAGCAGATGTATGCCGAAACCTGGCGGATTGAGCGCGAATTTTTCTATGACCCGGGCTTTCATGGTCTGGATTTGAAGAAGATCAGCGCGAAGTACGAACCTTATGTAAGCGGACTCAGCACGCGCAGCGATCTGACCTATCTACAGACAGAGATGCTGGGTGAAATCACGGTCGGACACATGTTTGTCGGCGGCCCTTACCATCCGGATGAAGGGCCGAAAACTGGCCTCCTGGGCGCGAATTACGTGATCGAAAACAATCGCTACAAGTTCGCCCACATCGTGAGCGGCGGCAACTGGAATCCCACTCTTTATTCGCCGCTGACGCAGCCCGGCGTGAATGTGCATGAAGGCGATTACCTGCTCGCCGTGAACGGCATGCCGATCCATGCAACTGACAATCTGTATGCGGCGTTTGAAGGCCTGGCGGGAAAGCAGACGACCATAACCGTCGGCCCGAATGCCGATGGCTCAGCCTCGCGGACAGCGCTTGTTGTGCCGACGGCCAGCGAAACAGCCATGCGCAGCCAGGAGTGGATTGAAGGCAACATCAAGAAGGTGGACGCGCTCTCCAACGGCCAGGTCGCGTATGTCTACATGCCGAACACGGGCGGCTCCGGGTTCGACAGCTTCAATCGCTACTTCTTTGCGCAGACGGAGAAGAAGGCAGTCGTCATTGACGAGCGCTATAACGAGGGCGGCGACATTGCCGATTACGTTATTGACGTCTTGAAACGCGTGCCCATGCTGGCCTACGAGTCGCGCCAGGGACTGCGCACCATCGAGCCGACCGGCGCCATCTATGGGCCCAAGGCGATGCTGATCAACCAGAATGCGGGTTCAGGCGGCGACGCCATGCCGTGGCTGTTTCATAATGCAAAGCTTGGCACACTGGTCGGCACGCGAACATGGGGCGGACTGGTTGGCATCGGCGGCTTCCCTTCCCTGCTCGACGGCGGCTACGTCATGGCGCCGCGCACCGCGCTCTACGGACTGCATGGCGAGTTCGAAGTTGAAAACCATGGCATTGCCCCGGATGTAGAAGTCGAAGATGATCCGAAGGATGTCGCGGCCGGGCATGATCCGCAGATGGAAAAGGCAGTACAGCTTGTGCTGGATGAATTGAAGGCGCATCCGATGCCGGCGATCCCGGTGCCGCCGTACCCGAATTATCACAAGGATGATGGCCTGGGGAAGTAAT
>CAZZXL010000101.1:1722-19101 GCA_964658035.1 uncultured Acetobacteraceae bacterium
CGTCAGGAAGCGTTCAGGGTCGATCAAGGAGATAGCAACATCTTTGGGCCGACAGGTGCCTGCGGTCAGACGCGATGTATCTGCGCTCGAGAAGTATGGCATCCTGCAGTCAGAGCATGTCATCAACCCGGGGCACGGACGGGTTCGCGTTGTGCGGGCAGCGGCAAGGGTCAGAATTTCTGCCGAGCTTTGAACAAGCGCAACAATGCCGGCAGGCTCGCCTCGACTCCCGAAGGTTCTGCGAAGGAAGATCTCAGTCGCGGATGCGCGGGTTTAGCACGGCATAAAGCGTATCGGTCGCCAGGTTCACCAGTACATACGTCAGTCCGACAGCGAGAATGCAGCCTTGTACGAGGGCGTAGTCTCGATTCGAAATGGCGGACACGGTGAGCCGACCGAGGCCGGGCCACGCGAAGATGGTTTCCGTCACAATGGCGCCGGCAAGCAGTGCTCCAAACTGCAGGCCGACGAGCGTAATGATAGGAATCATGGCATTACGCAGAGCATGTCGATAAAGCACCGTTCGCTCGGAGAGACCCTTGGCACGGGCGGTGCGGATGTAGTCCTGGCCTAGTTCTTCAAGCATGGCGGTGCGGACCATGCGGGTCAGGATCGCGGCCAGCGCCGAGCCCATGGTGAGTGCCGGCAGGACCAGGTGGTCCGGCGTACCGGCACCCGAGACGGGCAGCCAGCCAAGCTTGATCGAGACCAGGAGAATAGCGATCGGGCCAAGCGCGAACGAAGGAAACGACAGGCCGAAAAGACTGACCACGCCAACGATGTTGTCCTGCATCTTGCCGCGATGCAAAGCAGCAATAATACCTGCAGGAACAGCGAGCATCAGCGCAAAAATGAGCGAAGCGAGCGTAAGTTCAAGGGTGTAGGGATAACGCTGCATCACCAGATGCGTGACCGAATCGTTCAGGCGCAGCGAATGGCCCAGGTCTCCATGAAGAACACCTTGCCAGTAGTGCAGATACTGCTCGCTGAGTGGGCGGTCCAAGCCATACTGATGGCGCAAGGTCGCCAGGTCAGTCGAGGATGCGCCTTCGCCGAGCATCTGTTCGACCGGGTCGCCGGGTACGATGTGGATGAGCAGAAATACAAGCGTCACCACCAGCCAGAGGACAGGTACGGTATACAACAGGCGCTTGATGAGTGGCCGAAGCGGGATGCGGTTCAGGTGGCTTCTCCCGGCTGACTCTTCTCTGGCTGCATGGCTCCCGAGGACGGCTTAAGGAGAGCCGAGGCATTGCCGAGACTGCGTGTCGGCAGAGGCCGCTGCGGCGGTGTGGGTGAGACGCGCAGTTTGCTGATGCGATGGCCGGCCATTTCGACTACGGTAAACCGCCGACCGCTGTAATCCAAGAAATCGCCTTCGTCGGGAATTTTTCCAAGCCGCGTCAACACGAACCCGGCAAGCGTTTCAATGCCGCCATCACGCGGCAGGTCCCATTGCATCTGCGTTTCAAGGTCGCGCAGGTGGACGCTGCCGTCCAAGATAAAGGCATCTTCGCCGCTCATCAAAGCCAGCCGCGGACCGACGTCAAACTCATCTTCCATTTCACCCACCAACTGCTCGAGCGCATCTTCGACGGTGACCAGGCCGACCGTCGAGCCGTATTCATCGACGACGATGGCAAGATGGCGGCGCCGGAATTTAAATTCCTGCAGCAGGTCGAGTACCGGTTTCGTCTCGGGTACAAAAAGCACGTCGCGCATGATCTGTCCCAGGCGCAGGTCGCCAAAAGGCGATTGTGCGCGGGGAGATGGCGAACCGATGCGGAAGTGCATCAGCCGCGAAAGGTCCTTGGAGTAGGCGACGCCGATGATGTGCTCCGGACCCCGGGTCGAGTCGTAGACTGGAACGCGCGAGTGCTGCTCTTCGACAATGCGCGCGCTGGCATCTTCAATCAGCGTATCGGCGGGGAGCGAGAAAATCCGCTGACGGGGCACCATGATCTCTCGGGTGGAAAGGTCGTTCGCCTCGACGGCACGATGGATGAGCGCTTCCTGAAACTCCGGCAGCAATCCCATACGACGCGTGGTGGTGGCGATCAGTTTAATTTCTTCCGGCGAGTGCGCCATGCCTTCGCGGATCAGCGGCGCGTTGAACAGTCGAAGCACGGCGGTTGCGGACCGGTTCATCACACTGACAGCAGGCCGGGTCACGGTGATGAAGAAGTCCATCGGCCCGGCGACCGCCAACGCCATATCTTCCACTTTGCGCAGGGCGAGGGATTTCGGCACCAGTTCACCGAGCAGCACGTGGAGATAGGTAATGGCGACAAAGGCCAGCGTCGCAGCGGTGAGGTGCGCATACACGATGCCATGCGGCAGACGCACGAAAATGGGCTCAAGGACAGGCGCGATCGCCGGTTCGCCGATCCAGCCGAGCGCCAGGCTGCAGAGCGTGACCCCCAACTGCACCGCGGGAAGAAAGTGGTCGAGGTGGTCCTGCAGGCGGCGGATGGTGCGAGCGCCGGACCGGTTGAGCACAATGAGCTGGTCGACCTGTGTTTCACGGATACTGACCATCGCGAACTCAGCCGCCACGAAGAAGCCGTTGGCGAGAATGAGGACGACAATCGCAACCGCGCGGAAGAGCAACCACTCGAGCATCTACTGTCAGTTATAACAAGGCGGCTGCATGGCTTGTTTGTTGTCTCTTCCCTTTTGCAAGAGGACACGCGGGCAAAACTCGCCTCCGCACCTTCGCGAGCAAGCAGATTTGTGGCGTGTCCGCAGTTTGGGAGTCATCCGCATGCAGACACCAAAGTGTGTCCAGCCGGCATTTTGAACACTTACCCGCTGGCCTTAAGCTGGTTTAGATGAAAACGGCTCTACGACATCTTTCAGCCTTTGCCAGGACGACGATCATCATCATGATTGCTGGCAGCGCGCGGAATGCGGCAACCACTTGATCCCCTCTGACCTCGTTTTGGCCGCCGGCAGGAAAACTCGCTCGCCCGAAGCGGTGAGGGAATTCAAAGACCACGTGCCTAACACCGCACACGCAGCAGGCAGTGGGACAACTGCTGACAGCCGCTTCGCCGGCATGCTGAAACTGTCGCTGTTCTTCGCATTGATTAAATTGCTTCTCCATGTCGTCTCCAATGTGTTGCAGGCGCACCTGGGCTGGGGCTACTTCACCGACGAAATGTATTACCTGCTTTGCGGAGAGCGCTTGGACTGGGCATACGTGGACCATGGGCCGATCGTCGCCCTGCAGGCTCGGCTGGCGATGTTGCTGTTCGGCACGTCCCTGGTAGGCATCCGGATGTTCGCGGCGTTGGCGGGAGCAGCCAAGCTGGTGCTGACAGGCGTCCTGGCATTGCAGCTCGGGGCAGGACGGCGCGGACAGCTACTCGCCCTGGCGTCGGTGCTGCTCTGCCCTTTATTCCTGGCCATCGATAGTTTTTTGTCGATGGGCTCCTTCGAGTCGGTGTTCTGGATGACCGCCATCATCGCGATCGTGCAGATTGTAAAGGGACATGGCCATCGCTGGTGGGTGCTTTTTGGAACCGCCGCCGGCATCGGTTGTGAAAACAAGCCGTCCATGGCGTTCTTTCTGGCAGCGCTGCTGCTGGGCCTGCTGGCAACGCGCCAGCGGAAAGTCCTGCGTTCCGCGGGAGCACTTCTGGGCACAGCTATCACCCTGGCCTTGGTGTTGCCGCTGCTGCTCTGGCAGGCCCACCATGGCTGGGCGATGTACCACTTCCTGCATAACGCGACTGTTGCCCGGCACACTTCTATCCGCACGTTTGTGCCACATCAGGGCTTGCTTGTGGGCATTGTGACGGTACCGCTCCTGGCTGCAGGTCTCCTGTGGCTGCTCGCGGGCAAAACTTCCACGCGCTTCCGTTTTCTGGGCTGGACATACCTCATCTTCCTGGTCCTGATGATGGCGTTGCGCAGTAAAGACTATTACCTGACGCCGATCTACCCGTTATTGTTCGCAGCCGGCGGCGTAGCCATTGAGCAGTTCATGGTCACACCTGTCAGGCGGTGGGTGGCCAATGCGTATCTCGCGGGAATGTTTACGTTTGAAATTGCCTTGCTGCCGTTGATGATCCCCATGATCACCCCCGATGCGTGGCTCAAAGTGGCTGCGCTGAAGAACGTCATTCAACATCCGCGCAACACCCGGCAGGTCTTCCCCGGCTTCTACGCCTTGCGCTTTGGCTGGCAGGAACTTACCGATGACGTGACCCGCGTTTATACCAGTCTTTCACCGGCCGAGCGGGCCCAGGCCGGCATTTTCTGTGGGGACTGGAATACGGCCAGCGCCATTAATTTCCTGGGTAAGGGGCGCGGCCTTCCCTTTGCCATCAGCGGCCATAACAACTTCTTCGTATGGGGCCCTCAGGCAGAAACCGGTGCCGTGATGATTGTGGTCACGAGAGAAACCCGGCAGCAACTGCTGAACCAGTACCGGGAAGTGGAGCAGGTTGGTTCCATGCACGATGAATACGCCCTGGCCTGGCATATGGATATCTATCTGTGTCGCGGTCGCAGGAAGCCATTCAGCGCAGACTGGCAGAGCCTGCAGCAGTTTGACTGAAGCATGCGGTAGTGCAGATTACCTGAAGGTGTAGAGCGAAGATACGATCAACACGGCTCTTTTCGCCAGGAAAATGCCAACCTGTAGCAGCCAGAAACACCATCGCATCAGGTAATTTCTTAGTTTGTTGATCCAATTTGCGAAGGGCCGTCAAACTGTGACGGCCCTTCGCCGGAATATTGTCGTTGGAAAACTTCTCAGGAGGAACTCCGGCCTGCCTGGTACGCAAGATGCGCCCTGCTGTAATGCGACAACTTCATTACTGACCCTGCACCATGCGTACCGGCAGACGCTCGTTCTGCTCGTCACTCTTTCTGTGGATCTTCCCGACCTTCGATCCGTACTGGAGCGACTTCAATGCGTGGGCTTCGTGGTCTTCCGTAAAGGTCAGCATGATGCGACTGTCGTTGGGGGCAGGATCGCCGGGAGCCAGCGATAAACTGACGCTCCTCTGAGAATCGCTGCTCTGCAAGACGACAGTGTCATTGACCTGGGTTTTTTCTATGAGGTAGATCCCGGCGGGCCAGTTTTGGCTGCCAACAGTAAAGCTGAACGGTACCTGCAGCCTGGTTTCTGCCATGGCGGCGTTGGTTGCGAAAGATGCTGCTACGACGGTGGACATTACAACGAGTCTGGAAAGTATGTTTCTCATCTGGTGTTCCTCCTGCCTACGGAATGAACACTAGCGGTCTCAAGAAACAAAGGTGTCGAGTTACTGTCTGGAAACTGTGGAGCTTTCAAAAGACGTTGCGGACGAGGAATACTGGGCGGTTTTTTGCAGGACGAACGCCTCCTGCGCCCCGGCCAACTGACGTCGAAGCTGCTCAGGCCACTGGCCAGGCTGGCTGGCTGGCAGCTTTTCAGCAAGCCGCAGCGCATGCTCCAACAGGTCAACTGCCGCCGCGCAGGCGTCACGCTCAAGAGCGTGGCCGGCAGCAGCATGCAGAGCTTCGATAGCATGCGGCCAACTGGATGCAGCCTCGTAGTGATAGGCCACCTCACGGGCAACGCGCCAGCCTTCCGCTTGAAACAGTTGACCAAGCCGTTCCGCTATCCTGATGTGCCATCGCGCGCGCCGGGATTCTGACTGCCGCCGGTAGATCACGTCGCGATAGAGCCCGTGGGCAAAAACATAGAATGACGAGCGTCCGCCGTCCGGCAGTTCATCCTGCCCGGCACGATCGAGGAAGTACAGACGGTGGGCCAGCGCGTCGAGAGCTTCTTCCGCTTCATCTTCATCCATACCGAGCGCTGCTGCTACCGACCAAACGGGGAAGGCAACGCCCATGATGCTTCCCGCTTCAAGCAGACGCTGATCGGCCTGGGCCAGGCAATCCATATCGAGTTCGATCATCTGCGCCAGGCCGCTCGGCACACGGTCTTCCATTTCGTGGAAAGGCGTGCGTTCTTTCCAGACTGCCATGCCGTCCTTCTGATCACATACCAGGCTGCGCTCCGCCCGCAAATGCTCAAGCAGCGCGATGGCAAAGAGCGGATTTCCCTCGGAATACTGGTGCACGAAGCTGGTCAGCCCCTTCGGGAGCGCGGCCTGCTGCAATTGCTTCGTCAGGAGTTCACGCACAGCCTCCTTGGTAAGCGGCTGCAGCGCGATTTCTTCACACAAACGACGCATCAGCAGATCCTGCCTGAGTGCCTTAAGAGGATCTTCCGAAGCAAGGGCCTGCGCCCGGAAGGTTGCAAGCAGCAGTAGCCTGGCCGGGGCGCGCCGCCGGGCGAGTGCCGAGATCAGGTGAAGGGTACCCTGGTCCGCCCAGTTCAAGTCTTCGAAAATCAGGATGAGCGCTCTGTCTGCTGACAATTCTTCGAGGGCGGAACACAGGTCGCCGGGCATCCTGTCGGCAATCGCGCCTGGTTGTGGTATCTGCCGTGATGTGGACAGCCACGCCGGCGCCAGTCTGGCCAGGACCTCACATGCCCGGCCCCCATCAGGCGAGGCACAGAGCTGGCCCAGGGCTTCCATCACCGGGTAATATTCTTCCCGGCCGGCAAACCCCTGCACGCATTGCCCCCGTGCCACGCTCAATTCCCGCGCAGCCACAGCCTGCTGGCTGAAAGCTTCGACCAGCGCACTCTTGCCAATCCCTGCCTCACCGGTGATGAAGACGGTCCGGCGCTCCGACTGTGTAACCGTACCTACCTGTGCCATCAGCTGTGCCAGTTCCTTCTCACGACCCGCCAGGCTGACAGCTTTGGCGGCACCCGTGCCAGGCACCGTGCTCCTTTCCGTCCCGGTCCCCTCCCCTTTGGTCCAATCCCGGACCGGGGCGATAAAACGATACCCGCGCTTGGGAAGAGTCTGGATGAACCGTGGCTGGGCAGCATCGTCCCCGAGCACCTTGCGCAGCTCCAGTACGTAGGTGCGCAGTACCTGCGGCTGCACATAGGTGTTCGGCCACAAGGCTTCGAGCAGTTCATCATGAGTGACGAGACGGGCAGGATTTTCTACCAGGTAGCGTAGGACTGCAAAGGTCCGGGGCGGCAGGGCTACCTGCTGCTTATCCTGCCACAGGCATTCATTGGAAAGGTCGAGCCGGAAGGATTCAAACTGCTTCATGATGGGAGTACTGTTCATCGTCGGGGTGTTGGTCATTCGCTTCTCCAGGCCATGGCAGCACGCGGTCTTCCAATCGCGCGATCCGTTGCCTGGGCGCCGGCAGCACCGGCCCGGCGCCCATCGCATTCGTTTATTCGTAGTGGCGCTTGCAGGCAGGCGTCCGGTTTTGGACCAAGTGTCCTGATCTGAACAGAACACTACTCTCCCGCGAGCCGATGGTCTATCGACCAAATACGCAGGATCGCGCAATCGTTCCATCTTTGCACCGCAAACAAGCTTCCACATGCTGTTGGGAACTTGCGGCGATCGACTTGCGTACTTCCCAGCAGCAACAGTGCCGGCTCGCATAAGCTTAACCTCGTAGAGGTAAGTTTCGGGCCCGGGGGAGCGTTACGTGGCAGCACAACGGAAGAAAAAGCGCTGGTGGATGTGGGGATCAATTCTGGCGGTCATCGTGGTAGTTGCCGCGGTAGCAGTGAAGATTGCGCACGGTAGCGGAACGAAGATCGATGCCAGCCGGTTGGCGGAAGTCACGCGTTCTGATATTGCCAAGAGCGTCGTCGCGACCGGCAAGGTCGAGCCCATTACCAAAGTCGAGTTGAAGTCCAAGGCCAGCGGCATTGTCGAAAAACTGCTCGTCGATGTAAACGCTAAAGTCGCCAAGGGGCAGGTGCTGGCCGTGCTCGATCGCCAGGAGATCGAGGCCCAGGTGGAAGCGCAGCGGGCGCAGTTGCAGGCGGCGGAAGCGAATGTCAAGTCGGCGGCGGCCAACATCCAGCATGACAGGGTAGACGCGCAGGCACCCGATCTGCCCATGTACAAGACGACCCTGGATCGCAACCAGGAAATGATGAAGGACGGGATCGTCTCGCAGCAGGCGCTGGACAATGCCAACCGCGATTATCTTTCCATGCTGAACAAGCAGCATGTGGCCGAGGCGGAAATTGCCGTCGATACGGCCAAGCTCAGCCAGGCCCAGGCGCAGGTCGCCCAAAGCCAGGCAAGCCTGAAGCAGCTGGAAGAAGAGCTGAGCTACACCACGCTCACCTCGCCGATGGATGGCGTCATCCTCTCTCGCGATGTGGAACTGGGCGACGCTGTCAGTTCCATCCTGGTACTCGGTTCCGGCGCAACCAAGGTCATGACGCTGGGCGATATCAAGCAGGTGTACGTGGACGGCAAAGTGGATGAAGCGGACATCGCGGCCGTATACATGGGTCAGCCGGCGAGGATCCGCATCGAGTCATTCAAGGAACGCGTATTCAACGGAAAAGTGACAAGAATCGCCCCTTTAGGCGTAGAAAAAGACAACGTCACGACATTTTCTGTACGCGTGTCGATTGATAATCCGAATGGAGAGATCAAAGCGAACATGACAGCCAACGCAGAGATCATTAACCTGGAGCACAAAAACGCGCTGGTCGTGCCGGAGCAGGCCATCAATTACGACCCGCTGCGTAAAGCATTCGTGAATGTACCTGACACGAAGGCAAAAGACGGCATGCGCCGCGTGGATGTGACGGCAGGCATCTCGAATGGAAGTAAAACAGAGATCCTGGCCGGCCTCAAAAGTGGAGACAAAGTAGTGCTGGCACAATAATTTTGGTCGACGGAGAGTACCTGTTATGACTACGAAGCTTCGCAGGATTGCAAGGACAGCTGCCATTCTGGCAGTGCCCGTGATGATGTCAACGGCGGTGTATGCCGCGGAAGGCCGTTTTGAAAAGACGCTGACCGCGAGCGCTAGCCTGATGGCGTCGGTGAACACCGGCTCGGGTTTTATCCATATCATCCCCGGCTCAGGCAATGAAGTGCACATCATTGGCCACGTCCATGCGAACCATGGCTGGATGGGCAGCGGCACCGACGATGAGGTGAAGCAAGTCGAGGCAAATCCGCCGATTGAGCTGTCGGGATCGAGCCTGCGCATCGGCAGCAAAAATGACGGACCCTACCGTCATGTGGCCATCGATTACGAAATTACCGCGCCCTACTCCTCCCATTGGAAGGCGAGCACTGGATCGGGCGATATCAAGGTTTCAGGGGTCATCGCCAGCAAACTTGAGACCGGGTCAGGCGAAATTGAAGCTAACAATGTGACGGGTGATTCTGCGCTGGAAACCGGGTCGGGCGATATTCACGTAGCCTTTGCGAAGAGCGGCATGGTCACGGCCGAAACCGGGTCGGGCAGCATTCACCTCGAAGGCGTGGACGGCCGCCTGAAAGCAGAAACCGGATCGGGCGATATCAAGGTGACGGGCAAGCCGGGTGACAGCTGGAAGCTTGACACGGGCTCCGGTTCAATTGAACTTAGCATTGGCGGTTCCCCTGCGACACTCGATGCCGAGTCAGCTTCCGGTTCGATCACGACTGCGCAGGGCATCACCATGCACGGCAGCCTGGATAAGCATCACGTAACCGGCGATATCAACGGCGGCGGCGTCAGCATCAAGGCGGAGACCGGCTCAGGCGACATCCGCATCCACTAGAAACCGCTCGCAGATGAAAGATGAAAGATGAAAGCGCTCTTTTGAGCGCTTTTCTTACGTTTGAAGAGGGTTTTGCAGTTTTGTTTCGACCGTGTTCCCGACAAGAGTATTGGGCCGAACGTTCCGATAACAGCGCTACCAGGACTTAAAAAGCACAGCTATCGAGAAATCTTCTATGTAAGCGCGCTAAGGCTTATGCTTCACCTACGTTGTTCAAGCATGAACCTGAGGTTCAAGTCCGATGAGCTTCTTACCGTTGGGTCTGACGCCGTTGATCGGCGTGTTTGACATGCCCCGCTCGCTCGCTTTCTACCGGGATACGTTAGGATTCACTGTCGTCTCGACCTCCCCTGAGGTCGAAACCGCGGAGGGCAGGTTCTCTCACTGGATGTGGCTTCGATTTGGGTCCGCCGAAATCATGCTGAACACGCAGTACGATTCGAACGAGCGCCCACCAACACCTCCAGAGAAGACACCAAGGAGTGCTGCTTTTTACATCGGCTGCTCAGATGTGGAGCATGCATACCGAGAACTCACAAATAGAGGTTTAAAGGCACACCCTCCGAAGGTTGCCCCGTATGGCCTCAAGATCTTCAGCGTCGAAGATCCCGACGGATACACAATCGTGTTCCAAGAGGCTCCTTCTCAAGTTCTTTAGTCTCGCGAAGTCGGCTTATTTTTAACTTGCGCATCGTAGACTTTTGATTTCGCGCGCTCCCTGGTCTTACACTCCTAGCTGTTGGCTGGGCCAAGCGTTCATCCGGTGCGTGGTGGGCTACACTGGCAGTGTGCTGCATATTGCCCGCACCATTCCAAAAGACAAGCTAAAGCTGCTGGTATTTGACCTGGACGGCACGTTGATTGATTCGCGTGCCGACCTGACTGCTTCGATCAATGCCATGCTGCGGCATTTCCACCGCGCCATCCTGCCGGAAGACGTGATTGCCAGCTTCATCGGCGATGGCGCAACCATGCTGGTGCGGCGTTCCCTCGGTGATCCTGCAGACGAAGCCTTTGTCGACGGGGCTGTCGCCTATTTCCTTGACTACTATCGCGAGCACAAGCTTGACCACACGTATGTCTACGATGGCGTGTTCAATGTGCTCGAAGCATTGCGGGCGCGTCACGGGACGGCACTCAAAATGGCCGTGCTGACCAACAAGCCGGTTAACCCTGCACGCGAGATCTGCGAGGCACTGCACTTGCGGCCGTACTTTTTCGAGGTCTATGGCGGCGACAGTTTTCCTACCAAGAAACCCGATCCTGAAGGTTTGCTGACGCTGATTGCCGAGGCCGGCGTGCGGCCGCAAGAGACGCTGATGATCGGCGATACTGATGTCGATATCCTGACGGCACGCAATGCGGGCGCATGGGGGCTGGGATGCAAATTCGGGCTCTCGCCGCACACACTGGAGTATGCCGCGCCGGACTGCCTGGTCGATACTCCCCACGACTGGGCGGCAGCCCTGCTGTAACCTGTTCTTCTGACGGAAACTGAGGAACCTTCATGCTTCCGCTGCCGTATGACGTTGAGAGGGTTCTTCATGCGTTCAAAGCACGTTGCGTTTCCTGTCGTTCTGCTCCTTGCGCTGCTAGCCGGGTTGATTGCGGCAGCGCCGTCGGCCTATGCAAATGATGGGCAGGACCGCGTCAGCTTCGGCAATCCCATTGTCGTCGGCGACGGAGAGAGCATCGGCGATGCCGTGTGCTTCTTCTGTTCTATAGAAGCCCATGGCAAGATCAATGGTGATGTCGTGACCTTCTTCGGCGGCGTCAAGACGGACAGTGCCATCTCCGGCGATGTCGTTTCCTTTGGCGGCGACGTCCTGCTGAATGATGCGGCGAATATTAACGGCGACCTGGTGGTGTTTGGCGGTAACCTGCGCAAGAGTGCGGAAGCCCATACCAGTCAGAGCGAGGTCATCTTTCCTGCGATCATCTTCGCCATTCCACTGCTGGTCATCGGCGGAATTATCTGGGGGATCTCTGCGCTGTTCCGTCGACGCGTGCCGGTCTACTACGTGCCGCCTGCACGCTGAACCGGGGTCCTCGTCCCATCCCTGAAGCTGACGCAACTCCTTCCAGCCATCATGCCTCCATGAGCCTTTGAGACGACTGTCGCAATGCCTTGTACCATGAAGGTAACGCGATGACGGATTTTCAATTAGTAAGCGACTATCAGCCGCAGGGGGACCAGGGACGCGCCATTGCCGAGCTCCTGGATGGCATCGGCGCCGGCGAACAACACCAGACCCTGCTTGGCGTGACCGGTTCCGGCAAGACCTTCACCATGGCGAAGGTGATCCAGGAGTTGAACCGGCCGGCGCTGATCCTGGCCCACAATAAAACCCTCGCCGCGCAGCTCTTCCACGAGTTCAAGCAGTTCTTCCCGAACAACGCGGTCGAATATTTTGTTTCCTACTACGACTACTACCAGCCGGAAGCCTATATTCCCTCGGGCGATCTCTACATTGAGAAGGAAGCCACGATCAATGAAGAGCTGGACAAACTGCGCCTTTCAGCAACGCGGTCGCTCTTCGAACGGCGCGATGCGATCATCGTTTCGTCCGTCAGCTGCATTTACGGTCTAGGCTCGCCCGAGGCCTATTACGGCATGCTGCTGATGCTTGAAAAAGGCCAGAAAATCCGGCGCGAAGACATTACCAAGCGGCTGGTCGAAATCCTTTACGAACGCAACGAAGCCGATTTTCGTCGCGGCACTTTTCGCGTGCGCGGCGACGTGATCGAGGTCTTTCCCACCTACGATGAAATGGCCTATCGCATTGAGTTGTTCGGGGATGAGATTGATGGACTCTCGCAGATTGATCCACTCTTCGGCACGGTAAAACAGAAGTATGCGCGGCTGCCGATCTACCCCAAGAGCCATTACGTGGTCCAGCCCGAACGCAAAAAGACGGCAATGGATTCCATTCTCGAAGAGCTGGAGACGTGGGAGAAAGAACTCGAGAGCCAGGGCCGCATGGTCGAGGCGCAGCGCATTCATCAGCGCACCCGTTTTGACCTGGAGATGATCAAATCTGTCGGCTACTGCCATGGCATCGAAAACTATTCACGCCACTTTTCCGGACGGCTCCCGGGTGAGCCGCCACCGACCCTGCTCGATTATTTCCCACGCGACTTTCTCGTCTTCATCGATGAAAGCCATGCCACGCTGCCGCAACTGCATGGCATGTGGCATGGCGACCGCTCACGCAAGCAGAACCTGGTGGATTATGGTTTTCGTCTGCCGTCCGCAACCGACAACCGGCCGCTGCGCTTTGAAGAGTTCGAAGCCCGCGTCAACCAGATGATTTATGTGTCGGCGACGCCTGGGCCCTATGAGTTGACGAAGTCCGCCGGTGTAGTGGTCGAGCAGATCATTCGCCCGACCGGACTGCTTGATCCTATCGTCGAAATCCGGCCCATCCGCGGCCAGATTGACGATCTGCTCGCAGAAATTCGCGACCGGGTCTTGAAGAACGAGCGCGTCCTGGTGACAACGCTGACCAAGCGAATGTCTGAAGACCTGGCCGGTTACTATACCGAGGTCGGCGTCAAGTGCCGCTACATGCATTCCGAAATCGAGACGCTGGAACGCGTGCGCCTGCTGCGCGATCTGCGCAAAGGCGAGTACGACGTATTGATCGGCATCAACCTGCTGCGCGAAGGACTCGATCTTCCGGAGGTCTCGCTGGTAGCGATCCTCGATGCGGACAAGGAAGGTTTTCTGCGCTCGCAGGGCTCGCTGATCCAGACCATGGGCCGTGCTGCGCGTAATGTGAATGGGCGGGCCATTCTCTACGCGGACAAGATGACAGACTCCATGCGGCGCGCGATTGATGAGACAGAGCGGCGGCGCGCGGTGCAGGAAGCCCACAATACAGAACACGGCATTACGCCGACATCAATCATCCGGCCAACGGATATGTCACTGGCACAGATACTTAAAGCCGAATACGCCGACATGACAGAGCAGGAACAGGAGATCCCCGAGTTCAAGGACCAGCACGACCTGGAGGATTTCGTGGCCAAGCTGGAAACAGAGATGCGCGAAGCAGCAAAGAAGTTCGAGTTTGAACGAGCGGCCAAGCTGCGCGATGTAATTAAGGAATTGCGGACGAAAGAGTTCCTATTTGGCTAAAGCAAATTACCTGAAGGTGTAGAGCGAAAGAGATGTTGGCTGGCCTTTTCAACAAGACGAGTCCCTCTGGAAGATGTCAGGAAACACCAAAGCAACAAGTCATCTGAGCTGGTCTTTACTGAGGCGGCGATCAGGGATGAAGAACAGTGAAACCAGCTTGCGATGCAGCTTCGCCCAAGCGTGCGTCGCTGCAGATGAAGGTCCGGCCCGATGGTTTGTTTCGGCACCAGACCATGGCAGCGGCAAGTTGCAGACTGTCGGCCGCGCGGAGTGGATAG
This sequence comes from uncultured Acetobacteraceae bacterium, assembly GCA_964658035.1. Taxonomy (GTDB): domain Bacteria; phylum Acidobacteriota; class Terriglobia; order Terriglobales; family Acidobacteriaceae. The sequence goes on from CAZZXL010000101.1 coordinate 15,770, forward strand.
GTGTAGAGTAGCCGCTGCGCATGGTCTTTGACTTCTTCGCTGGGAAGAATCTCTCGCCAACCAGCGGAGATAGTAGCCAGGCGATCCAATGCAATGCGCACTTCCACCTGATCTATTTCACCAGAACGAGCCAGTCTCGCGATGGCACTGTTTATCTTAACGGATGACGCCCACCAGACGATGGCAAGGTACTTTTCTGCCAGACTCTCGGCCTCCGGGCTCCTCGCCTGGCGGGTGCATAGCGGGACGAGAGCGCTCGTGTCCCAATAACCAACAGTGCGGTTCACCAGCCTTCGTTCCGCTCTTCGATCACCGCCTGTGTTCCCTGGTTTCCAATGTCCCTAGTTTGCGGCATCTTCCGAAGAGCCGCGATGTCCCAAGCCTTTCGGGGCAGTCGCATCAGGCCTTTCGCCACAAGTTCCAGCTCTTCTTCACTGGCATCCGCCGCCACATAAGGCACCAGGCGGGCGACCGGCTTGTTCCGATCTCGGATAATGACTTCTTCACCGGCCTTGGCAAAATTGAGGTAGGTGCTCAAACGGTTCTTCAACTCGGCAATGTTCACCGTGCGCATAAAAATCCCTCATGGCCATTATAGCTATGAGGGATTTTCCTTCTTCAGGATCGGCCGGTACCTGCCGGCAGAAGCCTCTACGCGCCAGGAGCTTTCGCAGCCAGGATCGTCGGCGTATCCACCTCAGGTTCTTTCACAAAGAGGTCCTTGGCCTTGGCGAAGAGGGCCTTGGCGATCTCGCCGTTCAGGTGGGCTTTCCGGGCATCTTCATCCGCAAACGTGTCGAAGATGCCGTACCTGGACGTGCCGATCTTCAATGCGTACCAGGTGGTGGTACCGGCTTCCGCCTCCGCCAGCGGTTGTGCGGACTTCAAAAATTCTTCGACTTCGGCTTCTTTGCCGGGCTTGGCTTCCATCTGCGCCCAGATTGCAAATTTATCCATGTTGAACTCCTTAGCCGGTAGGATGCGTAATCTGCCTTTCTCGGGAGGCCGAGGACTTTCGACAAGATACGAAAGGGCGGCAGCAACCGACGCTTCGAGAGGCAGGGTCGAGTCGAGAAGCAGATGCGGCCGAAAGATAGGCTCGAATGTTTTCTTCAGCCTGCGGTAGAGAGCGAAACTGCGATCTGCCGCTGGATGATGCTCGGCTGAGGTGAGGCGCCGCTCGGCCGCTTCGTCGGTACAGACGAGGTGCAGGATGCGCCAGTCTGATCGCGCTCCCGGCCTTTCAGCGGCACTGACGACGTGCTCGATCTGCGCAGCATGTGAGAACGTTCGCCCGTCGAAGAAGAGGAATCGAGGTGGATTAACCATGAATCTCAGGTACTCTGCTGCAGCCAGCATGGCATCGATGCAGAGTGCGTTCTGAGCTTCGGAGTAATCCGTTGCGTCGCCGGGAAAAAGCGCTGCCCGTACGGCGTCTTTGTTCAGAATGACACTGTTATGGCCGAGAGCATTGAGGCCATCGGCTAGAGCCTGTGCCAGGGTCGATTTTCCCGTGCCCGGCAGGCCTGCGAGCAGCACGTACGTGCACGCGGACTGTTCGTCCGCCAAACTACTCCACTTCCTTTTTCGCGCGGTACCCATCGCGGGCAACGATTTCGTACTTCAGGTTGTGGTGCTTCTCATCCTGCATCTGCAGCGGCTTGCCTTCCCCGTCTACCAGTTCGATTCGGATCTTGCGATAAGTCCCATCCTGGCGCGGGTTGCTGGGGGTGTACGAGATCGCATATTGGTTGCGGATGGAAGCGTTGATCTGCTGAAAAATCTCCGGCATCTCCGCCTCGAAGCGTGGAAAGAAGGACTGGCCGCCGGTCATCCGGGCAAAGGTGCTGAGTTCGTTATCAGCCTGCAGGTAATCGATACCCTTGGGACCGAACATGCCCCCCTGGCGGGCATTGCCGGTGATGCGTGCCGCGCCGCCCGTGCCGACGGTAAAGATGGTGACGTTCGGCGTGGTCTTGACTTTCTGCAATATCTTGTCGAGGTTGATTTTTGAAAATGTATCGATCCCCGACGACACCAGGATGATGTACTTGCGTCCTTCAATCCGGGTCAGGCGATCCAGGGTTTCGTAGAGCGCGTCAAATTCGTTGGTCTCGCGGAAGCCCGGGATCATGAGCTGATTCAGCGACTGCATGACAACGCGCTTGTCCTGCGTAAAGTCGGTCAGGATCTGGGTGTGCATGTCATAGGTGACCACGGCTACGTAATCATCCGGCCGCAGTTGTTGAGCGAACGAGTAGGCCGCGTTGCGCATGTCATAGATGAAGTAATAGTTGGTCGAAGCAAACTCGCAGAGCAGAACAGCGGTAATCGGCGCCTGGGTACGGCTGAAGCTGACCACCTTCTGCGGCTCGCCGTCTTCAAAGATACGGAAGTTTTCCTGCTTCAGGTTGGGAACAAACTGGTGGGTCTTTTCAAGCATGACGCCCACATCCACATTGACGACCGGCACATCGACGCGAAGTGAGTAGTTTTCCAGGCCGGCCGGGTTTTTGACCTTCGGCTCGGCCGGGGCAGGTGGCGGCGGCGGAGCGTTGTCAGGATTTTTCTTGGGGATGACGATGGTCCCGTTGGTATCCGTCGGACCCTGGTCGGGGGTGTCTGCCGGGGGCGCAGGCGGAACGTTCTGCTGGTTAGGGGTGGTGGCCGGCGGCGTCTGCTGCGCCTGCGATACATTCGGCGTCACCAGCCAGAAGAGCATGGCAGCAACCAGAAGGCGTGCAGACGTCCTGTGAAACGCGAAAGTTGGGCAAAGCTCTGACTGCATACAATCCTCAAACTACATGAGAGCGCTCAGGTCGAGCCAATTCTATGCCGGCTCTCCCATCCCGTGGCTGCCGCGCGCCTGGCCGTAAAGGGTTGACCGGGCACTCGGCACTCTCAATTGTTACTCTAAGAGACGTGCCTATGCGCGTAGAAGCTTCGAGATGGATAGCAGGCCTTTTTTCTTTTGGCGTCATGGTGGCGGCGGCCTTGGGGCAAGCGTCGCCATCCCCGGCCCCTACGCTCTCGCCCACCACTCCGGATGGCTACTTTCCCCTGGCGCAGGTCCACCGCGGACTGCATGGCGTGGCTTACACCGTATTTGAGGGCACACAGCCCGAGGCTATGCAGGTCGAAATCCTCGGGGTCTTGCGCAACGCCCTCGGGCCTGACCGCGACATGATTCTTGCTCGTTTGCAGGGCAGCAAGCCGGAATACACCGGCGTCGTTGCCGGGATGAGCGGTAGTCCCGTCTACATTGACGGCAAGTTGCTGGGGGCCCTTTCCTATCGCATCGGCCAGTTCAGCAAGGAGCCGATTGCCGGCAT
>CAZZXL010000102.1:0-18788 GCA_964658035.1 uncultured Acetobacteraceae bacterium
AGTCGAGCTTCTTACCCATTTCTCCGCCGGCACGCAATAAGGAACGAAAGTGTTCGATATGCACGCGCAGCCTGGCTAACTCTTCTTCCACGTCACTACGGTCGGCCAGCAGTGCGGCTTCCTGCAGCAAACGGTTCTTGTCCATAGCGCCATCTGTCATGTCAGCAAGCAACTCAGCCATGCGCGCACGGAGCCGTTCATAGTGAGCGGGCTGCACTGTTCCGCGCAACTGGGACGCACTCTCGATGTCCCGCTCCAGGCGATCAAGAGATGAAAGCAGCACGCCTGCCAAGGCCGCGCCTTCCGTTTCCCGCATGACAGTCAAAGCATCGAGAGCATCTTCCACCCGGCCCAGCACGCTAGCTTCCAGCCCTTCCAGAACTCCTTCACGACGGCTCACGTTCACCGCAGTGACACCTGACTTGAAGACGCCGGGAAGTCGCAGGATGGCATTCAGATCAGGCTCCTGCTTGAGCTCATACTGCTGCTGCACATCGCGGAAGGCAGCCAAATAGCGGGCTACCAGTTCCTTGTCGTAGCCAGTGGTCTCGACTGCAGCAGTCTGCTCCCATGCCAGCGTCACTTCAAGATGACCGCGCGCAACACGTTCTTTCAGCACCCGCCGCAACTGCATTTCAAGTGCATCCATGCCGCCTGGCAGCCGCAGGTGCAGATCGAGAAAGCGGTGGTTCACGCTCTTGACTGAGAGTGTCCAGCTTGCAGCCGATGCCCCGTCCTCTCCACTTACCTCCCCCGCGATCCGGGCAAAACCGGTCATCGATTGGATAGGCATCGATCGGACGGGCGTCGGTTGAACAGGCGTCGCTGTTGCTGGTCTTTGGCCGCCGGCAACGGTCACGGGCCCGGACTGCTGTGCTGCTGTGCTCACGCTTGCTCCTCGACGGCTATTGCCAGATCCATCGCTCCGGCATCACTGGACCGGTCGCCATCCGCAAATTGTAACCGATACAGTCTTTGATACGTGGCTGATGTCTGCAACAGCTGTTCATGCGAACCGATATCAGAGATTCGTCCACTCTCGATGACGACGATCCGCGTCGCCCGCCTCACCGTCGACAAGCGGTGCGCGATAACCAACGATGTGCGGCCTTGCATCAGGTTGGCAAGCGCAGCCTGGACCAGCGACTCGCTTTCGAGATCAAGCGAAGACGTTGCTTCATCCAGAATAAGGATGGGCGCATTCTTGAGCAGTGCGCGTGCAATGGCCAGCCGCTGCCGCTCGCCGCCTGATAGGCGGAAGCCTTTTTCGCCAATGATGGTGTCATACTTCTCCGGCAGTCGCTCGATAAAATCATGCGCGAGCGCAGCCTGCGCCGCAGACTGTACCTGCTCCAGCGCGACATCCGGTCGCCCGTAGGCAATGTTGTTGCGCACCGTGTCGTTGAACAGGATCGTCTCCTGCGTCACGTTGCCGATCAGCTTGCGCAGGCTTTCCAGCTTGACATCACGCAGGTCATGGCCGTCGATCAGGATGCGGCCCTCGGTTACATCAAAGAATCGCGGAATCAGGTTCACGAGGGTCGACTTACCTGCACCACTCGGACCTACCAGCGCGACAACTTCACCGCGCGGGATCGTCAAATCGATCTTCTCGAGAACGCGCTTTTCGCCATCTTCTGCGTTATAACGGAAGCTGACGTCCTGCAATTGGATCGTATCCTTGAAGCCCTGCAGCGTAAAAGCGCCGCGCTTCTCAAGCACATCATCTTCGTCATCCATAAACTCGAAGATCGCGGACGAAGCCCCGAGAGCCTGCTGAAAGTTATTGTAGAACGCTGCAAATTTACGCACGGGGTCGTACAGCTTGAACACGGCGACGATGAAGGCGAAGAACGTGCCTTCCGACATGCCTCCGTCTTTGATCTGTGCTCGTCCCACACGCAAAAGAAGGGCAATGGCGACCGCTCCTATGACGTCCATCAGCGGCGAGCTCAAGGCCTGTGCGCGCACTGACCGGAGGTTGGCGCGGAAAAGACGCTTGGCGGCTGCCTGGAAGCGCAGCGTCTCCCATATCTCCATGTTGAAGGCTTTGACGATGCGGTTGCCGGTCACCGTCTCATGCAGAATGTTCTGGATCTCGGCAAGCTTGTCCTGACCGCGCCGCGTGGTCTGCCGCACCTGACGGCCAATCCTGCGCGCTGAGCCAATCACCACGGGCACAAAAATCAGGAGTACCCAGGCCAGTTTGCCGCCATAGACAATGACCAGTGCAGCCGTGAACAGAAAGGTGAAACCCTGTTGCAGGAACTCTGACAGGACCGCCGACATGGCGTACTGCACCCGCTCAATGTCATTGATGAGCGTTGAAAGAATGGTTCCGGTAGCATGTTTCTGGAAGAAAGAGACAGAGCGTCGCAGAATGGCTTCGTACAGTTCGTCGCGCAGATCGGTGATCAGCCCAAACCCGGCATAGTTGGTGAGGTAGGTGCCGGCGTAGTCGCACAGGCCTTTGACCACGGTCGAGGCTACGAGCGCGAAGCCGACGACGGTCCAGTCATTATGCAGAGACGACGGCACAAGCTGCTGCAGATTCAGGTGGATGGACGTGCGGGGAATGGAGAAAAGCTGTATGTCATGACTGGGTGCACCGGGGTTCAATACCCGGTCAAAGATTGGCTTGATGAGCATGACACGGAATGCGTCGAGCAATCCAACCGCAGCCATCAAGACGACAGACAGGATCGCCTGCGGGCTATAAGGGCGAACGTAGCGCAGAAGTCGCAGTAGTCGCTTCACAGACCCTTCCTGTCAAAAGGAACGGAAAAGCGTATTTGGGGCAGCGGCTTCAGCACTGCCGTCATTGTACTTCCGCTGCGCGCCGAACTCCGGCTGATGGCAAGGGGGGATGCAGATGAAAGTGGTATCTGCCGGGAAGCTGGCGTTGTTGCAATTAGCGCGGCATGTCCCGGTGGGAGACTTTTATCCGGTAACCCTCTTTCGCCAGTCGCTTTTTCATCTCTTCCGCAATCATCACGGAACGATGCTGGCCGCCTGTACAGCCAAATGCGACCGTCAGGTAACTCTTCCCTTCCTGGATGTAGTGAGGTAGCAGGAAGAGGAGCAGTTCCGTCGTTCGATCCAAAAACTCCTTCGTCTGCGGAAAGCCACGCACGTACCGCGCAACCTTCGGGTGCTTGCCGGTCAGCGGGCGGAATTCCGGGATGAAGTGGGGATTTGGCAAAAAGCGCACATCGAAGACCAGGTCAGCTTCAAGTGGGACCCCGTTTTTATAGCCGAAGCTGATGGAAGACACCACCACGTTCCTGCCCGAATCGCCGCGTTCGAACTTGCTGATCATGTAGGCGCGCAGTTCGTGCACGTTGTAGTTCGAGGTATCGAGACTCAGGTCAGCCACGTTGCGGATAGGCTCGAGCATACGACGCTCCGCATTGATGGCCTTCACGACAGTTTCCGAGCGACCGAGGGGATGGGGGCGCCGGGTTTCCGAGAAGCGGCGAAGGAGCGCAGGGTCTGAAGCATCGAGGAACACTACAGTGGTCGCCAGGACCTTGCGAATATCCTTCAGCATGGCGGGAAAACGATCGAGACGTTGCCCCTCTCGCACATCGACGACCAGTGCGGCCCGGGTGATTTCGACCGACTGGCGTACCAGGTCAGCAAAATTCGGGATCAGCTCCAGTGGCATGTTATCGACAGCGTAGTAGCCCATATCCTCGAAGGCTTTGAGCGCGGAAGCCTTCCCTGAACCCGAGAGGCCGGTAAGGATGACGACCTCTTTGGTACCCGCCGGCAACGGCGCAGCCGGTTCGACGATTTTCTTGCGTCGTGTGACCGGCGCACCGCCGGATGACTTGGGGTTTTTCGCCAGCGTCGTCACTCCTTGGCTTGAGGGTTTGCGCGGCATGGCTCATCGTAGCATCGGGAGAGGAGCGCGCCCTCAACTTTGAGCGGCTCCATCTCCGATGAGAACCTCTTCAAGGAAGGCGGCTAGGATGCTTCGATCAATTCCATCTTGCCATCGCGTTTGCGGTGCAGCACGTTCAACGAGCCGACTGGAGTTCGGAAGACAAAGACCTCTTTGTCGCGAAATTCTGCTTCCTTTACAGCTTCTTCGATGGTCATCGGCCGGTCTGCAACAGCGTCAAGCGAGCGGACGATGTGCGGTTCTTCGTAGCTTGTTCTGGCTGCATGCAGGGTAACTGGCTGAGCAGGGATCTTGCGGCTTGCAGCGATAGCCTCAACTTTGCCGGCGACGGCCGCGGCACCGTTGCGACGCAAGGGAGCTTCCAGCAGCAACTTTTCTTCTTTCGGCTGGCGCTTGGCTTCGCGTACCTTTTCCTTGAGACGTTTGGCCTGCGTTTCGACTTTCGACATCGCGTCGCGTAGCGCAGTCTCCATGCTGGTCGATTCACAAATGCCAACCAGGCTATGATGACGCGACTGCACCGTCACTTCAGCGGATTGCCGATACTTCTCAGCAGTCAGCACGACGTGTGCCCCAATGGCCTTTCCAAGGATATGGCTTACTCGCCCGAGACCTTCTTCGGCAAGCAATCGATGTGCGGGAGTTACGGCCACCTGTCGCCCAGTATATTCAACCTGCATCGTCATTCCTCCTATAGAACAGAGATGCGACTCATTACAGAAGAGAACCGAGTATAGAGCATTCTTTTTCTGCTGTCGCTAGAGGCAATTTCCTAACCAGCAGGGCCTTGCAAATCTGATCAGGGCGACTGGGCAGATGACCGTAGCCGGCCGGCCCAACTTTCATTTTCAGGCGCGCACCCGGCGTTGATGCGTACTGGGGATGTTCAAATCTTCACGGTACTTGGCCACAGTACGGCGGGTGACGCGGATGCCCTGGCCACGCAGGACCAGCGCGATATGGTCGTCTGTCAGAGGCTTGTGCGGATCTTCTTCCTCAATCAGCTTTTTTACCTTGCGCTTAAGCAGCATCAACGGCGTGCCCGCGCCCTCCGGTCCATTGACGCCCTCGGTAAAGAAGAAGCGGAGTTCGTAAACTCCCTGCGCCGTATGCACATACTTATTTGAAACAGCGCGACTGACAGTGGAAGGGTGAACGCCGATCTCTTCTGCTACATCCTTGATCATCATGGGCCGGAGTGCCTCAACCCCATGCTCGAGAAAATCCGGCTGGCGGCGGATAATCGCTTCGCAGGTTTTCAGGATTGTGCTCTTGCGCTGTTCAATATTGCGCATCAGCATCAGCGCTGAGCGGTAGCGCTCCTTCACGTAGTCTTTTACGTCCTTGTCGGTGCCGGCCTGGGTCAACAGCTTCTTGTAACCATGATTCAACCGCAGGGTAGGCATGTCATCTTCGTTCAAAACGATAGTGATCGCATCGCCCTGTTTCACGAAGGCAACATCCGGCTCAATCAGCCGCGTACTCGATCGGTTGTACCTCTGCCCGGGCTTCGGGTCGAGCGTCCGGATCAACTCAATGGCAGCTTGCAGGTCAGCGACATTGCAGTTGGTAATCTTGGCCAGTTCGCGCGTATCGCGCTTCTGCAGCAGGCTGAGGTGATCGCGAACGATGAGAGCTGCGACATCGAAACAGGCCAGCTTCATACGCGAGCGCGATTGTTCCTCGGCACCGGCCGTAGGATCGGAGGCGCTGCCTGCAGGTTGAGCAGCGTAGATCAACTCGTACTCCCGTCTTCGTTCAGCCACCTGCAACAGCAGGCACTCCCGCAGCGTACTGGCGCCGGTCCCAACCGGATCAAGACTGCGGACGATTGTCAGTGCTTCCTGCAGTAAAGCGCGGGCTTCCACATGGACTGTATCCACGATGGCGGCAGGTGTTGCCCCGGAGCCGAAATCGTCAGCTCCATCTGTCGTAGTTGCTTCAGCCGAGGCGTCGCTTGCTGCCAGATCAATCGGGGCCGACCTCTCGCCCAGAAAGCCCTGCAGCAGCTCGGCATCGCCGGCAATCAGGTATCCGTCTTCATTCAGGTTACCGACAATATATTCGGCGGCTTCCCGAAGTTCTGGCGAAAGGTTGAGAGAACCCAACTGCCAGAAAAGATGGTCGGCAAGCTTTTGCGGGACCGAAAGAAAATTTTCGAAGGAAGGCTTGTCGTCATACGACTCGAAGTTGTTGCCGGTGCGGAAACCGGGGTCAAGGTAATCCTGAAAATAGGAGCCGAAATCGATCTCTGCAAAAGGATCGCGCTCTTCCGGCGAACTTTCGGCGACTGCAACCTGTTCTTCTGCCGGTCGCTCCCGCTCCGCTTCCCTGCCCGCGACATCATCGAGCAGAGGCACATGCTCATCCAGTTCTTCGAGAACCGGGTTTTCGACAATCTCCGCATTGATCATCTCCTTCAACTCAAGCTTGTTCAGTGCCAGCACACTGACCATCTGCATCAGCCCCGGCGTGAGGATCTGCCGTTGTGAGACCTTCAGGCTGAGCTTGGGTTGGAGGAAGGGCATCGCGTCCTGACTATTCTGAAATCAGATTTCTTACGTTCGAGTCTACATCCGGAGCAATTGCCACCAACAGCGGAGAGTGGTCTGGAGATGTACGTTCGTCACGTGTGTTCCGAAACGGGGCACATCTGGTCTGTTTCGGAGCCATACAGCCTTTAATTCATGGAGAAGCCCTCTCCCAGGTAGATCCGGCGCACCTCAGGGTCACGGCCAAGTACATCCGGCGTGCCCGTCATAAAGATCCTGCCGTCGTTGATGATGTAGGCACGGTCAGTAACCGACAGCGTTTCCCTGACATTGTGATCGGTAATCAGCACACCGATGCCGCTGGCCTTGAGTTCGAAGATAATCTCCTGCAGGTCGAGCACGGCAATGGGATCGATTCCGGAGAATGGTTCGTCCAGGAGGATAAACGAGGGCTGGATACAGAGACAGCGGGCAATTTCGACGCGCCGCCGTTCCCCGCCGGAGAGCGCATACCCGCGCGTCTTGCGGATAGGGCCGAGGTTCAACTGGTCAAGCAGTTTCTCGGTGCGGGCGCGACGCATCTCCCATGAGATCGATTGCGCTTCGAGCACGGCAAGAATGTTCTCCTCCACCGTAAGCTTGCGGAAAACGCTCGGCTCCTGGGGCAGGTAGCTGATGCCATACTGGCGGGCACGCATATACATCGGTACTCGGGAAATGTCTTTGTCGTCGATCAACACGCGCCCGGAATCCGGGGCAATCAGCCCGACAATCATGTAAAAGCTGGTCGTCTTTCCGGCGCCATTCGGGCCCAGCAGTCCGACGACCTCACCCTGCGAAATCTCCAGGCTGACTCCGCGCACCACCTGGCGCCCTTTGTAGGCCTTCCCTAGTTCATCGACAATTAGTTTTTGCATGCCACCACTGGATCGGGACTGTAAAAGACTTGAAAGAACCTGCGGCCTGCCCCGGTATCGAAGTTGACCTGGATAGGAAGAAGGCCTGCCGATATCCCTCGCTTTGGGCTACATCTCCCTAAGATTCTATTTGGTTGTACGCGTATCTGTTGCGGTGGCTGCCTGGCCTCGGCTTACGACGACGCTATCATCGTGATTGTTGAAAATCAATGAAGCGCCGGTGACAGAACCATGCAACAAATCGGTCACACGGGGCGGCGCATCCGCAGTTCCCGTCAAAACAAAGTGCTGGTCGTCCGCGGTATATACCAGTTTATCGCCGAGAGCTTTTCTGCCGCCCTGGGCAAAGTCAACATGGCCAGTCGCGACGATGTGATCAATCTGTCCCCCGGGAGCAGGCATCCCCCCCGCTTTGCTCTTTCCGGAGGACGCATTCTTGGCTGCCGCTGTCTGCTCCGGCGCTAGGTAAACATCAAGAGCATTGCTGTGGAGCACTCCGGATGCATCCTGCGCAGATACTCCGCCACTGAACGATGCTTTATGCTCCCCGCCGGAATAAAGAAGGTTACTGCTGGTGACGCGCATCACACCGCCATTCGCGGAGGGGATCGGTGCTGTAGCAGTCGGTTCAGCAGCAGAAGATGCGGGCTTTCCAGCGGCGTTGCTCTTTCCTTTCGCGGGTTCAGCGAAGGTCGCTTTTACCGTTCTGCCCTGTGCTATCAACAATTGGCGGGCACGGGCGAGAATGATGGTAGGGGCGGTGATGGCATTAGGACCCTGCCACAGGCGCGCATCCGCGTTTGGTGTTCCAAAGAAAGTCGTTTCATCTTTCGAGTGATCGAGAGAAGCGTGATCGGCGATCACGTGGATGGCATTGCCGGCAGCACCACCTTGCTGAGCGGAGCTGCCATCATACGTCGCCTTGACCCCTCCGGTAGCATCTGCGTCACCGGACAACCGGTTAAATTGGATAGCGCTTGCAGTCAGGACAGTGCCGGGCTGGATGACGCTGCCGGTCGGCCCGCTTCCCTGTTCGGAGCTTGCCTGTTCGATCCTGGGCGAACCCCCGCTCAGGTTTATCTTTCCCGTCGCACCTTCATACCTGATTATGTCCGCCGTCGCCGTTGTCTTCACCGGCGGCGCACCTGACGCCGTTGCAGGCTGCAGTTGTACCAAGACAGCATGACCCTGTTGCATTGCAGATTCAATCTGGCTGCCACCCTGACTGCCGAGCAGCGAAGCCGTATGCACATCTTTGCGCTTGCCTTCCCTGCCGTCTGTCTTAGATGAAGCCGTCTGCTGCTGGGACAAAGCAGCATCCTGCTTGACGCCGGTACTCACGAAAGGCGCAAACTTCACCGTCAAAGCATCCGCGTTGCCTGTCTGGCTCACTCCCCCCGGACTTTGCTGGAGCAGGTAGGTGTGGCCGTCGGCACGCAACGTAGACAGTTTGTGCCCTTCGGTCAGGGTGGCAAACAGTTCATCGCCCTTGAGCGTCGTGCTCTGCTGCGCAGAGCTATCGTGGATACTGTGTATGGTCACCAGTGCCTCACCTGTAGCAAGCGCGCTCCTTGCTTGCGAGCGGCCTTCGGCATCCGGTGCAAAGCTGACGTCGAGCTTCGCAGAGCGCATCTCCCGCGTTTCCGAACCATGTGGATCATTGACCAGTCCGACCTGCTGATCCACCACGGATACGGCTCTAAGCAACTGCACATGCTGCAGGCGGCTGTCTGCCCCAAAGTCCAGGATCCCGGCATTGCTGTCTGCGTGGAGCGTCTGCAGATTATCCGGCGCGGACTGGCTCGCACTATGTTTCGGTTGGGTATGCACGACCAGCAGCAGACCGCCGTTCAACCGAACCTGTTTGAGCTTGCTTCGCTCGTCCAGCTGCGCATAGGCGTTGCTTGAACGCACGTCTGTTCCGTCATCGGTAACGATATGCACGTTGCCCTGGGCGGCCACGTGGTCGGCCGTGCCGTCCTGACGGAAGTCTACGGTGGACTGATCAGAAGTCGCATGCTCCTTGCCGTAGTCGGTCAGGCTCCTGATCAGGATCAATTGCCTGAGACCGCGATTGAAGCTCGCGCTCTGCGCCTTCACCGTCACATCTCCTTCGTCCATCGTGGTCTTCAACACAACGTCATTTGCCAGGTCAAGCGTTCCATTGGCAGAGTCGTAAATAGCTCCCCGGGCTGAGCCTGAAGTCTCACCATCTTCGAATTCCAATGCCTGGTCGGTCGTCGCTACCTGCGTTTTCTGGTTAAAAACAAGCCCACTGGTCTTTACGCGGACAGGATGGTCAGCCTTTGAGCCTCCGCCCGGTTTCGTACCAGTGGTAGTTGAATTGGCCACCGGCGAAGCCAGTTCGATGTCCACCGCGCCGTCCGCGCGAGCGACCCCGGAGGACTGGTCATAGTCGAACTGGTTACCGGCAATATGGTCTGACCTGCTGCCGTCCTTGCCGTACATGAGGATGCTGACGTCATGCAGCACCAGGTGGCCGCCATTCTTATACTGCACGGCTTTGGCAGCATGCAGTACAAATTGCGTATGGCCGGCATGGGAGCGGGAGACGGTAAATCCGTTGGTAGACTGCTGAATCTCAAGGCCCAGCTTTCCCGGAAGGTCGCGCGCCACCTGGTGCAGCCGGTAGCGCGCATACCCAAAAAAAGAACCGATCGCCAGCAGCAGAACAGCACCGGCTACCAGGATCCAAATGCGCAGTCTTTCAAGTGTGATGGCCATAACGAAGTATTCTGTCCACCCTTCAGACGTGCGTGTGCTTAACAGGTTTCAGATAGCGCAACTGCTTGTCGTTACTGCAGATGCAGGCGAGCTGGTATGCGATTCTAAGTATGAAGATATGGCAACACTAAATCTCCCCAATCCTTTGCGGAAACATTTAGCCACGGAGGCTTCGGCAATTCACGCACCCGCGAGCCCGGAAGCAACTGAGCTGTGGCGCAGCGCTGTCCTGCTCGGTCTTCTCTTTGCTGCCATGAAACTGTGTATCCACATCGGCGTTAATCTGCGCGCCCAACAGGTCGGCTACGGAATATTTCGCGATGAGTTGTATTACATCGTCTGCGGCCGCCGGCTGGCCTGGGGATATCTGGACAACCAGCCGGTCATTGCAGTGCTGGCTCGCCTGGCAGATAACGTTTTCGGTCATGAACGACTTTGGACCTTCCGGCTGATACCCTCCCTTGCCGGTGCTGCCAAGGTGCTGCTCACTGGCCTCATAACCTGCTCGCTGGGCGGCCGGCGTACAGCCCAGGCACTGGCCATGATTGCTGTGATTGGCGCGCCGGAGTATCTCGGAGTCGACACACTGTTCTCCATGAACTGCCTGGAGCCGGTGTTCTGGATGACCGCCATGCTGGCCCTGCTTGAAATCGCGAAGCTGCCTTCTGACACTACCCGCCTGCGGTGGTGGATCACCTTCGGTATCGCCGGCGGCCTGGCGCTTGAAACCAAACTCAGCGCCGCCTTCTTTCTGTTGAGCCTGCTCGCCGCCCTGCTCCTGACGCGGCAGCGCCGACTGCTGCTTGATCCTCGAGCGGCGGCCGGCGTCGCATTGCTGTTGCTGATTGAACTGCCAAACTTTCTCTGGCAGCTTCACCGAGGCTTTCCAACTATTCAGTGGCTGATCGCCGCGTCGCACGAAAACAAGGATGTCGTCCTCAGTCCGGGCGCTTTCCTCTGGCAGCAGGTGCTGGTGCTTATTCCTTTCAGCGCAGTCATCTGGATTGCAGGCATGCTGTGGCTACTCTTCAGCAGCCGCGCGCGCGGGTACCGATTTGCCGGGGTTGCGGCTGCGCTCTTCATCGCTCTTATGATTGCCCTGCATGCCAAGATCTATTACGTCGTGCCGATCTATCCCGTGCTATTCGCTGCCGGCAGCGTCTTCTGGTATAACCTGGCAGGAAAGGCACCTCTTCAGCAGCGCAGATGGTGGATGGCTCTTCCGCTTATCTATATGGGCAGCTTTGCGCTGGCCGCCTGGTACTGGATGCCTGTCGTACTGCCGATTGTCCCGCCATTCCGCTACGCCGCGTGGGAACATCGCCTCAATTTTCGGCCGGAGGAAACAGAAAATTTCCGGGAAGTCGCCCTGCCGCAATTACTCGCCGACATGACCAGTTGGCCCGGGTTTGTCGATCAGGTCGGCAAAGCCTATAACAGCCTGCCCGCGGATGTACGGCATGGCAGTCAGGGTCAGCTGGGCATCTACTGCACCAATTACGGCGAGGCGAGCGCAGTTGAGGTTTTTGGCGGCCAGTACGGCTTGCCGATCCCGATCAGCGGTCATCAGCATTACTGGTATTGGGGGTCAAGGGGGGAATTGCACGACACGATCTTCGTCGTTGGCCAACATCGCGAAGACATTCAGAAGGCCTACCGTAGTGTGCGAGCCGTCGGCGTCATTCATGCTCCTTATGCCATGCCCTTTGAAGATGGCGCGACACTCTGGCTGGCCCAGGGTCGTCTTCATTCTCCCACCGAAATCTGGGCTGCCGCCAAGGAACTCTACTAGGGTAGACGCTTGAGCCCGTAATAAATTGCTGGTGCAGAACATGACCGCAGGCGAAGATCAGAGGACTTGAGCCAAACAACTCCACAAGAGACCATCCACCGGCTGCCGCGCGTTCTCGGACTTTCGACTGCGACCGCTATCGTGGTCGGCACGATCATCGGCAGTGGCATCTTCCTGGTTCCGCAGGAGATGATGCGCGCAGTCGGCACCTCGCCACTGGTGTACCTGGTCTGGGTCACGGGGGGACTGCTAAGCCTTTTCGGTGCCATGACCTACGCCGAGCTTGCTGCCATGATGCCTTTCGCAGGGGGTGAATATGTCTACCTGCGCAAAGCTTATGGTGACCTTACCGCCTTCCTCTATATGTGGACGTGGTTTGCCGTGGCCAAGCCGGCATCGATCGCGAGCGTTACGACGGGGCTCGCGCGGACGCTTGCTATCTTTCCGCACTTGCGATGGCTTGAGACCTATGCGCTCCATGCCCCTCTTCCAATCCTCTGGTCGCAGCTTTTCGCCATAGCCATCACCTGGCTGGTGACTGGCCTCAATTACATCGGAGTGAAAAAAGCAGGAGACTTCCAGCTCGTTTTCACCTGGCTGAAGGTTGTCCTGGTGATCGCGATTGCCGCCGCGTGCTTCTACAGTCCCGTGGGCAGTATGGCAAATTTCCGAACAATGTTTACCGGCGCACAGGGAGGCTTCGCCGGTTTTATGGTGGCGTTGACTGCTGCTCTCTGGGCATACGACGGCTGGAACGACCTGAACATGGTTGCGGAAGAGGTAAAACAGCCTGAGCGGAACCTTCCGATTGCTCTCATCTCCGGCGTAGTCATTGTCGCGGTCCTCTATATGGGAGTGAATGCGGCCATCCAGTATGTACTGCCGGCCAACGCGGTAGCCGCTGCACCCCGCCCCGCGCTTGCCGCCATGGCCCTGGTATCCGGCGGTTTTCTTGGTAAGAGCGGCTTTCTGCTGGTGACTGGCGGCATGGCCTTGAGCATCCTTGTCACGTTGAACGGGACGATTATGTCGGGCGCGCGCGTGCCCTTTGCAGCAGCCCGCGAGGGTCTCTTTATCGCTCAACTCGGCCGTATTCATCCCCGGTTCAGGAGTCCCGCTATCGCGCTGCTGGTGCAGGGAGCGCTGAGTACCTTGTTGCTGCTGCTGATCGGCAGGTTTCAACAGCTTTTTGAGCTGGCCATCTTTGCCGAGTGGCTTTTCTACATGATCACCACAACCACAATCTTCTACTTCCGCATCCGACACCCGCAGATGCATCGCCCGTTTCGTATGTGGGGCTACCCTGTACTTCCGGTGCTCTTTATCGCTGCATCCGGAGTACTACTGGTTTATTCTTTTATCGGTAACTTAAGTAACTCAATCTTGGGAACAGGAATTATTGCTTGCGGCCTCCCCCTCTATCTGGCATTTCGGTTAAAAGAAGACCCGCGTCAGCCCCTTCATCTCCGCGGGTAACTTGCCGATATAGGTCACTTGAGGACCAATCGTGAGTGCCGGCGCTGTCAAAGTTTTTAACCAGGAACTGTTAGAGATGAAGCCGGGGCGGGTTGGCCCCTTTTTGTCGGACCCGGTCCAGGCCCGTGTCAGGCGTGATCTGTCCATTGACTATTTGCGGACCATCGTCACCATGGTTGTGCTCATCCACCACAGCATGGTGGCTTACGCTACCTGGGCAATCCCCCCGGGAAAAAATCTGTTTCGTTCGGTCATTCCCATCGTTGACTCTACGCGGTGGAGCTTTATTGACTATGTCATCGGCTTCAATGATGTGTTTTTCATGGTGCTGATGTTCTTCATTTCGGGGTTGTTTACCCATCCGGCAATCAAAAAACATGGCACGCGCGGCTTCATCCTCGAACGATTGAAGCGCCTTGGCATTCCATTCCTGTTTGCCGTTTTCGTCCTCAACCCCATCGCCTACTATGTTCCGTGGAAGACCAGCGGTCATGCCAGCGGGTTTATTGATATGTACAGGCACCTTGCAGCCAGCGGTTTTTCGCCTGGTCCGGCATGGTTCATCTGGCTCCTGCTGACGATGGACCTCTGCATGGCCCTGGTCATCAAAGCCTGTGCGCGGCCGTCTTTCAGCCCCGTGGGGATGCAGCTGCAAAAGATCACAGGCAGCATGCGCAACCAGCCCTTCGCCGCTGCCGTCGCCATGTTTTTCCTGTCGGCAGTGGTGTATATGCCGATGCTTTATCATTATGGCTACACCCGGTGGATGGCCATCCTCATGCCACCATTCTTTCTCCAGATTTCGCGAGTATTTTTATACCCGTTGTGGTTTGCTTTCGGGGCGCTGGCAGGCGCCTGGGGATTGTCACGCGGCATCCTCTCGCGGGACGGGGCCCTTCCCCGGCGCTGGTATCTATGGTTCGGCGCTGCGCTCGGTGTCTACAACCTGGGGTTGCTCTTTCGCGTCGCGATGTGGTCCCACCCCTTTCTGCTGGCGCATAGCCGCACCCCTCCCACGATCCTTTGGATCGCTTGCTGTGTCCTCAGTTCCTTTGGATTCATCGGCTTTTTTCTGCGGGTGCCCTGGGGTTCCTCCCGCATCATGCAGTCGCTTAGTCGTTGCGCTTATGGCATTTACCTGGTGCACTACATGTTCATCACAGCTGCCCAGCAACTTCTCCTTTACCGGCCGATCCATCCAGCGATCAAAACGCTTTTCGTGTTTGCAGTCACCTTACTGCTGAGTTGGCTCACGACTGTGCTGGCTCTGCGGATTCCGCGTCTGAAGACAATCATCTAGCGCAAATTACCTGATGCTATGGTGTTTCTGGCTGGATACAGGTTGGGCATTTCCTGGCGAAAAGGCCCGCGTTCATCGTATCTTCGCTCTACACCATCAGGTAATTTGCTCTAAGAGAAGCGAATGCCCGCGGCACGCCATTGTCTAAGATTTGCGCCTGACAGTGTCTTCGTAAAGGCGGGCGTATTCAGCGGCGGGCGCAGTCCAGGAGAAATCCTGAGCCATACCGTTCAGCATCAATTTGCGCCACGCGGGTTTATCCCGGAATAGGGTGAGGGCCCGTTCGATGCTGTGCCAGAAAGCTTGCGGGTCAACGCCTTCAAACTTAAACCCGGTGCCTGAGCCGGTCGCCTCGTTGTAGTCTTCGATCGTGTCATCCAGGCCGCCAGTCGCTCGAACCACTGGCACCGTCCCATATTTCATGCTGTAAATCTGGTTCAGTCCGCATGGCTCATAGCGCGACGGCATGAGGAAGATGTCTGATCCCGCTTCCACCTTGTGGGCCAGCGTCTCGTCATAAACGATCTTCACGGCGATCTTCCGCGGATACCGTTCGGCAAGTCCGCGCAGGAAATTTTCGTAGTACGTTTCTCCCATCGCCAGCACGACGAGATAGATGTCTTGAGCAGCAAGCTGATCAATGACTTCGGCAACAAAGTCGAAGCCCTTCTGCGTGGCTGCGCGGGAAACCATGCCGATCACGGGTGTAGTGACCTGGCAGTGGTCCAGGTTAAAGGCATGCAGCAGATCTTTGCGGCAGGCCGCTTTGCCATCGAGTTTGTCAGGCGTGTAGTGGGCGGCAATCTTGGGATCAGTTGCAGGATTCCAGTGGTTGTAATCGACACCATCCAGGATCCCGTGCAGGTCAACTGAACGTTTCCTCAGGATGTCATCGAGGCCAAAACCGAACTCCGGCGTCTGGATTTCTTCGGCATACTTCCTACTGACGGTCGTAATGACGTCGGCATACACTATGCCGCCCTTGAGGAAATTGACCTGGTTGTAGAACTCGAGTTTATCCATGGTGAAGGTGTTCCATGGCAGAAGGAGTTGCGGGATGGTCGATGACGGGAACAGCCCCTGGTAGCCGGCGTTGTGGATGGTCATCACCACCGGTACCTGTCGAAGTAACGGATCGTAATAGTAGATGGTGCGCAGCATCACGGGGAGCATCCCGGCCTGCCAGTCGTGCACGTGAAAAATGTCCGGCACACCAAGCTGCTTCGAGCTTTCGATGACCGCTCGACAATAAAGGCCGTAACGTTCTGCGTTGTCAGAATATTCGCCGGCATCCGTTCCGTAGAGAGACTCGCGGTCGAAGAGCTCCGGGCAATCCAGAAAGTAATACTGCACGCCATCGTGCCTGCCGCCATCGAGCACGGTGACGAAGCGGCTGTAGGCCTCAAATGGAATGGTGACGCTTTGGATGGCGACTTTGCGCGTCGCCGTTCCACCCTGCAGGCGCTTCTGTGCCTGGCGATAAAGCGGCAGGTACATGGTGACTTCATGGCCGAGTTTTGCCACTGCTGCGGGCAGAGCGCCCATGATATCGGCGAGTCCGCCGGTCTTCGCATACGGCACACATTCCGATGCTGCAAATACGATCCGCATGGGTCTCGCTTTCTGTTCAACTGCTGACTTTTCGTATTCAGCCATTCGAGGATTTCCCGGAATGGATAACGATCAAGATGCTATTGGCCTCTGGCCTTCCACCGGGAAGAGGCCAGCTTGAACTGCCTGGGCGGTCACACTCTCCTGCAAAATGCTCTACTATGCCGGAATGCGTAGTCTACCTTTGCCGCCGTACGAGCACCAAACGCGCTGCCGGTAGACACGGATCATCCAGTAACGCAGATGCGGGGCGCAGGCCCTCCGACTCATGAAAGCGAGCCATGCAGAATGAAAGCCAAGCTGGGCCAGAACTTCCTGATCAGCCAGACCGCACCGCGAGCGGTTGTTGCCGCGGCGGGTGACCTGACCGATGCGGCAGTCCTCGAGATTGGACCCGGCATGGGCGCGATCACGCATCTACTGGCGCAGGCTGCCCGCCGCCTGGTAGCCATCGAATTTGATCGTGACCTGGCCACACTCCTGTTGACGCAATACCCGCTCCAAACCGATGTCATAACGAGCGGTCAGCCGTTGATCGGCGTAGACATCATCACCAATGACGTTCTCCGCGTGAACCTCAGTGCATTGGCGGAGCGCGAAAGCGGCAAACTGGTCGTGATCGGAAACCTGCCCTACTACATTACGTCCGAAATCCTGCTTCACCTTTACGCCCATGCCGACAT
This sequence comes from uncultured Acetobacteraceae bacterium, assembly GCA_964658035.1. Lineage (GTDB taxonomy): Bacteria > Acidobacteriota > Terriglobia > Terriglobales > Acidobacteriaceae. The sequence continues at coordinate 16,924 of CAZZXL010000102.1, forward strand.
GCTTGATCGTGCGGTGCTGATGCTACAGCGCGAAGTTGCCGATCGTCTCTGCGCCGAGCCCGGCTCCCGTGACTATGGCTTGCTGACGGTGACTACGCAGTTGTACGCGGATGTCCAGCGGCTCTTCGAACTCACACCCGCAGATTTTTCCCCGGCACCCAAGGTCCACTCAACGGTCATCCGGCTGCATTTCACGCCCCGGCATCGAGCACTTGGCGTCGAGCCGGAGCATTTCATTCCTTTTCTGCGACACTGTTTTGCACAGAAGCGGAAAACCCTGGGAAACAACCTGAAGGCAGCCGCCTACCCTGCGGATCGCCTGGAAAAAGCCTTCGAAAGGGCGGCAGTGAGCCGGGAAAGCCGCGCAGAAGCGGTCAGCATCGAGCGACTGGCAGCACTGTTCAAGGCACTTGCCCTCTAAGTCGAACTCAGTGTGGCCGCGCAGGCGCCTCTGCCGGCCGAGGTGCGGACACATGAGGAGGTTCTGCTCTCGGCGCCGGCGGCGGCGTATAGCTCGGTCTGCTCACGACGGGCGCACGTCGTTCCTGATAAGTACCTTCCAGCGATCGCTGCGGAACAGGTAACTTTCCCCCTTCGTTACCCGGGGTTTGAGCCGGCCGAACAACAGGGATGCCGACATGCGCGCCTGTTGCGGTGGTCATGCGATCGCCCTGAAAGCCAATTCCCCGCGTTGGTTGATGCGGAAGAGGCTCGATGACATTTCCTTCGAGATTCAGCGTGGATCGGTGCTGCGGGATGCCAACCGTGTGGTTCAGCCCTGCGCCGGGCCCCCACGGCCCCCGCGCCACCGCTCCACGATCAACAGGAAGCAATCGAGGAGTTCTCGGTCTATGCGTCTGGCTGGCGATAGGAAATCCGCCGGCAGGTACGAACGGACGCCGGTAATTCGTTGGAGCATTCCAGATTGTCCCAATTGGTGACCAGCCCATGCCGCAGCCGCCAGGTACCCAGCCCCAGCCGAACTGAAAGTAGTTCCAGGCGCCACAGTGGTACGGCAGCCATCCCCACGGATAGCCGGATACCCATACTGTGCCGTACGTCGGGTAATCGGCCCAGTAGCCATAGCCGAATGGGTCCCAGTTCGCGTCGACGCCGTCCGGCACCCACACGTTGCCATAGCCATCGACTGGATACCAGTTGCCGGCGTCATCCAGGTCATTCCAGCCAGGGTCCTGTGGAGCGCCGGAATCATCCCTTGCTGCTGTCTGTGTCTGCGCCTCACGCGCAATCGCATCATCGCGGTCCATATTCCAGCGGTCCCATGAGTCCGGCATGACCGCCTGCGCCAGGGTAAAAGGCGCAGCATCGTTCCCGTCAAGGCGCACCGTCTCACGCTCGTTTACTTCGGTGTGAAACGATCCGTCTTCGCCATCCACATGCAGGATTCCCTGGAAGACGGAGATTTCGGGAACCTTGTCCAGATTGACGCGGAAGATGGAATTATCTTTCGGATGGGCCGTGGCAGAAGCTGCCTTCACTGAAAAGCGCTGACCCTGGCCGACGTTCAGTTCGAAATAGGCCAGCCCGCTGGTCAGTTCCACATCCGTATGGCCGGTGCCACCAGCGGCCTGCAGATGTGTCAGTACCAGCGAACTGTTCGGTGTCAGCCGCGCCACGCTGCCGTCAAGGAATTCGATCTCCGCCTGGCCGTCGGTCGCAGTGACCACCTGTTCGCTCTTAAAAAGCGGCATGTTCGCGACGGCACTGTCGAACTGCACGACGCCATTTTGCAGTATTTTTACGCCACCACTCACATAGCTCAAGCGCACGACAGCAGTATCCTGCGCAAGGGCAGCCGCAGCAGACAACATCAGCAGAAACATGAGTGCTGTGAACGCGAACAT
>CAZZXL010000103.1:0-18518 GCA_964658035.1 uncultured Acetobacteraceae bacterium
CCCCAGGTCTCGCACCTGAGACCTGGGGCCTGAGCAGTCATTTGTGAGCCAGGGAAGACCACCGCTAAATCCGCACCAGCTCCGTCTGCACGCGGCCCGTCACCACGGCCCTGCTCGCACTTGTCATCATGTCCACTTCGCTGCGGATCCCGAACTCCGGCAGGTAAATCCCGGGCTCCACCGAGAAGCAGGTGTACGGCAGCAGCAACCGCTCATCATGCGTCTCGAAATTATCAAGATGCGCACCCGTTCCATGAATCTCTGCGGCAATGTTGTGACCGGTACGGTGCGTAAAGTATTCCGCATATCCGGCATCGCGAATCACTGCACGCGCAGCATCGTCCGCCTGCCATCCCTCGATGGGTTGATCAGCAGCGTACGCCTTTTCCACTGCCAGGATGGCCGCATCGCGGGCATTGCGCACCACCTCAAACACTCCCAGTTCTTTCGCCGAAGGCGCCCGGCCAACTACCCCCGTCCAGGTGATGTCGTAGAAACACGTGCCCGGACGATCCATCCTTCCCCAGATATCAATCAGTACAAAGTCGCCCTCGCGAATCGGCTTTGAACTGGCAGCAGTGGGCTCGTAATGAGAATCTGAGCTGTTCGCATTGACTGAAACATTCGGACCGTTTTCCCATGTCATGCCGGCCCGCGTCATGGCTGACGACAACCATTCGACCATCGCAAATTCACTCGTCTGGCCATCCACCCGGACGCGGTTGCCGATCGTCCTGAAACCTTCAGCGAGGATCTCGTCGATATGCCGCTGTGCCTCGTAGTGCGATGCAATCTGCGCCTCGCTCAACACTGCTTCGAACTGGCTCACCAGGTCAGCCGAGCTGACGATGGTCTTGCCCATTTCACGCAGTAGCTCCACCGTACCGGCATCGACCAGTGACACATACATAATCGCGTTCCGCGGCGAATACTGCATGGCCATGCGTTGCATGGGCGAGCCCGGCGTCGATGCAACCAGTTCTGCCAGACGCGCTTCCAGTTCCTGCCAGGACGAATACACAGTCTGCGTGCCCGGAAGACTATCCAGTCGACGCGATTCAATGCGATGTACCAGCTTGCGCGGCTCCCCCTGCGCCGGCACCAGATAGTACCAGCGCCGCGTCACATGCGCATTTGCCGGAAGACCAAGAATGCGATAGGCAATCGGATCGCGATGATGATGGTCATAAAAAAGCCATCCATCAAAGCCCTGTTCGCGGATCGCGCGTTGTACGTCATCAAGGTTCATCGGTTCTCATCCTGCGCAAGGGTTAGGACTTGTTCTGCAAAATCTACCATCCTGAGCGAAACCGGAGCTGCTGTACGCAAACCCGCAATACACCCGGACCAGTCCTTTCCGGGCGAAGCGCGACTGCCTGGACGGCACATCCTGCCCGGATGGCAAGTCCTATTTGCGGCTGCGCGAGATGGCGTCCAGGACACCATTCAGAAAATTAACCGACTCTGGCGCAGAATACCTTCGCGCAATTTCCAACGACTCATTGATCACAATCGGCACCGGCGTTCCCGGAAAACCGAGAAACTCCGCCGTCGCCGCGCGCAGCAGGTTGCGATCAACCGCTGCCATGCGCGGCAGACGCCAGTTGGCTGAGTGGGCCTCGATCAGCGCATCGATTTCTTCTTCCCTGGTCGTCGCGATGCGGAACAGGTCTTCCGCGAAGCCGCGCGTATCCGGGTCGACCTTCTCCGCTGCGTTCCAGAAACTGTTGCGTACCTGCTCCGCGGTCTGCTTGCCGATGTCGGCTTGAAAGAGCATCTGCATTGCCATTTCACGGCCCTTGCGGCGCGTCCCTGTTTTCTTCGCGACAGCGGCAGGCGGCGCAACCCCAATGGGCTTCTTTGCCACTGCCTTTTTTGCCGCCGCGGCACTCGCACGCGCGGACTTGGCCCGGCTCTTCTTCGCCTCTTCTGCATGGATACGGATCAACCGCTGCTGCGTATCCAGCGCCGTTGCGGTCTCGCCGATCACGTGTGACGGAATCTCGCGGGCAGGCACTTCCAGCCCAAGCGATTCCAACCCGGGCAATTCCGGTGCTGCTTCAGTGGCTGCGCGACCAGGCGCCGGCTTTGCCGTTGCCTCGGCAGCCAGGCCGGCATGCTGCTCTTGAGCCTCACCTTCGGCAGCTTCAGGCGCCTTGTTGATCTGCCATCCGGAACTCATTCCGCACGCCCATGCAATGCATGACTCACGGCATCAATCTTGCGGTGAATGGAAACCATCTCTATCGCCGCCACAGCTGCTTCAAAGCCCTTGTTGCCCGCCTTCACCCCGGCGCGGTTCAACGCCTGTTCAAGCGTCTCGCACGTCAGTACGCCGAAGGCATGCGGGATGCCCGTCTCCTGCTGGCTCTGCCCAATGCCACGCGAAACTTCGTTATAAATCGCCTCGTAATGCGCAGTCTCTCCCCGCAGTAAACAGCCCAGCGTGATGACCGCGTCGTAACGCTTCGTCTCCGCCAGCTTCCGGGCAGCGTCGGGGATCTCCCATGCTCCGGGTACCCGCACAATCTCGATGTCTTCGCGCCTGCCGCCGCTGCGCAGAATGCCATCCAGCGAACCCTGCAGCAGCCGGTCAGTAATGACTGCATTCCAGCGTGCAACCACGATGGCAAACCGCATGCCCGTCGCCGACAGGTCACCTTCAATGGCGACTGGCTTGCCCTTTAACGGGTCCTGCCACTCCCAGAAGGCATAGATGATCCCGGGCACCGGCTCTACCGTGAATGCGCGCGACTTCCAATCCGTATCGATGATGCGCGTCAGCCGCTTCGTCTCGTCGTTACCTTCATAGTGGTTCTCAATCCACGCTTCGGCGGCACTGCGGACCTCCTCCAGCTGCGTAGCCTCGATCAGAACATCGGCAGCAAAATTCGACATGCCGTCCAGAAATTCGAGGTTTCCCAGGGGCGCCAGGAATGGCCGGCCTCGACTTGCTTCCGTCTCCCAACCGCGTCCCGGCTCGAATCCGAGCGCGTCAAAAAAACTGACGAGTGTGTCGTAAACCGCAGGCGTACTCGCCGCCCGCACAAATGTAATTCCCTTGATCATCGCCCTTCAAGACTACCATCCAGACTGCGTGGAACACCGTTCGCGGAACTTGCCTGCAACCAAAGGCAGCATGCGTTTTGGTAAACTTGCCGGTCCCACCAGACCGCACACCTTGAGGAGCACCGACCGTGGCCTACGAGCATCTACAACTTGACCTGAAAACAAACATCGCAACTGTCACACTCGACCGGCCAAAGGTCATGAATGCCCTCAATCGCGCCCTCTTCAACGAACTTGAAGCCGTCTTCCTGGAACTTGGAGGAAATCCCGAGGTCCGCGCCATTATCGTCACCGGCGCGGGCGAGAAAGCCTTCGCCGCCGGTGCTGATATCAACGAATTGAGCACCGTGAATGCACTGCAGGGACAAGCCCTCTCGGCCCGCGGCCAGGCTGTCTTTGACCTGGTTGAAAACTGCGGCAAGCCGGTGATCGCAGCAATCAATGGATTTGCCCTTGGCGGTGGATGCGAACTGGCTTTAGCCTGCACCATCCGCATTGCCGGCGATACGGCACGCCTCGGTCAGCCGGAAGTGAAGATCGGGCTGATCCCGGGCTATGGCGCGAGCCAGCGGCTGCCCCGCCTCGTCGGCAAGAGCGTCGCCCTGAAACTCCTGCTCACCGGCGAAATGGTTACAGCGGCCGAAGCCTTGCGCATCGGTCTCGTGGATGAAGTTGTCCCCGCCCCAGAGCTGCTTGCCCGCGCCGAAACACTGGCCGCAACGATTGCCGCAAACGCCCCGCTGGCCGTCCGCAGTTGCATTGAGACGGTCAACGCCGGGTATGACCTTCCTCTAGCCGCCGCCCTCGAACTCGAAGCCGCTCGGTTCGGCCTGGCTTGCGCGACAGAAGACAGAGCTGAGGGGACCGCTGCATTCCTCGGCAAACGATCGCCCATCTGGACAGGGCGGTAGCTCGCTCGACCGAAACGCCGCCCATCTGCTGTTGTTATGCTGGAAGCAGGACAATTCTTACTGACTCGATGAAGCTATTGCGCAACGCCACCCAACCATCTTCGCTGCTCTGCATGGGCATTCTGACCATCGCCTGCGGCTGTCATCGACAGCCTGACCCGCAGCGGCAAGCTGCCGTTGAAGCCAGGGAAGCTCAGAAACAGCAGGCGCAGGTCTTCGCCAAAAAAGAAGACACGGCACGGGACGAAGTCGATCAGATCCCACCGCCCTCCAAGGAGCGGTACCTTTCCGTCCATTCCGCAGAGGGCTGGGTCAATCCGTTCCTCACCATCCATCGCGATACGGTGGAGTTGCGCATCATCTTCCCACAGACCACCGGCAGTCCCCTGGACGGCGGCAGCAGCATGCTGCATCCAACAGCGGCGCGAAAACAGGTGGTCGACGTACGCCTGGCCGACCTGCCGGATGCACTGGCCGCCATTCCTGCCTATGCGTGGCCCTACGGCCGAGTCATCGCGGTCCAGGAATCAACCGCCGCGGCCAGGCAGGATCGCGCCCAGGTCCGCCGCACGGAAGAATCAACGCTGCAGATCCTGAATGATCTAGGAGTTGTCATCGACGAATGGAATGGCAACCCAAACAGCCTGCTCCACTAAACAGAGGGGGGGTGTCAGTATCCCTCGGTCACCACGTTGTGCAGCGGCTCGCCCTGTAAATACCTTGCTACCTGCTGACCTGCAAGCGTGAACGCGCGCTCGAGAAAATGGGGGCTGCCGCCGGCAATATGCGGCGTGATGAACAGGTTCGGCGCTTTCCACAGGGGGTGCCCGGCCGGCAGCGGCTCAGGGTCGGTTACATCGAGCGCAGCCCGGATCTTCCCCGCCTGCAGCGCATCCACCAGTGCGTCTGTTTCAACGACCGGGCCACGCGCAGCATTTACCAGTAGCGCCGAATGCTTCATCTTGGCCAGCCTCCGCGCATTGAACATGTGCTCGGTCGCCCGCGTTAACGGAACAATTACGATTACGATATCCGCATCAGGCAGAAGACTGTCCAGCTTTTCAATCGCCTCAACACCTTCGCGGCCACCCCTGCTCACGCGCGTAAAGGTCACGCCGAATGGCGCCAGCCGGTCTTCAATCGCTTTGCCGATCGCCCCATAACCTACGATCAGGACGTGCTTGCCGGCAAGGTCTTCACCAAAGACCGGCACGATTGGCTTCTCCGCATCGGGATGCAGCGACTGATACAAATCGTCGGCTTCGCTCCGTCGCTTCCAATCTTCGCTCCGATGAATCTCTTCGTACAAAGGAAGATACTTGATCGATGCGAGTACCGCGCCTATCACCCACTCCGCCACCGGAATGTCGTGAATACCCTGTCCGTCACAGAGCGTAGCACCCTGTGGTACGTGGTCGACCACTGCATCGATGCCCGCGGAGAGCGCCTGCAGTATCTTAACGCCGCGCATGAAAGGCAACACATGCGCCACGGTCTTTGACATGTAGGGGATGATCCAGAACTCCACCTCAATCGGCTCGGTCGGGGCATCGGGCACTTGCACAATCTCGACATCAGCCGGAAACAGGTGCCGGTAAACAGGATCGAAGTGTTGCGGAACGCCCACTCTCAGCATGCTGTTTAATCCTTCTGGTGGAAGAGGTGATCGTTGATGTCCGGCCAGAATTCCTTCACCGTGAAGGTCGCGCCATCCAGGATGACGCTCGTCAGCCAGCGCTGCCCTGTCTTCGTCCAGGTCCGTTCCAGGCCCGGATAATACAAATCGGAAACCCCCGATGCCGCGCCGGCGCCAATGACCTCAGAATAGTTAGGCTCCATGCGCCCGTTATCACCACGTGTGATCAGAGTACGACTGAAGGAGTAAGCCCCCCGCTTCAGAAGACCGCCATGCCCCAGTGTGTAGTAGCGAGCATCCTGATGGAGCGCGGATGGCAGCACGAATTCCACAAAGGTATTTTCATCCGCCTGGTCAGCTAAGGTATGCCAGTAGTAGCGACCGTAACCGGCAGCACCCTGGTGAAACTCCGGATAGGAGTTTTCAGCCATCGCCACCCCGGCAAGTGCACCTACAAAAATGAATGAGGAGTAGTCGAAATTATCCAGCATCGTCGTCTTGAACTTCTCTTTAACGCTTTGCGGCGGAAGCTTCTGGTCTGCGCTCACTGAACGAAAGTTCGGCACGATGCCGAGAATCCGCTTCGTCTGCTTGCCGTTCGTATAGCCTGCATCTGCGCCCGGTGTAACGCTTGGCGCCTGGGCATCTGGCAAGGAACTGCTCGAGGACACGGGCAATGGCGCATCTGGATACGCGCTCTCCACGGTAGCCGTTGCGTCCGCGTCAGCCCCGGAAGCGCCTTCGTAGCGGGCCGGTAACACCTGCTGCGCGCCGGCGCTCAGCGCCGCCAATGCAAGTGCATTCCATACAATCACGCCTTGTAAAAGACGGAATGACAAAGATTTCGTTGTTTTCATGATCACTCTGACGTATGGGATTCAAAACAGACCGCATCGGCTGCAAGGTATTTTAGGATCGGGGCCGTAAGAGGCCCCCCGGTCCGGAGAAAAGAACCCCTAGAATGCGCGCCGAATCGCTTCCAGGCCGGCAGCAATTTCTTCCATGCCGGTTGCGTATCCAAAGCGAAGATGGCCCTCGCCCGCAGTCCCGAAAACAGCGCCCGGGATAGTCGCTACATGCGCCTTGTCAAGCAGCAGGCTGGCTGCTTCCCGACTGTCCGCATGAATACGATTGCTGTGGGGAAACGCATAAAACGCCCCCTCCGGCACCGTGCAGTCAAAGCCAAGCTGGATCAAGCCGCTCACCAGCAGGTCGCGCCGCTGCCTGTACTCATCACGTCGACGATGTAATTCGCTGCCGGTCATCTGCATGGCGGCGAGCGCAGCGTATTGCACCATCGTCGTCACGCCATTGGTCGAGTAAAGTACCAGCTTTTTCAGCCCCGTCATAAACGGTTCTTTCGCCACCGCGTAGCCAATCCTCCAGCCGGTCATCGCGTAGCTCTTTGAAAATGTGTAGGTCGTGATCGTCCGCTCCGCCATACCCGGCAGCGCGGCGATCGACACATGCTCACCGTCATAGACCAGGTCTTCGTAAGCTTCATCGGCAATCACGATCAGGTCGCGCTCCCTGGCAAAGGCCGCTGTCTCTTCGGCTTCCTGCTGTGAGAAAACCACCCCGCCCGGATTCTGCGGAGTGTTGTAATAGATGGCGCGCGTTGCCGGCGTAGCATACTTTGCCAGTGTCTTGTTCAAACCCTCCTGCCGCCCTTCCTCTGTCGGTACAAAGATCGGCACCGCTTCCGCCGCCCGCACCATGTCTGCAATCGGCGTCCAGTAGGGCGAAAAAACCAGCACTTCGTCGCCCGGGTCAAGCACTGTCTGGAAGCTGACCCACAGCGCATGTGCGCCTCCCACAGTGACAATCACATCATGGACAGCAACATCCTGCATCCGGTTGCGCATCTTCAACTTTTTCGCGATAGCCTGGCGTAAAGGCTGAATGCCGGAAGAAGCGGCATACTTCGTTTTATCTTCAACAGCCGCCTGCGTCAGGGCCTGCTTCACTGTTTCCGGCGTGGCAAAGAACGGCTCACCACCATGAAAGGCATGCACCGTCTGGCCGCTGGCGCGCAGTTCCATCACCTTGTTTCGTACCTTCACGATGTCAGAAAATCCGACATGCTCCAGTCGCTTCGCAAGTCGCGCTGACTTCGAAGCACTGGTGAGTCTCCCGGTGTTCGTGGGCAGAATATCTGTCGTCATAAGAGCCGCCATTTCTTGTGCCTTGTGGATCAATGCTATCGTGTCGAAATGCGGCGCCACATACTCTGGTACGGAATCGCGCTCTGCTGGTCGGCTGCAGCGCTCGCCGGCCTCCTGCTGCACCACGCGCAGCAGGCCCTCCCGGCGGCCGTATGTGCACTCGTCTTCGCGGCCATCGGCGTCTGGATCGGCAGGCGCGACCAGGCGGCCCGCTCCAGACGGCGCTCCTAAAACGCTGATCCTGCTTTGCCCGCGTTAGACTGCGAGCCTTCCCAGGTAAACCGCCATGCCAGCCACCGCATCCACACCCATCGCCTGCAGCGTATCAATCTCCGCCTGCTCACGGATACCGCCCGCGACAATCAACTGTCTCGTCGTCACTTCACGCAGTTGCTGCGCAATGGCCAGCGGAAAGCCCTGCATGGTGCCTTCCTTATCCACGTGCGTATAGAGAAAGGCCGAGCAGTACGGCTCGAGGGCGCGCATCGCGACCTCCGGCGTTAGCTCCGCATGCTCCTTCCAGCCCTTCACTGCTACCTTGCCGTTTTTGGTATCGACGCTGAATACCAGCCGCTCGGAACCGAGCGTCTCCGCCATTGCTCTTGCAAAAGACGTGCGGACAAGCTGCACTTCCCCCGGCGCTTCACCCGCAGCCTCGGTATCGCCTGCGCCAAACAGCGCCGAACCAAGAATCACCCGTTGCGCACCCGACTCCAGCATCTCTTTCGCTGCGACGATTGAATGGATCCCGCCGCCTACCTGGCAGGGCAGCCGCTTCGCCAGCTTTTGAATCAACACCCGGTTTTCTCCCTGGCGCATAGCCGCATCAAGATCAATCAGCTGCACCATGGGATATTTCGAGAAACGCTGGATCCAGTACTCAAAGTCATCGAAAGCCAGCTTCAGACGCTCGCCGTGCACCAGCTGCACGATGCGGCCCCCCATCAGGTCGATTGAAGGAATCAGCATGGCAGTCTTACCAGAATCCCTTCATACTGCAGCTGCTCCTTGAGAGATCGCGCATCCGAAACACCGAAGTGAAAAATGCTGGCAGCCAGGGCAGCATCGGCGCGACCGCGTTTAAAAACATCCGCAAAATGCGCCGCCGTGCCTGCGCCGCCCGAGGCGATCACGGGAATCTGCACTACCTCGCTGACTACCGCTGTCAGTTCACAATCAAAGCCGGCCCGCGTTCCGTCTGCATCCATCGATGTGAGCAGAATTTCTCCCGCACCTCGATCCTCTGCCTCGCGCGCCCACTCCATCACTCTACGGCCCGTTGCTTTGCGACCGCCATTCACAAACACCTCGGCATCCTCAATGGCACCCCCCGGTACACGGCGTGCATCGATCGCGACAATGACCGCCTGTGCTCCGAAGCTGCGCCCGATGGCATCGATCAAGCCGGCATCGTTTAGCGCAGCAGAATTGATACTCACCTTATCCGCGCCCGCGTCGAACACTGCCGCTGCATCGTCTGCACTCCGAATTCCCCCCCCAACGGTGAACGGAATAAACAACTCGCGTGCGGTACGCTTCACGGTACTCACCAGCGTCCCACGCCCTTCGTGCGTTGCCGTTATATCGAGAAGCACGATCTCGTCCGCCCCAAGCTCCGCATGTCGCGCCGCCAGCTCCGCAGGGTCGCCGGCATCCTTGAGAGAAACAAACTGGACGCCCTTCACCACCCGCCCATCCTTCACATCAAGGCAAGCAATAATCCGTTTGGTCAGCATGCAGGCGTCCAGTCGATAAAATTGCGCAGTACCTGTAACCCTGCGGCACCCGATTTCTCCGGGTGAAACTGCACGCCCATCAGGTTCCCCCGCTCCACTGCGCCAGAAAAATCGCAGCCGCCATAAGTCGTTATGGCCACCGTGCCCTGCACAACCGGGGCGCGATACGAATGCGTGTAATAGACGAAAGCTCCATTTTGAACCCCTTGCATCAACCGTGAAGATGGTGCAACAGCAACAGAATTCCATCCCACGTGCGGAACTTTATCTTCCGTCACAAACCGTTCGCACGTTTCGCTGAATGCTCCCAGCCCGGCTACGCCTGGTGCTTCCGTACTGCCTGCAAAGAGCCACTGCAGGCCGACGCAGATGCCCAGGAAAGGCGTAGCCTGCGCCACCTTTTCACGCACTGCCTGCGTCAAACCCGAATCCTGCAATGCCTGCGTTGCGTTGAAGTGGCCCACGCCAGGAAGAATGATTCTCTTCGCCTCACGTACGACAGCAGCATCAGCCGTCACCTCCACACCGTCTGCACCCAGTACGTCGAGCGCTTTCAGTACAGACGTAAGATTGCCCGCCTTGTAGTCGATGACTGCAATCACAATAATCCCTTGGTACTGGGCAGCATCTCCGCCAGTTGCTGATCGCGCGAGCACGCCACACGCAACGCACGTGCAAATGCCTTGAAAAGGGCTTCAATCTTGTGATGATTGGAGCGACCGTACATCGTCTTCAAATGCACATTCGCACGCGCGCCGCGGGCAAACCCTTCAAAGAAGTCGTCAACAAGTTCAGTCTGTAGATCGCCCACCGTCACCACGTTCACCTGCGTATCAATCACGCTGGCCACTCGACCGCTCAGGTCGATCGCGGCAATGGCCAGTGTCTCATCCATCGGCATCAGAAAATAGCCGGCACGCAGGATCCCCTTCTTATCGCCCAGGGCCTGGTCAATCGCCTCCCCAAGCGCAATACCCACATCTTCAACTGTGTGATGTTGGTCAACGTCCAGGTCGCCATCGCAGCGCAACTTCAGATCAAATGCTGCATGCCGCGTGAACAACTCCAGCATATGATCAAAGAAGCGAATGCCGGTATGCACATCGTAGCGGCCGCCGCCTTCGATCGTGATTTCGAGATCGATCTTCGTCTCGGTCGTGAAGCGATGAATCTTCCCACTGCGCAAGGCTGTCGTGCTTTCCGATTCCGGCATTAGTCCTTCTCCCATCCAATTTCTTCCAGTGACGCAAGGATCGCGGCGGCGCCGGCGGTCATCTGTTCACGCGTGCCGATCGTGATGCGCACACAGCCATCGCAGCCGGCATCAGCGGATCGATCCCGCGTCAACACGCCGCGCTTCCGCATGGCCGTCACAAACTCGTTATGTTTCGCCCCGATGCGTGTCAGCACAAAGTTTGCCGTAGTCGGCCAATAGCGAAGCTGCAGCGCATCAAGCACAGGCAGCAATTCGGCGCGAGCCTGCTTCACTTCACTGACATACCAGTCAAGATAGGCGTTGTCGCCAAGTGCCGGCGGCAGGCATACCAGGGCGAGAGAGTTCACGCTGTAGGGCGAGATCACTCTGCGCAGCCAGTGCATAGTCTCCTCCGCAGCGGCGAGCATGCCCAGTCGCAGCCCGGCAAGTCCATAGGCTTTTGAAAATGTGCGCGCCACCACCAGGTTCGGCACCTTACCAACCAGGTCAATGACCGTCTCGCCGAAGAAATGGAAGTACGCTTCATCCACCAGCACGATGGCATGCGGGGCCTGTTCAACCACGGAAAGAATCTGTTCGCGCGTAACGGTTGCACCCGTTGGACTGTTTGGATTGGCGATGCAGATCAGTTTTGTTTCCGGCCGGATCGCCGCCAGGATGGCTTCCTCTGGAAACGCAAAGTCCTCACCGGCCGGCACAGTTTCAACCCGTCCATCAGTCGCTGAGGCGTAGACCTCGTACATACTGTAGGTCGGGACAGGCAGCAGCATCACGTCGTCACGATCCATGAACGCTTGGCAGAGGACGTGAATCGCTTCGTCCACACCATTGGTCAGCAGCACTTGTTCCGCGCGCAGGCCGAGGTGGGCGGCAACCATGCCTTCTACTGCCTCGCGCTCGGGATAGCGCGTCAGGTCGCTGCCGGCAACACTGCGCAGTGCCTCGATCACGCGCGGCGAACAAGCCATTGTGTTCTCGTTAAAATCCAGGCGCAGTCCGTCCCGGTTGCCCAGCGGCGGGTGGTACTCCTTCATGCGCTCGATAGCCTGACGAGGTTTCGGTGTCGATATCAGTGCTTTATCCACGGGCAAGCCTCAGCTTGATCGCTTCCGCATGGCCCAGCAACCCTTCGGACTCGGCCATGGTTACAGTTTCCGGACCAAGCGAGCACACACCTTCTTGAGTGTAGGTTTGGACCGTAAGCAGCTTCACATAATCGAAGACGCTCAGCCCGCCGCGCACCCGCGCCAGTCCTCCGGTAGGCAAAGTGTGGTTCGGTCCAGTCACATAATCCCCAAAAGCCTGCGCCGACCACTTACCAACGAAGACTGACCCGGCACTCGTCACCCAAAGAACATCGTCTGCCGTATCAACCGTCAAATGCTCAAAGGCGAAGCGGTTTGTAAGCGCGCGAGCTTCTTCGACAGTCCTGGTCAGGAACACGTAGCCATGTTTTGCAAGCGCCTGTGCGGCGGTCTTGTTTGGCCGCGCCTGCTGCTTCGCTTCTTTCACGACAGCCTTCGCGAGCTTCTTGTTCGTTGTAATAAAGACGGAGAAGGTTTCGGCATCATGCTCCGCCTGCGCGACCAGGTCACTCGCAATCAACGCAGCATCGCCCGTTTCGCTCATCACGCCAATCTCGGTCGGGCCGGCAAGCATGTCGATAGCACAGTCATGCGCCACCATCTTTTTCGCCGCTGTCACATACAGGTTGCCCGGTCCCACGATCTTATCCACGCGCGCGATAGCTCGTGTTCCGTAGGCCAGCGCCGCAATCGCATGCGCGCCACCCATCGCATAGAATTCGTCGACACCTAACAGCGCTGCTGCTGCCAGCGTGTCGCGCGAAGGCTTCGGTGATACCACCACAATGCGCTCGACACCAGCTACCTGCGCTGGAATCACCGTCATCAGCAGTGTCGAAGGCAGTGGATACCTTCCACTTGGCACATAGCAGCCGACAGCATTCAGCGGCCGCACCCTCTGGCCGGCTTGCACCCCGGGCGCCATCTCTGCGTCCCATTCCTGTGGCATCTGCCTTCGCGCAAATTCGCCGATGTTGCGCGACGCCGTTTCAAGCGACGTGCGTACCGCGCCTGGCGTCGCTTGCAATGCCTGCTGCATCGCCTCCTGCGTGATCAGCAGGGACTGTTCTGCCGGCAGCCCGTCCAGCTTCGCCGTATATTTGCGCAGGGCCTTATCGCCGCGCCGGCGCACATCCCGCACAATGCCTGCCACGCGTGACAACACTCGATCATTGGCGTCGCTCGTGCGCGCTTCGAGTTTCGCCAGAAGCTTCGTCGTCGCCCACGCTTGCGTCTCGTAAATCTTCATCAAATGAATGGACCTCCGTCGAACGGATGGAAGCGCCCAGCGTCTCAGACTTAAGGACACTGGGCGAATGTAACGCTACAGCACGAGCTTGTTCAGCGGATACTCGACGATTCCTGCCCCACCGGCGGCCTTCAGCTTCGGCAGCACATCCCGCACCACGCTCTCATCGAGAATTGTGTTCACCGCCACCCACCCGGATTTACTCAGCTCGGAAATCGTTGGCGAGTTCAAGGCAGGCAGAACTGCCAGAACCTGTTGAAGATTCTTCTTCTCCACGTTCAGCATCAATCCCACCTGTCCCTGGGCATCGATGGCCCCGCGCAACATCAACGCAATGTTATCGATCTTCTGTTGCTTCCACGGGTCGGCGTACGCTGCCGGATTCGCAATCAGGTGCGTCTCACTTTCCATCACAGTATCGATAATGCGTAAACGATTCGCCTTCAGCGACGAGCCTGTTTCCGTCACCTCGACGATTGCGTCCGCCAGTGTCGGCGGCTTCACCTCGGTTGCACCCCAGCTGAATTCCACCTTGACCGGCACATTCTTCTCCGCAAAATAGCGCTTGGTCACTTCAACAAGCTCCGTCGCGATGGTCGTGTTCGCAAGGTCTTCCGCGCGTTGATAGTGCGAGTCTTCCGGCACCGCGAGTACCCATCGCACCTTGGTCCGGCTCTGCTTGGCGTAGGTCAGACTGGTCACGCTCTTGACGTTGCGGCCACTCTCCACCACCCAGTCAATACCCGTCAATCCCGCGTCGAGTACACCTTTGTCCACGTAGCGCGCCATCTCCTGGGCGCGGATCAGCATGCACTCGATCTCCGCATCGTCAATGGAAGGAAAATATGAGCGCCCGTTTGCGAAAATCCTCCAGCCGGCGCGCTCAAACAGGGCAATCGTCGCATCCTGCAGACTACCCTTCGGTATACCGAGACGCAGCTTCTGTGCCGCCATTACTGTTTACCCCCGACCGTACGTCCACCAACAGAAATGGGCTTGGTAAAGCAGCCCTTCGTACCCTCGTGGCACACCAGGCCGTCGCCTTCCACCTGCACGCGGAAGAGCAGCGTGTCGTTGTCGCAATCCGTGGCCGCATCAATCACGCGCAAACGGTTGCCACTTGATTCGCCCTTCATCCACAGTTTGCCGCGCGTCCTGCTCCAGAAGGTCACGTAGCCGCTCTCCAGCGTCTTCGCATAACTTACTTCGTTGATAAAGCCGACCATCAATACCTGGCCAGTCTCCGCATCCTGCACCACTGCGGGCGCCAGACCATCCATCTTCGCGAAGTCAATTGCGACTTCTTCCTGCTTCATCACGCTCGTCACACCTGCTGCCATCTCTTCCGCTCCCTGTCGTTATGCCTGGTTAGACCGCAAAGTAAAAGGCCCGCTGCGCTGGTTTCGCGTCGGCGGGCCTTGTTTCAACTCTTGAGTTCCGGTGCTGCTATTCGCTTTTTCCGGAAGAGTTCGCCGACACGCTGTTCGCATGATGATGGTGGTCATGACGACGGTGTAGGAGAACATGCATCTGGTGATTAAGCTAACGACTCTTTTTCTTAGTGTCAACCCGTCAAAAAACAGTTGCCGGGTCCGCAGTTGAGAGCAAGCTTCGCTTTACCCCCAGAAGGTGCAGACCACCCAGCCCTGTAACGAGCGCACCTCCATGCTGCCTCCATCGAAACGTAGTGTAAGTGACAAACTTCCCGAACTGGCATGGTGCAAAAAAATGTTTCATAGTCAGGGCAAACAATTCTTGATATGCCACCAACAATATGTAACAGTTCCTACAGCAAACACAAACACAACCGGAAAAAGATCCACCGCATCGCCCGAACACTGGGTTGTGCGACGATCTTCTTTCTTCTCGAAGGACTTTCGCTCAGACGAAAGCCTCGGCTGTGCTAGCTCCTGCGTACGCAAGGTACGCAGGCTGTTGGACTGTTCTACTTGACTGCAGCCGTTCTCTTGTCAAGTTTGACCCGTCAGGACGGGCGAACTCCAAGCATTGAAAAAGGCGTCCCGCAATGGACGCCTTTTCCCGTTTACCCGGCTGCACCTCCCGCCTTTACACTCTGCCCAATCTTCCTTCAAATAAGAAGTGCCAGGCCCGCTCCGCGGGTGAAAGGCAGAGGGAGTATCCGTTTGATCGATTTTTCCTGGCTCACCCCCGACCCTGAGTGGAACCAGCATGTAGCCGCCATCCCACAGGAGACCGACCTATCCTCACGCTGGCGAAAGCTGGTGCATAGTGCCCATGCGCGCATCGACTTCATGGAGACGGCCAAGCTGGACCGTGTTCTCCGCAAGTGTTTCCCGGAGGGCGCTCCTGCCGCTGCCGGCAAGCCTCTGCGCATCGCCCTGCTCGGCTCTTCCACACTCAAGCACCTGGCGCCGGCGATCCGGATCGGTGGTTTGCGGCATGGTCTCTGGGTTGAGGTCTTGGAGGGTGAATACGGCCAGTACCGGCAGGATCTGGTAGAACCCAGCGAAGAACTCGCAACCTTCAAGCCGCACGTAGTGCTGCTTGCACTTGACGCCCACCATGTCACTGCCGGTGCCGGCGGCAGTATCGATACAGGGCTTGAAAACATCATCGCCTGCTGGGAGGGCGCGAAAAAACACTACGGTGCGACCGTGATCCAGCAGACTATTCTGCCTGTCTTTCCGTGCATCCTGGGCAACAACGAACAGCGCGAACCGCAGTCGCCCGCCGCTCTCATCGAGGCCATCAACAGTCGCCTGCGGACGGCAGCGGACGAGCACGGCGTCCATCTTCTAGCCATCGATAGTGTGGCCGCGCAGGATGGCGTCCGCACCTGGTATGACGCTGTTCTCTGGCATCGCTCTAAGCAGGAAGTGCATCCGCGCGTCTCTCACCTGTATGGAGAATTGGTCGGCCGCTTGCTCGGTGCACTGCGTGGACGGTCCTCCAAGTGCCTCGTCCTTGATCTGGACAACACCCTCTGGGGCGGTGTCATTGGTGACGACGGACTTGAAGGCATCCAGCTCGGCCAGGGTTCGACGGTGGGCGAAGCGTTCGTCGCCTTCCAGCAGTACGCGCTGCAACTCGCTCGTCGTGGCATCATCCTCGCCGTGTGTTCCAAAAACGACGAAGTCAACGCACTCAGCCCCTTCGAAAAACATCCCGACATGGTGCTCCGCCGCAAAGACATTGCCTGTTTTGTCGCCAACTGGCAGGACAAAGCTTCCAATTTGCGCCACATCGCGAAAACCCTCAACATCGGCCTCGATTCGCTGGTATTCGCCGATGACAACCCCTTTGAGCGCAATCTGGTCCGCCAGGAACTGCCGGAAGTCCAGGTGCCGGAGCTGCCGGAAGATGCCGCCCTCTACATCGACACCATTGCGGACGCAGGTTACTTCGAGGCCCTGACCCTTACCGCAGAAGATCGTGAGCGCGCCGGCCAATACCGCGCGAACGCCGAGCGCGAAGAACTCCGCGCCGCCCTGACCGGAGACGGCACCGACATGGAAGGCTACCTCAAAGGCCTGGCCATGGAGCTTGACGTTCGACCGTTTGACGGCATCGGCCTTTCCCGCATCGTGCAGCTCATCAACAAGACCAACCAGTTCAACCTCACCACCCGCCGCTATACCGAAGAAGAAGTACGCACCATCATGGCCGACCCCTCCGTGGCGGCATACCAGTTCCGCCTGACCGACCGCTTCGGAGACAATGGCATGATCGCTGTCCTCATCGGCCGTCTGGGTCTCAACAACGCGCTCCTCATCGACACCTGGCTCATGAGCTGCCGCGTACTCGGCCGACAGGTGGAAGAAGCCTGCCTGAACGTGATGATCGATGCCGCACGGCAATGGGGAGCCACAGTCCTACAGGGCGAGTTCATTCCCAGCGCTAAAAACAGCATGGTGCGCGATCACTACCAGAAGCTGGGCTTTACACTGGATGCGACCGACACCGACGGTTCCACACGCTGGAAACTTGATCTGGATAGCTTCCAAAAGAAGCCCGTCATCATGAACATCAAGCTTTCATAACTCGAAAAGGAAACCATGCAGGAACAGGAAATTTATACGAAGCTGACTGAAATTTTCCGCGACATTTTTGATGATGACTCGATCGTCCTCAAGCCGGAAACGACCGCTGCCGACATCGAAGACTGGGACTCCTTTAACCACATCAACCTGATCGTCGCGACCGAAGCAAAGTTCGGCATCAAGTTCAAAACGGCCGAAATTGAGTCGCTGAAAAACGTCGGCCACTTCGTCTCCATCATTCAGCAGAAGCTCGGCTAGGACTCATGGGCGTTTCGGAGGTACGCCGACTTCGAAAAGCATTGCGTGCACAGGCGCGGCGAACGCTAGAAGATCTTGGCAACGCAGCCAGGTGGCGCGCGCTTTCATCAACCGGCGAATTGCCACTTTGTCTCTCCGCACCGAAGCAACCTCCAGGTGCCTTCGAAAATTGTGATTCGCAACAGAAGCGCGGCGAAGTGGAGGAACCTGCATCTCTGACATGAACCAACCCCTTAGGGCTGCCGAACCTGATCCACCGACACGAAACCGCTTCGGCATGTACCTGGCAGTCGTCCTCCTCCTGCCGACAATCCTTTTCCTCAGCATCTTCGCCATCGCCCGCACAGACCTCTTCATCCGCACCTCCAGGCGCGAATTCTGGCACTCCATGGAGTACCAGTTCGCCCTGCGCCCGCAGCCCTGTGACATCCTCATCTTTGGTGACTCCACCGGCCTCATGGGTGCCGATCCGCGTATCCTCACAGCCCGCACCGGCCTGAGCGCCTGCAATCTCGCCATCCCCTATTTAGCTCTCTGGACAACCGGCAACCTTACCCTCGATCACTATCTCGCCACTCACCCGGCACCGAAGTTCATCGTCATTGAGCAGCAGCCGGCCCACTTTCGCGCACCGACCATGGATGATGAAAGCGGCATCATTGACGGCTTTCTGCTCGCCGACCGTAAGCTGCCGCCCCTGTCCGCCACCAAGCTTTTCATCTCCCACCCCCGGGAGAGCTTTTACTTCGCCGCGCAGTTGTGGAAAGAACTCATCAGCTTTACCCCAAGTACCCGCCCCGACCTCTCCCAGGGGACCTATAATCGCGACCTCGCCAGGCTCACCATTGAAGATGGTTTTTATGGCACCGACAGGCCCGGCGGCAATACTGACTGCTTCTACCAGTTCCGCAACCCCGTTTTCAGTCGCAGTTACCTTCGCGGCTTTAACCAGTACGCGATCAATGGCACGCGTGTGCTCTTCTGGCCCTCCCCTGTTCGCCATTGCGATACCCACCTGAACGATTACCGGGTTGGCGCCGCCTTTCTCGGCCTGCGTGAACCGCAGGTTCTTGAGGACGAAGCGTTTACCGATGCGCAGCACTTGAGTAGGGCAGGCGTCGCACAAAACTCTGCCGCCTTGGCTGACTACATCGAACAAGCGGTCCACCGG
>CAZZXL010000104.1:0-18084 GCA_964658035.1 uncultured Acetobacteraceae bacterium
TGCCCTGTCACGGCAGAGGTCGCGGGTTCGAGCCCCGTCGTCCCCGCCATAAACCAAACAAAACGAATGGTTTATGGCACAGTGACAAAAGAATTTGAAGCCCGCGAGGGTGCTGAAGGGTGCTGAATGATTTCAGCGCCCTTTTTGCTGCCCGGTAGTAAAGGGGTTCTCTGTCGCGAGGGTGCTGGCGAGGGTGCTGAATTTTGGCCTTTTCCGGCCTCCAACACCATCTCCATGACTTTATTGTTAGCGTCGCGTTTGTTCGCGGAGATTGCTCGCGTGTACACGTCGAGCGTGATCCGGGAGTTGGCGTGACGAAGGAGTTCCTGTGCGGTCTTGAGGTCAACTCCTGCCGCTCTCAGGTTGGTTGCCAGAGAGTGACGGAAGCTGTGCCAGCCGATCACCTTGTCCGTGATTCCCGTTCGAACGAGAGCCGGTCGGATGACCTTCTTGAGCACCATATCGGGCGTGATGGGCTTCTTGCCCTCCAGCCGTACCGACGGAAAGAGGAAGTCTCCGTCGCTGTTGTACGGCGAGACTCGTCTCCATTCGTCGAGGTACTCAATTACGGATGCGTGGAGTGGAACCGGCTTGCGGCTTGCTTCGGTCTTCGTGTCTCCGAAGTGATTGCGGACGCAAGAGCGAACGACATTGATCTGAACCAGGAACGGATCAATGTTCCCCCATGTCAGCGCAACCAGCTCCGACCTTCTCAGCCCTGTGCTTCCGGCCAGCATCACCATCGTCTTTTCACGAAGGGGTAGCTGTTCGATCAGGGCTGCGAATTCGCCTGGAGTCAGAACATCCGGCTCCCGCAGGCGCTTCGCGGAAGCCCGAACCTTGCTGATGGGATTCCGATTGATCCACTCATGCCGGATGGCATGGTTGAACAAGGCCGACATGATGTTTCGGATTTTGCTCTTAGTGGCAGGAGCGTACTCAAGAGAGTGCAACCACTCCTCGACTTCCACGGTCCGAACGTCTGACAAATGCTTGACTCCCCATTTGGGACCGACATGACGAGCCAAATAGATCGTTGTCGCCTCGATGGTGGCGTATGCCTTCTTGTCTGCCGTCAGTTCGTGTTTGAGGTAGTGGGCTATGAGGTCCGATACCGTTTCCGGCACCCTCACCCCGGTGTTGATGTTGGCGCGAAAGGAAGCCACGGCTTTTTCCGCATCCCGCTTCTGGGGCATCTCTGCCACAGTTCCGAGAGTGCGTTTCTTGTAGGTGCGCGTCCCACTGGACTCGTCATACCAGCGAAACACCCACACATCCGGGCCGCTTTTGCGCTTCAGCTTCAAGATACTTCCTTGTTGGAAACGGCTCATGCAGTTCTCCTTGCATGAGCGTTGATGGCTGTATCCATTGTATTAGCGACAGGCTTCTTGAGGGGTGTTCCGCGCTCTGCAAGCCAAGAAATCAACTCGGTCTCAATGAAGCGCCACAGCCTGCGTTTCCCTTCGCCAAGAGGGTGTGCGGGTACCTGACCAAGGCGCGCCCAACGCACAAGAGTTCGGCTATCCATTCGGAGAACCTCTGCTGCTTCATCAGCGTTCAGGAAGTGTTTACTGCTTTTGTACACTGGGTCTAGCGCAGCTCTTCCGTTCGCGATAGGCTTATCTGTGTTGAGAGTATGTGGTTCTCCCGATAGCGTTCTTGAGTTGAGTTGCGCGTCGGTCATTGAGAAACCTCTGAAGTGAGAATCCGTTCTCGTACCCTCAAACTTCTTCCCGACACTCCAAACTGTCCAATGAAATTCTGGCCGATGGCTATTCCAAGATGGAATAGTTCAAGATTCGCGGCGGCTTAGATTTTCCGAGTTTCGCACGACTTCTAACTTGCTTCTCCACGTTCATTCCATAGGCAACCTCGCCCCGGATCACTCTGCATCGAACAAGAGTTGTGTTCGTGCGGTCTTAGTAGTGGTTTCTTCCGTGAGGGGCCATGGCTGATCTCGACACAAAATGGTTGCGTGCTGCGGTAGTTCTGGCGGACGAACTCAACTTCTGCCGCGCAGCGCAAAAACTCCACATCGGACAATCGACCCTAACGAAACAGATCCATGCACTGGAAAACTTCTTGGGCCTGACGTTGTTCATCCGAGACAGCCGTAAGGTCTCGCTGACGCCAGCGGGTGAGAAGTTTGTCCCAGAAGCGCGAATAGCCTTGTTGCACACGGAGCGCGCAATTCAACTTGCCCGCGAGGCAAATCGGGCCTGCGAGATTACTCTTCATATCGGCAAGTCGCCGTATACCGACCCGTATCTCTTGAGCAATTTGCTTTCGTTCCGATTGCCCCTCTTCCCAAACCTCAAGATCAAGCTGTGCAGCAAACTCGCGGCTGATCTCTCGCATGATCTGTTGAACGGAACTCTGGACATGGCCTTTCTTACCGGGATGCCGGAGACTCCGCGCATCAGTTCTGCAACGGTCTCCGATCAACCATTCTTCGTCGCCATGTTGGAGGATGATGATCTCGCGGTAAAACCGGAGGTGAATCACAGTCAACTCGCAGGCGTCTCTTGCATCTTGTTTGAGCGACACGTCCATCCGACGCTTTACGACGCTCTATGTAAAGCCGCGAAGCCGGCGACGAAACCCGGCACGTCGATCCATCACGTAATGACCGCCGAAGATGCTTCTCAATTCGTTTTGCGAGGGCTCGGCGTAGCGGTGCTGACCCAAGCTGGAGCATGGAGAATCGCCCGCAATGGCATCACCATACGGCCCCTGTGCATTGCTGGATTGAGACTGGAGACACGACTCGCTTGCCGGTCCGACAGCCAAGGGCGCGTTGTCAGTGAGTTCCTGCGGGGCTTCGTGCGTCGTTTGAAGGAACGGACAAATGCCAAGCAGCTTCGTTTAGGTCTTGTCCATTAGCTACTGTTCCTGCGGAAGAATCAGGATACGGAGCGGTCCGATGTGCGAGCAAACCTTGCACTCGATCACCCCTGTGACGTTCACGTCCTCATTGACTTCATCAGGACGGAAACGGGTTTCACATTTCTCGCAAACATGGACTGCTTGCAGCCTCGTAGATGTTTGAGGGGCGTGGTTCTCCATATGGCCCACCTCATTCAGATCAAATTACGTACCGCTACTGCGTTAGAACCCGATAGCAATCCCTGTGTTGCCCTGATGCGACCGGATGAACCGGTCGCACGAAGGTTGAGGTGAGTAATGGGATCGTGGCGATGTTGTCGAGCTGAGACTGCGCTTGAATGACGAGCTTGACGCGGGTGCCTTTCTGGAGAGGCTTGGCGAAATCGCCCTGCTTGCCCCAGGCAACGACGTTGTAGTGGAAGGCTTGCAGGTTCCGGTCGGAGATGATGGAAACCCCAAAGGCGGTGTACTTGCGACCGTTCTTGAAGTGCGGCTGGTGGCTGGGTTACTGACGGTGCCGAAGAGGGTGATGGTCTGTTGGGTCTGCATGGTATTTCTCCTTTTGCCCGGTCACTCGGGACACACATCCCGAAGGGGCGCAAAGGTGCGCTGCTCCCAAGTCGCGGCACAGCCGCGTTGCCAAGAGAAGAAGTTTTAGGAGCGGGGACCCGGAGCCTGCGAGGGGGGGAGGAGTCCTAAACCCGGAGGGCGCGGAACACGAGTTCTGAACGCAGAGCCGAAGGGCGCAGCTCCAGCACCGACGCGGTGGCCGAGTGAAAGTGCAAACAGGAGATATGCAGTTAGGAGATGCCTCGTAGGATCGTCGTTCTCAGATGCCGATCTATCGAATAGTACGGGGGAAGAAGTGAGGCCTCTCCAAGAAAGACCCCACCGGCGTTCACTTGTCCATGCGTTCGAGTATCGGCCCAAGCAAGTATGCGACGAAGAAGCCGCCACTCCAGATGATTGCCGATCCCCAAAGGATCCCCCGGCTCAATTTGCTCACCTCGCCACAAGTGGTCGGATCATCTGCTTCGCAGACCTCGCCTTGCTGCAATCGTGGCGCGATCACGTAGGTCATCACAAAACTGACTGCGATGAGTGTTCCGGCGATGCTGAATGTCCAGATTTTGTGACGGGAGAGACTCACAAGCCAAGGTGCGGCGGACAGCAATGAGGCCACCGTCGTCCCCAACCCCAACAGCACAAGAATGGACGGGAGCGCACAACAGATGAGTGTGCTGAATGAGCTGAACAGTGAGAAGTAATTGAGCAGGGCCGCTCGTTTGGCCCTGCTCTCTGGCGCTAACGTGGCGATGGTCGAGTTCATTTCGCCTCCGTGATCGTCTTGTACCGGAGCGTGTCTGCAACTTTACCCTTCGGTGCTTGAGGGAGTATTCCCGCAACAGTAACCGTCTTGCCCAGCAACAAGGAAATATCGGAACCGGCTGTGGTGGGAGAGAGTGCAAACCGATCCGTTGTTCCTGCTACTTCAAGGAAAGGAGCGCTGGCCGTGCCAGTCAACTTTCCACGCGCGATGATGTCCGCATCCTTGTGAGTAAAACCATTCTTCTCGACTGCCTGGTTGAACTGGAGCATGCCGGCCTTGTTGCCGGGTGCGAGCTTGATGGAGACGAGTCCTGTATTCAGATCGACATCTACTGTGTTGACCCCCTGGATGCCCTTCATTGAAACGTGAATCGCATGAGCGCAGGGGGCACAGTCCATGCCGAAGACAGTAAGGTTGACCTGCTCGTACTCAGCATGAGCGGCCACCGTGGAGAGAGCGAGTGTAACGGCGACAAAAGTCTTTTTCATGATCGTTCCTTTCAATGAGAGCTGTTGTGTGAGGAGAATTTGAGGTAGCTGAAGTTGATCGCAAAGCGGACATGCTCTCGGCCATATAGTGCTTCCGAAGCATCGCGGTAGATGGGAGCTTGGATTCCGCCTTCGACAGCGATGTTCTTGAAGATCGCCAGTACAGAGGGGCCTAACCATACGGTTGTAGTGCTGCTGTCCGGCACCACCGATCCGCTCGACCGCACCCCTCCGGTATGTTCTCCGGTAAATTCGGCGAAGCCCCGATAGTCCCACTGGTCATAGCCACGTCGAAGTTTTGCGGGCCGGTAGCCGTAGACACCGCTCCATGAGAGCGTGTCGGGTCTGCGATCACGGGAGGCTTCGGCAAAGCGGGTATAGCCGCCACCCAACCAGACATACTGACTTCGTGAGGCATATCCGGTGGCAACGCTTCCTGCGACACCCGGCGCTCGATGCAGACTGGAGAGCAGGCCGGAGTCTTCCTGTGGGCCGGGAACGACAATGCCGAGTGAGGCAGTGGACTCGATCCGCTTCCCGACGCTAGTCACGGAGTGTAGGAACCTCCATGATGCTCCGGCAGTCCATTCGCTTCCGGGCATGATGCGGCTTTCGGGAAGAGAGCCGCTGCCGAAGGTTTCCGGGAGAAATGCGGTTACTGTGAGGTGGGGGGTGAGGCCATAGCCGAAGCCCGAACCCGTAGAGAGCTGTGTTCCGTGGGTGCCGTTTCGGCCGTAAATGCCGGTGTCATAGCTGACTTCGCCCTGCGAGTTTACGGGCGTAGCGTAGCTGAAGACCGGGCCGTGGTCCGTAGCGAAGGCCCTGCCTGACCATGCAAGCGCACAGGCGAAGACCAATAGACGTTTCATATCTGCTCCTTTGTTCAAACCAAATGAGGCGAAGGCACACGTCGGGTGTGCCCATCATCAGGATGAGGAGCGGATCAGATTCGTAGGTTTGTGGTTCGGACGATGACGAGCCCCGGTGGAGAGTGCTGAGGAGGCGCGTTGGACGCTATCATCGTAAGCTCTGGGTCGGATACGGCTAGGGGTGCAAAGAATGCAACCACAATCCAACGTAGATGGATCGCCGGTGCGGAGGTAGCCAACTGAGGATGCTCGTCAGTTGCTATCTTTTTGACGCAGCAACCCATCTTCGCCATATCGCCACAGTCGCCGTGCATGGCACGGCAACAGGCGCTCTCCTTCGGAGTCATTGCATAGTCTGTGACGCAGGCCAGCATGGGCGCGGCGGCAGACAGCAGCAGGAGCAAAGCGACGAAGGTGGTAAGGCGACGCATCCCGTTCAGTATAAACTCCGGCGAGTCTCTTGTTGGTGCAGTTGGATGACTGATCTATGCGCCAACTCTTAGTCAGGCGGGTCATGTGGCCTTCCGGATGCCAGAGCGTAGCCTTGCTTCGGAACCTAAGAATATTAAGGTCGGGCCCTCGAAGACGCTGTGCAGCCTCTCATTCAACTTTGCTCATCTCGCAGTGAACGCTCGATCTCTTCCCAGACGATCCGAACAAACTCCACGCTATCCCGCACCTGCTCTCGCAACGGTACGGTATTCGAGCTGAGGTATCTCGCTTGTCGCAAGCGGAAGGCAGCAATACGGCAAGCGTTCTCCAGCCACCAATCCTTAGGCGGCTGGGAGTCACCCGGCGATGTCATGTGTTCGCTCATTTAGTGAAAGTCATGGGACTGTGTTGGGGCCGCTGTGACATTCAGCTCCTCAATGTGTTTGGCTCGGATGTGGATGACCTTATCGACGTTTTGTAGCGTCCCTTCGACCAGCAGAAAGCGGGCATACGTCACGAGTGAACGGTTCCGCTCGTATAGCTCTGGGTCGATGATCGCGTTCGAGATGCCGGACTCATCTTCGATGGAAAGAAAGATGAAGCCGTGGGCCGTACCGGGTCGCTGTCGAGCGATGACGCAGCCAGCGATGCGGGCTTTGACTCCGTGGCGGAGCATACGGAGATCGTCGGCACGGCAGACATTCATGGTTCGTAGTTGGTCGCGGCAATGTGCCATCGGGTGACGCCCTACCGTGACGCCAGTCCCAGCGTAGTCGGCCACCATGCGCTCCTCGGGATTCATGGCCTCCAAGGGCGAACTCTGCTCCTCGTCTTGGTCTAACCATTCCAAGAGTGGCCCTGCCTGCCGTCCGGCTCTCTGGACTTGCCAGAGCGCATCTCGACGATGCGAAACTTCTCCGATCGAGTTGAGCGCGCCAACCTCGGCAAGTGTGGCGAGGTCCGCGCGGGAGAGAGACGGCACTCGACGCGCAAGTTCCTCGATGGAAGCGAAGGCTCGTTGTGCTCTTGCTGCCTCAAGTTCTAGTGCAGCGTTCTTTCGGAGACCACGGGCAAACCGAAGGCCAAGACGGAGCGAAAGCGAATCGTCCTCTTCTCGTTCCAAGGTACAGGGCCAGCTCGACCGCATCACGTCGATAGGCCGCACTCGAAGTCCGTGACGCTGTGCGTCTTTTACGAGTACGGCGGCGGAGTAAAAGCCCATTGGCTGATTGTTGAGGATTGCGGCGGTAAACGCACCGAGGTAGTGGAACTTGAGCCATGCACTCGCGTAAGCGATGAGGGCGAAGCTGGCCGCGTGGCTTTCAGGAAAACCATACAGCGCGAAAGAGCTGATCGACTGAATGATCTCCTCCTGTGCAGTAATCCCCACTTGGTTCTTGTCCATGCCTTCGCGGAGCTTGATCTCTAACGCCCGCATCTTGTCCGCAGAGCGACGGCTACCAAGAGCGCGACGCAATTCTTCCGCCTCCCCGCCTGTGAAGTCCGCGATGGTCATAGCGATGCGCAGCAACTGCTCTTGAAAGAGTGGGACACCCAACGTCCTGCGAAGCACCGGCTCCAGAAGCGGGTGCGGGTAGGTAATCTCCTGCCTGCCCTGCCGCCGCTCCATATAAGGATTCATCATCTTGCCGACGATTGGGCCGGGGCGGATAATCGCAACCTGCACCACAAGGTCATAGAACTTGTCGGGATTGTTGCGAGGAAGCGAGGCCATCTGTGCCCGCGACTCGACCTGAAACAATCCGATCGTGTCGGCCTTGCGAAGAGAGGCGTACACCTGCCGGTCGTCGTGGGGTATCTGCGCGATGTCTACCGTCTCGCCGTAGTGTTGCGGGATGAGGTTGGTGCAATCTTTGAGGACGGCCATCATGCCGAGGCCCAACAGGTCTACCTTGATGAGACCCATGTCACTGACATCTTCCTTGTCCCACTGGATGACGTTGCGGCCTGGCATACTTGCCGGTTCTATTGGTACGACGGAGGCGAGCCGGCCCTGCGCAATAATCATGCCTCCTGAGTGCTGCCCCAGATGGCGCGGCAAATCGAGCATCCGAATCGAAAGCTCAAGGTACTTGGCGATGCGAGGATGCGCGAGGTCGAACCCGGCGACGCGAAACTGCTCCTGCATCGTGTCGGTTGCGCCTTTCCACTCCCACGCACTGACGAGCCGGGTAAGGCGAGTCAGCGTGTCTTCATCGAAGCCAAGCGACTTGCCAACCTCGCGGGCTGCTGACTTTCCGCGATAGGTGATGACGTTGGCACACATCGCAGCTCCGAGCTGGCCGTAACGGGTGTAGACATACTGAATCGCTTTCTCTCGGTCTTCTCCCGATGGAAGATCCAGGTCAATGTCTGGCCACTCGCCGCGCACCTCGGAGAGGAAACGTTCGAAGAGCAGTTCCATCCCTACGGGGTCAACTGCCGTAATCCCAAGCGAGTAGCAAACGGCGGAGTTAGCGGCGGAGCCTCGGCCTTGAACGAGGATTCCGTTCTTGCGGCAAAACTCTACGATGTCCCAGACGATGAGGAAGTATCCGGCAAGTCCCAGCTTTGCGATGAGCGCAAGCTCTCTGGCTACTTGCTTCTCGGCTCGCTTGCGAAGGCTGGCGCTGCTCTTTGCGCCGTAGCGATTGAGCACTCCCTTCATAGTCCTTTTGTAGAGAAAGGTGTCCATCGTTTCGTCGTCACCCACCGGGTAGAGCGGAAACTGGTAGCCCATATCCTTCATCTCGAACTGGAGGCGCGACGACAGTTCGCGCGTAGCGGCGATGGCTTGGGGAATATCCCGGAACAGCGCAGCCATCTCTTGAGGTGGTCTTAGGTGGCGGTTTGCGTTGTGTTGCAAAAGCAGGCCTGCGCCATCAAGCGACGTGTGGTGTCGAATTGTCGTCAGTACATCTAGCACTTCTCGCTCGAACGCAGTTGCCATGTTGACGCCGTTCGTTGCAAGAACTGGAAGGTGAAACTCCCGTGCGAGAGAGAACGCCGCATCGTTGCGAGCCTCCTGTTCGCGGATGCGGTGGCGTTGCAGTTCGACATACACGTTATTCGGGCCAAAGGTCTGAACGAGTGAACGTAGAACTCGCCGCCCTTCGTCCACGCCGCCTCTTTCGAGCGCAGCGGCAAGCGGTCCTTCATCACCACCGGTCAAGCAAACCAAACCTTCACAATGCTCCCTGACTTCGCGGAGAGTCGCGACGCCCTCACCCTTTGTCTTCTGTCTGAGCTTGTAGCCGGTGATGAGTTGCGAGAGATTGCGATAGCCTGTCTGCGATTCGCAAAGCAAGCTCAGCCGTACCGGTCTTTGAGGGATGGTGTGCGGTTGCCACTCTGCCGGTTGTACCTGCAATCCAAGGTCACTGACCGAAACCTCGGCTCCCGCGTGAGAGCGCAGTCCCAGCTTCTTTGCGGTCGTGTAGAGCCGTGGCGCTCCGTAAAGACCATCGCGGTCGAGTATGCCGAGAGCCGACATTCCGAGTTTGGCGGCCTGCTCTACCAGAGCCTCGGGTAGCGAAGCTCCTTCAAGGAAGGAGAAGGCAGAACGGGCGTGGAACTCCACATAGTCCTCAGTCATACACACCTGCGATAGTCCACGCTTTCGGTGTGCGTTCATAGCGGAGGCGGAGGGCGTAGATAGGCTGCACAACGACGGCATCCCATTCGTCGGCCTCCCAAGTTCGACCGTCCCACCAATAGCCGCTCGACTGCCAGGGGCCTTTGACTTCTGCGAGGTGCAATCGTCCGCCCTGCCAGAAAAGAAGTGACGGTGTTCCGTTCTTCAAAGACACCCGGACAGGCTGGGCCGGACGGAACCTGCGGAGTGCAAGGCATGACTTTGAGGGGGACGAGCCAATGGCGAGGACACTCGGACGGAAGGATGTCATCGTGACTTCATCGTCACGATGGCTATTGCATAGCTCCGCTGCGCCTACGTTGTGGTCGCCGACAATCGAGCGAAGTCTTGCGAGCAAGATGTCGAGCTTATCCGGCTCTGGGAATTGGGCTTGAAAGAGGCCGCGCTGTGCCGTCTGCGGACGAGCCGCCTCTGCCGTAAGCGTCACGCCGAGTATTGCCGCTTGCGGCGGATGCGTCTGCAAGTCCAGGTTGAGCAGCTTGAGCAGCAGCTCGCGGCTCTGCGTAGCGATTGCGGGACGGATGTGCCGCTCGAAGGCCGGGGCCTTCTCCAGTTGTAAGCCGAGCGTGAGACTACGCAGAGCGTAGGCGCGTTCGACAGCGCGGCGCATGATGCGTTCCAGCATCGGCGACACAATGAAGAGCAGCGATTCCAGCAGGACGAGCGGCGTATCGAGTGTCGCGGTCTCAGAGAGAACGAGGTCTGCCTCTTCTGGCACCAGCAGATGATCTTCCGTGCCACGAGCGAGACGCTGCAGCCGTCTCGCTTGCTGTCCGATGCGGCTGATGAGCGACATCTCTGGGAGTGCGGCAAGCTCTCCCAGCGTCCGCACTCCCCACCTACCGAACACCGTCAAAGTGGCGTCATTGCAGCCGAGCAACGCGATGGGGAGTGGTGCGAGTCTCTTTGCCAGTTCATCCGTCTTTACGCAGGTGACTCCAGTATGCGAACGGGCGAGTAGCAGGCTTGTTTCGGCATTGGAGCAGGTGGCAACGCTGCAAGGAAAACTTGCGGCCTCAAGCTCAGACCTCAGCTTCCGGGCGTACTGCTCGGCGGTGCCGAACAACATCTCCGTCCCGGTCCGATCTATCAGGAGCAATACAGATAATGAACGGGCCTGGGCATATTCATTGAGTGGCCCCGAGAGAGCTTCAATCCGTGGTGAGAATCGCTCGGCGATCTCCAACACGTTCTCAAACGCTGCGGTTTCTTCCGCGACGGAACGATTACGAAAGAGCATCGGCCCTGTCGCCTCGGCCTGCACCCTGCTCATGCCACGGGAGACACCTTGGGTTCTCGCCGCGCGATTGATGGAAACAACGCGCTGGAGCGGGGCGACGCCCTCGGTTACAGCGAGAGCATGGGAGCGCACTGCGTTATCCGCTCGAAGCCAAGCGACGACCGGAAACTCCGGGATGTGAATTGCGGCATATTCCATCGACTATGCCCCCACTGCAAGCGGCATTCCCACGACACGCATCCAGGGCGCGGTCGAACTCCACTCGACTGCTCGGCCCGGTGCCTTCTTGCCATAAGGATTCGCCACCCGCTGGCGGACGACTTCCGCTACGTGCGTCATGCTGCCGAAGACATGGCTTGACTCGTTTGGAGCCAAGCGCGGTGAGCAGTCGAGTACGCACTTCGCGCTCGATCTGGCGCATGGTTCCTGAGTCAGGAGTAGCAGGATCGCGTCGCCTTCCTGCGCGGCGCGGCTGAACCGATACCAGGTTGCCGACGGGATACGAAGAGCTTGCTCCGGGGAGACTGAGGCAAGGTCAAGTACCACGACTCGAAAACCTCCCGCTTGGAGAATCTGGTCTGCTGTACGAAGAGCCTTGTCCAACTTGCTCCACGGCTTTGCATCACGCCTCAGCCCGCCTTGTACTGCTGCGGGCGAGTTGGCACGTTCGCGGGCCTCATCCGCAGTTCTCCGGTCGATTTGCCGTAACGGGTCGGACGCATCAGCACGGCGGGCGTTGAAATGCTCGTAGGCGACCTGCTCTGCTGGGGCGGCTGCGAGACTAAGTCTTTGGTTGGGATAGCCTGGGGTTCCTTCCATTTTCTTGAGCCGCGTCTCGGCTTTCTGAACAAGCATCTTCTCCAACGCCCGGTCGATACCCTTCGTTTCGGTGCGTGGGTGGCGAATGCCGTGGTGCTGCGTTGATCTATCCACACCATCATTCGGGCTAGGCGTGCTGACTCTCCCGGTCGGGCCGGGTTGGGTGGGGGGCGGAGTTTGCTCTTGTATCTCGGAAAAACGCACCCAGAGAAGGTTCTTGAGTCGCACTCCAGCGGCGGCGGCACTTCTTGCGTCGAGGCTGTCGCTCACGTCGATATAGGCGCAGGCCGAATCGACTGTCGCTTCACTTAGGACTGACAGAGCCAGCGATGTTCGTCCGGCTGAGGCGGGACCGGTAAACTCGCAGATGCCACCGATAGGCAAACCGCCACCCAACAGGGTATTTACGGCTTCATTTCGAATCGGGAGAAGCCGTGCCATTTGGACGGCCTGGGGCGATAAGGCGGCGGGAATCCGCGACGCGAGGCTGCTCTCGATTTCCTGCCTCAACGCCGCACTTCGGGACTGAATCGCCATTTTGTTTTCGCCTTTTGTTCTCCGTTGCAGCCCCAGAATACTCCCGTCGGTGGGACACAAGTCAACCTTGCACACAAGATGGTGCAGCCCTCAATGTGTTTATGGGAAACCGGGCATTTTGTGGATTTCGGAAGGGCCTTCAGAACAGGAGGAGATGAACATTTATCATTGCGAATCAATTCATTACGCGACGCTGCAAGCTGGCATGGCCTGATTGCATTTTCGCTACTTGTTCGCCTAAGCTGTGTCTTGAGGATACAGTATTGGTAAGAGGCGATTGAGGATATGGAAAGCTATCTGCAAGGGCGGCTTAGAAATACCCCATTACCGTTGGGGCACGGACTCTTGCCACTTTTTGAAGCCGTCGTGAACTCGATCCATTCAATCGAAGAAAGAGGAGTCGCAGGGGAAGCAGGAAAGATTGAGATCGAGGTGCTTCGCTCGGCCCAGACGAGTCTTGCCCTTGATGCTGCGAAGAAGCGAGGCGCTCCTCCGCTTGAAAATATCGTTGGCTTCAAAATCACAGACGACGGCGTGGGCTTTAACGACGCAAATATGATGTCCTTCCGTACTCTCGATACGGACTACAAGGCAAATCGCGGATGTCGTGGGGTCGGTCGGCTGCTTTGGTTGAAGGCTTTTAGTCGAGCCAAAGTAGTCAGCCTCTTTCGTGACGGGAACCAACAAATGCAATGCAGGTCGTTCATCTTCACGTCCCAGCGCGGCGTCATGGAAGAGACTGTGCAACCCGACCATGGGACTGTTCTCAGGACATCTGTCGAGCTTGACGGCTTCGCGATGGATTATCGCGATAGAGCTCCTAAGAGCGGAAGGACTATTGCACAGAGTCTGCTGGAGCATTGTCTGTGGTACTTCGTTAGACCCGGTGGCGCTCCCGAAATTCGTATCACGGATGAAGGAGAGAGCATCGGATTGGACGAAGTTTATGACGAGTACATGTTTGCTTCTGCAAATAAGCAAGACATCTCGATCAAAGGGCAGACCTTTGAACTCACACACATCAAACTGAAAGCGAGTTCCGCAAAACAGCACTCCATCGCGTGGTGCGCGGCTGGAAGACTTGTTCAAGAAGAAAGCATCGCCGGAAAGGTCCCCGGTCTTTACGGAAGATTACACGACGACAGCGGAGACTTCGTCTACGAGTGTTATGTTACGTCGCCTTTTCTCGACCGTCATGTGAGGCCCGAACGGATTGGCTTTGATATCGACGACATCAGCGATGACCTCTTTGCACAGAGCGATATTTCCCTTAAGGACATACGGGATGGTGTTGCTTCGTCTGTGGCCGAACATCTGAAAGAACACCTTGAGGGGAACAAGAAAGCCAGTCGAGAGCGCGTCGAGCGTTTCGCAGCTCAGAAAGCTCCGAGATACCGTCCCATTCTGGCAAGGATTGCCGAAGACAAACTCGATGTCGATCCAAACATTACGGACAAAGAGCTAGATCTTCTACTCCACAAGCAGCTCGTTGAATTAGAAGGAAGTCTGGTGTCCGAAGGTCACGACGTGATGAACTTCGGAATGCACGAGACGCCGGATCAATACCGCGCCAGGCTCGCCACCTATCTCGAAAAGGTCGATGATCTCAAGAAGTCCGATCTGGCAAACTATGTGTTTCACCGGAAAGTTATCCTGGACATACTAGAGCAAGCAATTAAACGAGGAGCTGACGGCAAGTACGCTCGTGAAGAATTGATACACGAACTCATCATGCCAATGAGGAACCTCAAACGATGTCCACTCCGACGGCTACAACCTTTGGCTTGTAGATGAGCGGTTGGCCTTCCACGACTTCCTCGCATCCGACAAGACGTTGAGCTCTTACCCAATCACGAACAGCTCCGAGCAAAAAGAGCCTGACATTTGCGCTCTAAACGTCTACGACGAGCCAATCCTTGCGGCTGAGGGTGACCGCTTACCACTCGCATCGATTGTTGTCGTGGAGATCAAACGACCGATGCGGAATGACGCGAGAGCAGGAGAAGATAAAGATCCAGTCGAGCAGGCTCTTGGATACCTTGACCGTATCCGTAACGGTGGTGCTCAGACATCTTCCGGTAAACAAATTCCACGCTCCGAGCACATACCGGGCTTTTGCTATGCAATCTGCGACCTCACCCCATCGGTATTGAATCGCTGCAAGCTGCTCGGCCTAAAGGCCACCAGCGACAATCTAGGCTATTTCGGTTACAACTCGAATTTCGAAAGCTATATAGAAGTCATCTCTTTTGAACGGCTGCTCAATTCCGCGCGAGAACGCAATCGCGCATTCTTCGACAAACTGGGCTTGCCCACCCAATAGGCAATAGAGTCGTATAGCGCCACAGAAAGAGCGCCGTTATAAGAGCGTACTGAGGATGCCGCGATGTGTGGACGGTATGTTCGACGGGCAACGAAGAAAGCGATAGCTGACTGGTTCGGCGTTGATCCCGAACACCTGCCGGAGTTCGGACCAAGTTTCAATATCGCGCCGCAGACGTTTCAGCCCGTAGTGCGGCTCTCGCCGGAGTCGGGCGAGAGGGAGATTGTCCTGATGCGGTGGGGACTCGTACCCTTCTGGGCGCGGGATGCGCGAGACGGAGTGAAGCGCATCAATGCTCGCGCAGAGAGCATTGTCACCACCGCATCTTTCCGCGAAGCGATCAAGAAGCGCCGATGCCTGGTCCCTGCCGATGCGTTCTACGAATGGCAGAAGATCGGCGCGAAGACCAAGCAAGCGTTCGCCATCGGGATGCTCGATGGAAGTCAGTACGGCTTTGCTGGCCTCTGGGAGAGTTGGAAGGAAGAGAACGGCACACTGCTGGAAACGTTCACCATCATCACGACAGACCCGAACGATGTCATGGAGCCGCTGCATGACCGGATGCCGGTGATTATCGAGCCGAAGGATTACGACCGCTGGCTCCAGCCGGCAGAGGCTCAGTCTCTCCCGCTCGATCTGCTGAGGCCTTTTCCTGCCGAGAGGATGCGGGCATGGAAGGCGAACTCGCGTGTGGGTAACGTGCGAAATGATGAGGAAAGCTTGCTCGTCTGTGACGACGCGCCTACCCTCTGGGGATAACGCGGCACTCGGCCCTGACGTTGCACTGAGGGAGCATGAGAAAACGCGCGGGGCTTGGGAACAAACCCCGCGCGGTCGTACCTATGCCGCCTTCTTCGCTTTGACCGCTGGTTTGGCCTCGACCTTCTGAGGCTGCTTTGCCTTCTCCCTTGCCGTAAACTCCTGTTTCACCTTGAGGGCGATGGAATCCGTATTCACGTTGTACGTCAGGGCTGCGGCCTTGAGCACTTTGCCACCGTCCGACTGCGACCGTGCGGCAAGCAGGATGACAATTTCAATCGTCAAGCGGTTCAGTTCGCCTTCGTCGGCTTTGCGAATAAAGGCCGTGAGCAGCTTGCCAATGGATTGCCCCTCGCTTGGGCGGATGCCGCGATTCCGTGCGACCATCACCAACCTAACTTCGTCCAGCAAGGACAAAAGGTTCTCCGCCATAAAGAGCAGGTCACGCTTCATCAAGCGAACAGGGACGGAAGCAACGATGGTTTGTAGCACCCGTAATCCCGTTGCTTTCGCGAGTGCTTCCTCGCGGCGTTGCTTCTCCTGCTCCGCTTTGGCGGCGGCACTGGGTTTGCTGGGCTGCTTCTTGGGGTTGTGGATGGGGCAATCGGGATTGGCGCAGACCTTGCGGACGACACCCTTCTCGCTTCCGTAGGTGACGACCGCCTCAGTTGTAAAGCGGCAGGTCTTATACTCTGGCCGCTTCGCCTTCTCCGGCGTGTCCGGCTTCTGCGCTTCGATCTCGACGTACTTGTTCCGGGGAATGGCCGTGCTGCCTTCCGGCAGGTTTCCGTAGCTGGTGCTGATCTGCACTAGCTTGGGCTTGCTGGCGATGAGGGCTTGCACCTGCGCCTCGACCTTGCCCGCGTAGCAGGTTGGGTCAGTGCAAGCGTCCTGCTGCACGTCGGCGAAGAGAAGCCTGTTGTGGCCTGTCCGCTTGGGGCATTCGAGACAGCTTCCGGCTGCGGGAACGAGCTGGGCATCGCGCTTGCTGAACGGTGCCAGCTTCAAGACAAGCATGAGCTGGTGTTCAATCCAATGCTGGAGGTGCCGGACAGGTAGCAGGATGCGCTTGGGCTTGTTGCCCGCGCCCGCCCACTCCTCGCGGAAACACTCCGAGAGGGCTTTCTCCTGCTGGTCGGGCTGGAGTTTGGCAAGCAAGAGAGCATGTCCGATGCCGATTTCCTCGGCATAGAAAGCCTCCACTACCGGGGCTGTAAGCTCCGTGAGCCGGATGCGCTGGGCGACATAGGTCGGAGACTTTCCAACCTTTGCTGCAATCTGCTCGATACTGTATTTCGGTTCTTCAAGGTTGAGCAACGCGCAAAAACCCTGCGCTTCCTGCAATGGATGTACGTCGCACCTTTGCAGATTTTCAATAAGCTGTGCCTCCAAGGCCTCCGCGTCGGTAAGGTTCTTGATGCGAACCGGGACTGTGGCCGCTCCTGCGGTTTGGGCGGCGCGGAAGCGCCTTGCTCCGAAGACAACCTCGAAGCCCTGCTCGGTAATAGGCCGGACAAGCAAGGGCGATAGTACGCCCTGGGTGCGGATGCTTTCGGCCAGTTCCTTCAAGGAATTTTCCTCAAAGGTACGGCGTGGGTTGGTCTTGGATTCAGTAAGTAAAGACAGGGGAAGGTCGCGGTACTCGTTCGTCGTTTGGGTGTTCATGGCTGTACTCCTTGTGGGTTGGCACTGCATCGGTGTTTTGGAGCGGACGCGCTCTCCTATCCGCTCCGGGACGGGAAAGGGTTACGCCACCTTCGCCAGTTCTGCATCGGGCATCTCGGCCTCTGCTGCTGTTGGGGGCTGCAACGCGGCAAGGATGACACCGGAGGTTTGCTGGATGACTTCCAAGCTCTCGGCGAGGAGTGAGGCGTTGCCGTGGTACAGGTGGATATAGTCGGCGGAGGCCGAACCCGTTTCCAAGCCAACCGCCTTCCCAATGACAAAGGCGATAGCTTCGGCTTCTGTCTCCCGCACTACCTTTGTGGTGGTGGTGCGACGCTCGGCCTTGTGCAGCATTTCGTGTCCGAGTTCGTGGACAAGGGTCGAAAACTCCTCGGCCTCGGACTGGCCGGGAAGGATAGCGATCTTGCCGCCGTAGCTCATTCCCAGCGCGGGTGCAATTTTCTCCGTAAAGACGAGCTCGATACCCTGCGCCTTGATGAACGAAACGAGACGGTCGCGGTTGTCGCCTACGCTGCCGCGCATCTCTCTCATGCTCGGTAGCTCCGCGCCTTCGGTCTGCGTGACATCGAACACGTAGGCATTCCGAAAGCCGACAAGGACGCGGGTGTTCTGCTTGGTGATGTCCCGTTCGGCTTCCTCGTCCTTCTTCCGCTTGATACCGACGATGGGAGCGAGAATCCGAATTCCTTTCTCTCCCTTCTTCACCTTTCGGCCTAGCTGGTTCCACGCATACATGCCAGCAACGCGGGTTGCGGTGGGCTTCTGCCTTGCGATCTCCAAGATGTTTCCGAAAGAGTAGTTGTGGAAACGGCTCATGGCATCGAGATAGGCCGTAAGCGCATCACTGTGTCCGGCCTCTAGCTGCTCGATGAGGCTCTTCACATTGGCGGCGATGATCTCTTTAGCTGTCTGCCGTTGCTGCGGCTGTTTGGGGTTTTCGCTGATGGTGGTAACAGTGCTGGTGGTGTTCATGGGTGCTTCCTCCTTGGGTTCTGGCTCTTGCACGTCCGCGTTGAAACGCGGCATGTACATGCCGAACGCCACCTGGCGAAGGCGGGGG
>CAZZXL010000105.1:0-18070 GCA_964658035.1 uncultured Acetobacteraceae bacterium
TGATGCTGGAGCCGAAGAGATCGTGATTCAGCCGATCGGCTTCCTCTGCGATCATGTCGAGATTCTCTACGACATCGACATCGGGTTCCGGGAATACGGTGAATCTATCGGGATGAAAGTCTCCCGGCCAGAATCGCTGAACAGTTCACCCCTGCTGGTAGAGGCGCTCGCCGATGTCGTCCGCGGACGGCTCGCCGCCACCGGGTGGGCCCAGGTTCGCGACGTGAGTCTGGCTGCTTCCTGATGGAAGGCGGCCAGCGGATCGCCATTATCGGGGGTGGCATCAGCGGACTGAGCGCTGCCTACGAATTAGCGACGCGCCATCCCGCAACTTCGTTCACGCTGTACGAAGCCTCCGAACGTCTCGGCGGCATTGTCGAGACGGTACGCGAGCAGGGGTTCACGATTGAATGTGGACCTGATT
Source organism: uncultured Acetobacteraceae bacterium (assembly GCA_964658035.1). Classification (GTDB taxonomy): domain Bacteria; phylum Acidobacteriota; class Terriglobia; order Terriglobales; family Acidobacteriaceae. The sequence continues at coordinate 425 of CAZZXL010000105.1, forward strand.
CGTGGGTCACAGAAAAGCCCTGGGCGTGCGCACTGGCCACGGAACTGGGCCTCGCTGATGAAATCATCGCCTCCAACGACTACCAGCGACGAACCTACATTGTGCAAGGCACCCAGCTTATCCCCATGCCTGATGGCATGCGGATGATGGTGCCCTCCAAGTGGGAGCCGCTGGTGCACTCGCCGCTGCTCAGCTGGCAGGCGAAGCAGGCGTATCTTCGCGAACCCGGGCGCGCCGCCGAATTAAAAGCAACCGCACTCTCACTTCGCGGTACTGACGCGGACGAATCCATCGCGTCTTTCGTGATCCGACACTTCGGCGAAGAGGCGACCCGCATGTTAGCCGGCCCATTACTCTCCGGCGTGTTCGGAGGAGATATCGCCAGGCTCAGCACCCGGGCCGTGATGGCGCCGTTCGTCCAGATGGAAGCTGAAAGCGGAAGTCTGATCGATGCAGTGCGCATGCGCGCGGCCATGACTGCCTCGCAACCCCGTTCCGTCTTTACCTCGCTGAAGTCAGGTCTGGGCACGTTGATCGAGCGCATGGTCGATGCGCTGCCGCCTTCGTCCATCCGCATGCAGCAATCCGTCGAAGCGATTACGACCGACGGCGCCTCCTGGACCGTCCGAACGGGAGCCGGCCAGGAATCAGAAGCAGAGCACACCAACTTTGACGCGGTACTGCTCGCGGTTCCGGCCGACGTAACCCGCGTCCTGCTTCGTTCCATCAAACAGGCAGTAAGCGGGTCGATACGAGAAGAAGCAGCCGGCCACATCGCTTCGTTGTTGCCCGACGTAGCTTCATCTGCAGTATGTGTAGCGCTCGGCTATCTGCCGGAGAAAGCGGCGCACCTGCGCATTCCGCGCGGCTTCGGCTTCCTGGTGCCTGCAGATGCTCACGCTACCGGCAAAATCCATCAACCAACAAGTTCGCTGCTCGCCGCGACCTTCGTCGACCAGAAGTTTGCGCACCGTGCTCCTGCCGGCGGCGTGCTGCTGCGTGGCTTTTTCGGCGGCCTCGCAGCAGAGCAACTGCGCCTCGCTGATGACCAGGCTGTGGTTGCAGAAACGCGAAAGCAGCTTTCGCAATTACTAGGCCCACTCCCCGAAGCTGACATTGCTGTGGTGCGTCACTGGCCGCAATCTCTGCCTCAATATCACGTCGGCCATGTGCAGCGGGTCAGGCAGGCCGAACAACTTCTCCATCGGCTTCCGGGTCTGCGCCTGCTCGGCAATGCTCACCACGGTGTCGGTCTGCCGGACCTGGTGCGAGATGCCCGCGCCGCTGCCAAATCAATCGTTTCCGTCGGGACGGCAGAAGCGGCCCACGATGTTTCTGCAATGAAAGTGGTTTAAATAGCTCATTGCGACCGGCTGGATTCGCGAATCTGAATGTGCAAGAGTGAAGAGATTGTTCAAGCCACAGAATGGTAAGCCGGCAACCGGCACAGGGTGCAGATGAAGCAGAAACGGAACGTCGTTATCGTAGGTGCGGGCCCTGGGGGCCTTGCTGCAGCAATCTTGCTTGGCCGGTCAGGCGTGAATGTGACCGTCGTTGAAAGCCGAGGCGTTGTAGGCGGACGCACTTCGACGATTGAAGAGCAGGGCTTCAAATTCGACACAGGCCCCACCTTCTTTCTCTATCCCAGGGTATTGCAGGAAATCTTCGCGGTTGCAGGCAGAAGCCTTGATCGCGAAGTGCCCATGGAGCGGCTCGATCCGCAATACCGGCTGGTTTTTGGTTCGGGTGGCGAGTTGCTCGCTACACCGGATATCGCCCAGATGGAGCGCGCCATTGCTGCGGTCAGCCCCGGCGATGCGACCAGATTTCGATTTTTCCTCGATGCCAACCGCAACAAGCTGGAACGTTTTATCCCATTCCTCGAGTCTCCTTTTGAAAGCTGGCGCGACCTCGCCAAAGTGCGCATGCTTAAAATGCTGCCGCTGCTCAAGCCGTGGCGCTCGTTAGACGCTGATCTGCGTACCTATTTCAAAGACGAGCGCATTCGGCTCGGCTTCAGCTTTCAGTCCAAGTATCTCGGCATGTCTCCGTTCACCTGCCCCAGTCTGTTCAGCATCCTGTCGTTTCTTGAGTATGAGCATGGCGTCTTCCATCCCATCGGTGGATGCGGAGCAGTAACGCAGGCAATGGCGCGAGTAGCCAAAGACCTCGGCGTCCGCATCCTGTTGAATGAACCGGTAGAGAAAGTCTTTTTCGAAGGCAAGAGAGCTACCGGCGTTCGCACCGATCAACGAACGCTTGAAGCAGATGCCGTGGTGATCAACGCCGACTTTGCCCAGGCCATGCAGCGCATGCTGCCGGCCAACGTTCGACGCAAGTGGACTGACCAGAAAATTGAGAGCAAGAAGTACTCCTGTTCAACCTTCATGCTGTATCTCGGCATCGATGGCCGGTATGACGACGTCTCTCACCACACCATTTATCTGGCGAAGGACTATCAACAGAACCTCCGCGATATCGAGCAGGAGCACAAACTCTCTCCCGACCCGTCCTTCTACGTACAGAACGCATGCATCACTGACAGGACCCTCGCTCCCAAGGGCATGAGTACGCTCTACGTGCTCGTTCCTGTTACACATGAAACTGAAAATGTAAATTGGGAAAAGGAGCAGGGTCGTTTCCGTGCGCTCGCCCTGCGGCAACTCGAAAAAGTAGGCATTACAGATGTAGAAAAGCGCATCCGCTTTGAGAAGGTGTTGACGCCTAAGTCATGGGGTAGCGAGTTTGCATTGCATCGTGGCGCCACGTTCAGCATGTCGCACAATCTTGCACAGATGTTGCATAACCGGCCGCACAATCGCTTTGAAGATGTAGACGGCGTCTACCTGGTAGGGGGTGGCACTCATCCAGGCAGCGGTCTGCCGGTTATCTTCGAGTCAGCACGCATCACTTCGCGTCTGCTGCTTGAAGACATGGCGATTGAGCCTGAGTGGAGTGCTGAAAGTCCACTGGCTGAAGCGGTCTGCGAAGTAGCATCCTGATGATTGAAAGTGTGGCGACCATGCCTGAAACTGACGAGATGCCACCCGTTCTGAGCGGGTTAGCGTCGTCAGCACGTGTCGCCGACCTGATTGCGGCGGCCCGGCATGCACAGGCAGTATGGTCGCACACCCCAATGAAGGAACGGCGGCGCATTCTCAAAAATACCAGGCACGCCATCGCGCAGATTTCGACAGATGTAGCGCAGAGCATCGGCAAACCCGGCGAGGGTCGGAACGGCAGAAACATCGCAGACAGCATGGTCGCCGAGGTGTTGCCCCTGGTGGATGCCTGCAGATTCCTTGAGCGCGAAGCCCAGGCTATTCTCAAACCAGGAAACCCGGGAAAGAGAAACCGGCCTATCTGGCTCCGCGGGGTACAGTGCGAAGTGCAGCGTGTTCCACTTGGCGTGGTGCTGGTGATTGCGCCCTCGAACTACCCCCTCTTCCTGCCCGGCGTGCAGGTACTGCAGGCTCTGGCTGCCGGTAATGCCGTGCTCTTGAAGCCTGCCGCAGGCGGCGAACATGCCGCGCAGTTTTTGGCACGGGCGCTATCTGGAGCAGGGCTGCCACAGCATGTTCTGCAAATGCTTGAAGTGGATGTGCAGAGCGGGATTGATGCCATCCGTACCGGTGTCGACAAGATCTTTTTGACCGGCCATGTGAATACTGGCCGCTCTATTATGCATGAGGCTGCTGACGCCCTGACGCCGTCCGTGATGGAACTGTCAGGCTGCGACGCCGTCTTCATCCTGCCTGGTGCTGACATCAAGCGGGTCGTGCACGCTCTCGCCTTTGGATTGCGTCTGAATGGTTCGGCCACTTGCATGGCGCCGCGCCGTGTATTCGCTTCCTCGGCCATCGTCGAAGAAGTGATACAGCGTCTGTTACCTCTCGTGAACGGCATCGCAGCAACCGACCTGCATGCAAAGGCCGAGCGCCTGCTCGATCAACTCGTCAATAACGCCATTCGTGGAGGCGCCGTCGTTGTCCGTGACGGCCGGCATGGTTCGACGGCCACCCCTACCATCGTTTCGGGCGTCTCTGCAGAAGACGCCATCATGCAGACAGATGTCTTTGCCCCGCTGCTGGCCTTCTGTTCAGTGGCCGATACTAACGGCGCACTCAGAGCGCATGCGGCATGTCCTTACGCCCTCACTGCGGCAGTGTTTGGCCCGGCAAAGGAGTCAGCAGCGTTCGCAGAAAAAGTTCATGCCGGTACAGTCCTGATCAATGACCTGATCGTCTCGACTGCCGATCCGCGCCTTCCGTTTGGCGGGCGAGGAGCGAGCGGATTCGGCGTCACGCGCGGACGTGAAGGACTGCTTGAAATGACCGCTGTCAAGACGATCATTAAGCAGAAAAGTAAAAGTCTGCGGGCGTACTCTCCCACCGGGAAAGAGCATGTACCCTTTTTTGCAGGGCTCATTGAAATGATCCATTCCCGATCATTGAGGAGCCGCATCAACGGCGCTCGAAAACTTGTAGCCTCAGCACGAAAACTGGAAGATAGTTCCAACAAGTAAAGGAAGAAGCATGCGCGTAGCAGTAATAGGATCGGGACTTGGCGGTTTGTCGGCGGCTTGTACGCTGGCGGCCCGCGGCTATGATGTAGAGGTTTTCGAAAAGAACCCGTGGCTTGGCGGGAAAGCCGCGGTGTTGCAGGAAGACGGCTTTCGCTTTGACATGGGACCAACAATCCTTATCATGCCGTCGGTCTTGCAGCGCGTTTTCTGCGAAGCGAAGCGTGACATGAACGACTATCTTGACCTGGTGCGGCTTGATCCTCAGTGGCGCTGCTTCTTCGAAGACGGCAGCGTCGTTGACCTCAAGCATGACAAGCAGGAGATGGCCGATTCGCTCAACCTGAATGAGCCTGGCATGGGCGAGCGCTACCTCGAATTCATGAAGCTGTCAGAGCAGTTGCACGGCATCTCGGACCGCTTCTTCTTCTGGAAATCGATTGGCGGTATCGGCGACACCTTCAACTTCAGCGGCAGCTTCAACGCCGCAGTGCTGAAGGACGTGATGCGCATGCGCATGGGCAGTACAGTTGCCAGTACGATCCGCAGCTATGTCAATGATCCGCGCCTGGCACAAATGCTGGATCACATGGTGCAGTATGTAGGTTCGTCGCCTGACGCCTCCCCGGCTATTCTTTGTTCTATCGGCAACATGCAGGCGCAGGAGGGAATCTGGTACCCGATGGGTGGCACGCGCGCCGTGCCGGAAGCCCTGGTCAAGCTGGGCAAAGAACTGGGTGTACGCTACAACACCTCGGTTGAAGTCGGCCAGATCCTCATGGAACAGGGAAAAGTATCAGGCATAGTAGCAAACGGCGAGCCGATGCCTTTTGATGCCATCGTCTCAAACGAAGATGCTGTCCGCACCCATCGCGAGTTGCTTGGCGGCCAGATAGCAGAAGACTTCGACAGCAAGCGCGGGTATGAACCGGCCTGCTCCGGCGTTGTCCTCTACCTCGGCTTGAACAAGCGCTATGACCATCTGGCTCATCACGACTTCGTTTTCTCGCGCGATCCTCATGAAGAATTTCACCACATCTATGATCTTGGAGAGCCGGCGCCGGATCCCACCTGCTACCTCGCATCCACGACACACACCGATCCTGCGACGGCGCCCGCAGGCGGCGATGCACTCTATGTGCTCGTCCACACACCGTATTTACGACGCAAACACGACTGGTCCACAATGTTTCCTGCCTATCGCCAGGTCATCCTTAACAAGCTGAAGCGCACTGCTGGCCTCACCGATATTGAGGAGCGTATCGTTTTCGAACGAGCACTCACACCGGTTGATATCCATGAGCGTTACAAGGTCCTCGACGGGGCCATTTATGGCATTTCCAGTCATGGTCGTTTCACCGGCGCCTTCAAGCCCGCAAACGCCAGCAGGGAAGTGGATGGATTGTTTCTTGCCGGCGGCGCCGCGCATCCCGGTCCAGGCATGCCGATGGTGATGATGAGTGGGTGGATCGCGGCCGACGCACTTGACCAGCGCTATCGCGGCACTGCGCAGGCCGATGCTTCCAGAAAGCAAGCTGAAGACCTGCTCGCCATAGCAGGTTAGAAGATATGGCCAGGGACTTTAGCAGAGATGACGAGGCCTCGCCGGTCTCGCCTCGTCGTCTTGCCCTGTTCATGGCCTATCTTCACTGGTACCTGCCACGTCACTTTCATGGGCTGCGCATTGCCCATGCCCAGCGCTTTCCTCAAAATCATCATCCGTTGATCGTCTGCATAAACCACGCTTCATGGTGGGACCCGCTCACCATCCTGATGGTGTCTCGCTTTCTTGCTCCACATCGTTTCGCCTATGCCCCCATGGAGGCTGAAGCGCTTGCGCATTACGGCTTCTTTCGGCGCCTGGGGGCCTTTCCCATCGACAATCATTCGCCTCGCGCCGGTGCGCAATTCCTGCGGCAGGCGAAGTCTGTACTCATGCGGCCAGACGCTGTTCTCTGGATGACCCCCGAAGGGAAATTCACGGATATCCGCATCCGTCCCGTGCAATGGAAGCCGGGTGTTGCCGCCCTCACGCGCCAGTTACCAGCCTGCACATTTGTTCCGCTGGCGATTGAATATACTTTCTGGGATGAGCGCTTGCCGGAGATTCTTTGCTCGGTCGGTCAGCCGCTGACTTTCGATGAAAGCTCTTCCTCTACGACTGCATCGCGTAGTGAAACTCTGCATCATGCCATGATGATGGCCCAGGACGAATTGGTCAGTCGCGCCATAAAGCGGGACGCGTCTTTGTTTACTCCAGTGTTCGCAGGCAAAGCGGGGGTCAGCGCAAGTTATGATTTGTGGCAGCGCGCTCGTGCCGCCATGCGTGGTGAGACGTATCTAGCTGAGCACGGAACGATCGCACCCAAATGATTCTCACCATCCTTCTGCAATCAGCGTTCTATTGTTCGGCCGTTCCCTGCGCACTCTTCTGCTGGAACCTTTTCTACTTTCGTCGGCCTCCCCTTGTGCGAGCTGCAGAAGCGCCAAATGTTTCTGTTCTGATCCCGGCGCGCAACGAAGAAGCCAACATCGCTTCTGCGATTGAAGGCGTGCTTGCCTCCCAACATGTTGCCCTGCAATTGGTTGTGCTGGATGACGCATCTACCGACTCAACAGCGAACATAATCGACCACTATGCCCGGCTCGATAGCCGGGTGAGACGGGTATCGGCGCCGCCCCTGGCAGCTGGATGGGCAGGAAAGGCCCATGCCGCGAATGCACTTTTCTCTTTTGCTGACCATCACATTCTTTGCTTCATCGATGCCGATGTGCGACTTGAACCGCTCGCTCTTGCCCGCATGCATGCCTTCCTGGTGCAGTCAAAGTCCGCGCTTGTCTCCGGCTTTCCGCAGGAAGTGACCGTGACTCCATTGGAATGGTTGTTGCTGCCGATGATCCATTTCCTCTTACTGAGCTACTTGCCATTTATCGGTTTGCGGACCACAAACCTGGAAGCGTTTGGCGCCGGCTGCGGGCAATTTCTGATGATGACCCGCGAGGGCTACCTGAAGACAGGCGGCTACGCCAGTGTGCGGGCGACCATGCACGACGGCCTTACACTCGCCAAACTTTTTCGCAGAAACGGCTACCACTCCGATGTGGCCGACCTTACGCGGCTGGCATCCTGCCGCATGTATAACAGCGGCGGCGACGTATGGACAGGTCTCACCAAGAACGCGACCGAGGGCATTGCCGCCCCGCGTCGCATCTTGCCTTTTACTGTGCTGCTCCTTTGCGGCCAAATCCTGCCATGGCTGCTGCTGATCTACACTCTGCTAGTCCGGGACGTGCACGGCATGCAATGGAGCGCGATCGCCTGCAGCGCGTCCATGCTGCCTCGGCTCATCTCGGTCGTGCGCTTTAGACAAAGCTCCGTCGGGGCCCTGCTGCATCCCTTTGGCGTTGCCTTACTGCTGGTCCTGCAGTGGTCCGCTCTCTTTGACAAACTGCGCGGACGGCAAGCTACGTGGAAAGGCCGCGCCTTCGATGTGGGCTAAAGCAAATTTCCTGAAGGTGTAGAGCAAAGATACGATGAACACGGGCTTTTCGCCAGGAAAAGGCCAACTGTATCCAGCCAGAAACACCCTAGCATCAGGTAATTTGCTCTAGGATTTACTCCTCAGCCACGATGCGCATGCTCAGATCAACAGCAATGGCGGAGTGCGTCAGCGCTCCCGAAGAAATGAAGTCGGGGCCGGCGAGGGCGTAGTCGCGAATCGTGTCCAGCGTGATCCCGCCTGAAGCTTCAATCGGAATGGTCAGTCCCCGTTCGCGCACCTTTGCAATCGACGAGCGGATCTGCTCGGGGGTCATATTATCGAGCAGTAATGCTTCGGCGCCGCCATCCAGTGCTTCCGTCAGTTCTTTGTCGCTGCGTACTTCAACCTGGATCCGCTGGTTAGGCTTGCGCAGGCGGAAAGCCCGTTCGAGCACCTTGGGCACGCCCCCACCAAGGGATATGTGATTATTCTTGATCAGGATGCCGTCAGACAGATCCAGCCGGTGATTGTGGCCGCCGCCGCACAGCACCGCGTACTTGTCGAAGAGACGCAGTCCGGGAACGGTCTTCCGTGTGTCCAGAACTTTCGCGCCCGTGCCTTGCACCCGGTCAACATACTCCCGCGTGATGGTGGCAATCCCGCTCATGCGCTGCATCAGGTTCAGGATGACGCGCTCGCAGGCCAGAATGACGCGCGCATTGTGCCGGATCACGGCAACGGATTGCCCTTTCCTGACGCGCACGCCATCAAAGATTTCCGGATGATGAATGACTTCAAAGCGGCCTGAATCCCGCTGATCGAGTCGCGCAAAAATCTCCAGGAAGCGTGGAATCGAACCCAGGCCGGAGATGACGCAATCCTGCTTGGCAAGGACCGTGGCCGAGGCCCGCAGGGCCGGATCAATGGTCACAGCCGTGGTGACATCAGTAGTGGCATGATCTTCCACAATGGCCTGTTCGAGTACGGCTTCGACGCGTTTGCTTTTCCAATCCATGGCTCACTCCAGCTTGTGTAGATGCGCCTAGCGCAGTCCTTCTATGGCCGCCCGTGTTTTCGGCACCAGTTGCTGCAACTCGGCTGCACGTTTGCGCAAACCTTCCACCACGGCAGCCGGTGCCTTACCCAGAAATGCCTCGTTGCCCAGCTGCCGTTCCGCATTGGCCTGTTCTTTTTCAAGACGCACCAGGTCCTTGGTGAGACGTTCGCGCTCGACCACCGGGTCAATCTGCTTCTCGTAGACAATGGCAACATCCAAGTCCGGGGTCGAACGAAGCACCGCGCCCTCTGCAAAGCCATCAACAAACGTCAAGTGCGAAACCCTGGCAAGCCGTTCCAGTATGTCGCCGTTTGTGCGCAGCAGCGCAGCCCTTGCTTCTGAGATTTTCACGTGTACCGGTACAGCCTCCTTCTCGGGAACAGCTGCAGCCCGCCGCAGATCACGGACAGCAACGATCAGAGCTTGCAGTTGTGCCATGTCAGCTTCTGCCGCCGGATCGGTCAGTGCAATAGCGGACGGGTAGCGTGTTAACGCAATCGATTTCTGCGGCGGTTTGCCATCGTAGAAAGCATGCCACAACTCTTCTGTCAGGAACGGCATGAACGGCGATAGAAGTCGCAGCGCTGCTTCAAAGACTCCCAGCAGTGTCGTGAGCGCTGCACGCTTTCCATCGGCGTCTCCGTCATGTGAGAAGTCGAGCCGGATCTTGACGATCTCAAGATACCAGTCGCAGAATTCGCCCCAGAAGAATTGATAGATGTAACTGGCCGCTTCATCAAAGCGATAGTCCTCAAGCGCCTGGTGCACTTTCCTGGCCGTCACATTGAATTGCGAAACGATCCATCGCGCATCTATCGGCCCGTTCTTGTCTAGCACAGGCTCGGCCGGTAGAGCTCCCGGTGCGACAACGATGCCGGCCTCGGCTGCACGCTCTACCTGCATGAACAGGAACCGCGCGGCATTCCAGATCTTGTTCGCGAAAGCTCGATACCCCTCGGTACGTTCTTCGTTGAAGGCAATGTCCGTACCGGGCGAAGCCATGGAAGCAAGCGTGAAACGCGTCGCATCCGTGCCGAACTTGGCGATGGTGTCGATCGGATCGATCACATTGCCCTTGGTCTTCGACATCTTCTGACGGTCGGCATCGCGCACCAGGGCATGGATATACACTTCCCGGAAGGGAACGGCATCGGCCAGTGTGCGCTGAGTACCGTCTGCCATCGGCTCTTCGAGCATGAAATGGCAGCCGAACATGATCATCCTCGCGACCCAGAAGAACAGAATGTCGAAGCCGGTAACGAGCAGCTGCGTCGGATAAAACCTGTCAAGATCCGGCGTATGCTGCGGCCATCCAAAAACAGACATCGGCAGCAATCCTGAAGAGAACCAGGTGTCGAGGACATCTGTTTCCTGCTTGAGCCCGGAGCTCCCACAATGCTGACACTTCGCCGGCGTCTCGCGAGCGACTGTTACCTGGTGGCATTCGTCACAGTGCCAGGCCGGAATACGATGCCCCCACCAAAGCTGCCGCGAGATGCACCAGTCGTGGATGTTCCGCATCCATTCGAAGTAGTTCTTCTTATACTGCTCGGGCGTGAAGCGGATATGCCCTTCTTCAACCGCGGCAATCGCCTTATCGGCGAGCGGTTGGATCCTGACGAACCATTGCGTCGACAGCCGCGGCTCGATAATGTCGCGCGAGCGCTCACAGCGTCCTACCGAGTTGGCGTGCTCCTTGATCGCAACCAGCTGGCCGCGCGCTTCGAGATCGGCAATGATCTGTTTGCGCGCCTCGAAGCGATCGAGCCCCGCATACACACCGGCCGCCGCATTCAGATGTGCCGTCTCGTCCATCACGTTGATCTGCGGCAGATCATGGCGCTTGCCCAGTGCAAAGTCATTGGGGTCATGCGCAGGCGTAATCTTTACGGCACCGGTTCCAAAGTCGCGGCTCACCCAGGTATCCGTCACGATGGGAATGACCCGCCCAGTCACCGGCTCCACCACCTTCATCAAGTGGTATTTCGTGTAGCGCTCGTCCTCGGGATGAACGGCCACGGCGACATCACCCGGCATCGTCTCCGGCCGTGTCGTCGCGACCGTGATGGTGTCCCCGGTCAGCGTACCGCTCGTGCCCACCACGTTGTAGCGGATGACATAAAGCTTGCCCTGCTGCTCTTCATGGACGACCTCCACATCCGACACGGCCGTCTGGCAGCTCGGACACCAGTTCACGATGTACGCACCGCGATAGATCAGTCCTTGTTCATGCAGCCGGACAAAGGCTTCCTTCACAGCGGAGGAAAGGCCGTCATCCATGGTGAAGTATTCGCGTGACCAATCAACCGATGCACCGAGACGCTTCATCTGGTCGAGGATGGCGCCGCCATAATGCGCCTTCCACTGCCAGACGCGGTCAACGAAAGCTTCCCGCCCCAATGCCTGGCGCGAAGTCTTCTCGCTCGCCAGCTGCCGCTCGACCATCATCTGTGTCGCGATACCGGCATGGTCCGTGCCGGGGACCCAGTTGGCCAGCTCATCGCGCATCCGATGCCAGCGCGTCAGGATGTCCATCTCTGTCTGGTTGAGCATGTGGCCCATGTGCAGCCGGCCGGTCACATTCGGCGGCGGTAGCAGCATGGTAAAGTTTTTTCTGGCCACGCCGGCAGCGATACCGCTTGCGCCGGGGACGTCAAAAAGGTGCTGCTCGACCCAGTACTGGGCCCAGCGCGCTTCAATCTGCGAGGGGTCGTAGGCCTTGGCTAACTCGTGCGACATGGGTGTGCCTTTATCGTAGCAACTTGGTTTATGTGCAACGCAAGAAGTGGTGTCAGTAAAAAGCCCCCGGTGTGCAACCGAGGGCTGGGAGAAAGCTGTTTGACAGCTTGTTTAGAAGGGGTTGAGCTTATCTAGACCCTTCTTCTTTTCCTTGGTTGTCGATTCCTGCTTCTTGTTGACCTTCACCTTCGCATTTTTCTTCGTCTTGACGGTGGAGGTGGATGGAGCTGCTCCGCCCTGGACGTCGTTGTGCTGCATCTCGGCTTGGGCAGGTTTTTCAACTGCCGGCAGCGGCGTATTGTTAGCGGGCGCGACCATGGGCAAGTTTCCGTCGGCTGAACGAGCAGGCGTCGTGACCGCGGCTGCCGGTGCCGAGCCATCCGTCGTGTTGCCATCGTTATTGTTCAGGATGGTTACGCCCATCCCGGTAGTGGAACCACCACCGCTGCTGTCAGGAACACTCTCCATCTTCACAGCTGGACTGTCGCTACGCGGCGGGACTGAGCCGTCGGATGTGCCCGGTGCGGCCGCGGCCGCCTCAGACGCAGGCATCGGCTTGTTGTTGATGGCGGCATTAACGGTCGCTACCGTCTCATTCGAGACAGCCGGCGCCGTTATGGCCTTTGGATCAACCATGGTCGGTTCGCCGATACGAGCAGCATTCACCGTTGACGGCCCATGTTTTACCAGCAATAGCGCTCGGTCCTTAAGCTTGACGTTGACCCGGCTCTGTTCCTCGGCTTCACTCTCGGCCAGAGCAGCCTGCGAGGGTTCAGGCACGGGGCGAGCCAGCCCGATCAGGCGTTCGCGGGCGTCTTCAACATGCGGGGCCATGGGATACCGCATCACCACCGTCTCATAGCACTTGGCAGCGCGATCGTCGTATACGGAGGCCAGTCGCTCTTTGGCAGCCGGACTGATATTCAGTTTCGACGTAAGCGTGGCTTCTGCGGCGTATGCATCCCCCAGTTGCAGCAATGCCATATCGCTATGACTGTAGAGCGGATAAGCGTCCGTCAGGCTCTGCATGCGGGCGATGGTAGCCGCCCAGTTCTCATGCGTAGCGTAGAAGCTGCCGACTTCAAATTCACGGTCGGCCAGCACTTCCTGCACTTCGCGCAGCCTTTGCTTGGCGCGCGGCACAAGGGTGGAATCAGGGAACTGCTGAATCATCAGCCGGTATTCCTGCTCGGCGCGAACAGCATTGACGTCGTCGCGGTCCGGCTTCTCCATCTGCGCAAAGTAGATGTCCGCTACCTTCATCTGGGCTTCGGCTGCTTCCGGCTGGTTCGGAAAGAAGGTGATGAAGTCTTTATACTCGGCCTCGGCCTGTTCAAGCGCCGCCGTCCCGCCCTCTTTGTACCAGGTGTCGCCGATCGCGAGCTTGGCGCGCATCTGGTATTCCGATTCAGGGTATGTATTTAACATGGTCTGCAGATCGAGACGGGCTACATCGTACTTGCCCTTTTTCATCGCTGCGAGTGCTTTGTCGAAAAGCTCCCTGTCAGGCTGCTTCGAAGTCAGACCCGCGGTTGGATCGTCGGCGCTTGGCTTGTTCGATTTTTTCTTGGTAAAAATACCCGCGTGGCTCGCCGGAACCGCCACCATGCATGCAAGCAGGCACAGGGCGGAGATGCTGGGAATAAGACGCTTCATTCACACCTCTAAACTGCAGGTTACTACTACATCGGCTGCCGGTGATTCACCGGCACAGACGTTTTTCACTTCATCCCGTAAGCTCGAACCGCTATCGTTTTCAAAGCTGGCGCAGCTTATCCCGGGCTTACGTTTAGTGTATACGTCCCAAAACATTTTGGCCGGCCAGGGGTCAACTTGGTGCTGGATTTCTGCATATCCCAGCCGCCCCGCATCGCCTGATCAGCAGCGCTTGCCTCCAACCGATGCCCGCTGCATTGCGCTACCGCTACCCGCTATCCGCCACCCGCGCGGCCGCCAGCAGACTCCTGCCATTCTTTACCGGATCGCCATCAGAAAATACCGCGCTGCCGGCCACCAGCAGTTCCGCTCCAGCTTTGACGACGCTGGCAATCGTTTCGTGAGCGACCCCGCCGTCTACCTCAATCAGAAAATCCAAGCCTCTTTCCGCGCGCAGACGCCGAAGATGGCTCAGCTTCTCCAATGAGAATGGAATGAATTTTTGACCGCCAAACCCCGGGTTGACGCTCATCACGAGTACATGATGCAGAAGCGGCAGGATGTCCAGCAGCACATCGACACGGGTCGCCGGGTTGATGACGACGCCAGGTTCCATGCCGTGTTCGCGGATCAGTTCAATCGTCCGGTGCAGGTGCGGACAGGCTTCGTAATGAACACCGATCCAGTTGGCTCCCGCATCCGCGAACATGGGCACAAACTGGTCTGCATGCTCAATCATCAGGTGGCAATCGAGTGGCAGCTTGGTGACTTTGCGGATCGACTTCACGACCGGTGGACCCAGCGTGATATTCGGAACGAAGTGGCCATCCATCACATCAACGTGGATGGCCGTGCCCCCCGCCTCTTCCGCCATGGCGATGGCATCGGCTAGGCGGGCGAAGTCTGCGGAGAGGATCGAAGGAAGTAGTTGAACCATAGGAAGATCGTTCCTGCAAGCAAGCCGCCTTGACAGGAGTTTCCAGTTTACCAGCGGCTCCGCGAACAGGCATTGTGCCCTTCGAGCAAGCCACGTGACCGGCCTTGACTTAACCAGTTACCCGGCCCGGCGATCAAACGTCGGCTGTCGATGGATCTCGAACTGTGACACAGTGTCACTCAGCGCGCAGAATGGTCACCGGGTGGGTTGAAATGTGCCATCCTCAGCGTCCCATGTGTCAGGCTCGGCGTTCAAACTCGTCATCCTGAGCGAAGCGCAGTGTAGTCGAACGGATCTGCGTTCCAGCCCGGGCACCATTCCAGGTTTACCCATCCAGTCGCACCGCTATCCGCTGCAAAATCAAACCCTAGGCGTGCCACTGCGACGGTTTCTGACCGGCCGCCCCGGCGCCAAATTGTACGGAAGCCGCCACCCGCGAAATCGCCCGCAACAAGGGTCGTTTGGGAAGCTGACCATTTGCATCGACGAAGATCACCTCTCCCGTCCGGCGGCTCTGCGGACGATAAATCCAGCGTGCGAACAACGACAGATGATTTTGCAGCTGTTTCGAAGTCGCAGCGGGAAGCGATTTAAAGCGCAGCAGGGCTTCATCAAGGCGCGCTTCAAGCAGATCCCGCGGCAGGTCTTTCGCCGGTACTACGCTTCCGCCATCTTCCGCCAGGGGCACCGGCTGCAACGCCATCGGCTGGGTGTAGAGCGAGCTTGAACCGGAAAGCTCGTTGTGCAGCCGCATCCCCAGCGTCGAGTAGGCGACGGGTCCAGCCAGCCTCCCACGCTCCAGGCTGAACAGGTCTATCTGGTCCGGCATCGACCCGGGCTGGACAATCACGCCGCTAAGGCTGCTGAGCGCCCGCGCAGCTTCCGGCATCTGTGCCGCCACCGCTTCAATCTTCAAATACCGCTGGTGAAGGGCAGCAGCCCGCTCAAACTCAAGTTGCTCTGACGCTTCTTTGCGCTCGCGATCGACTGCCTCGAGCAGGCTCTTGCCCCGGGTGATCAGAAACTGCTCCACTGCCTCCGCCTCCTGCCCATAACGCTCCTGAGAACAGCCCAGGTAACAGGGCGCCAGGCATTTTTTCATCTCGGAGTACGCGCAGCCGGGATGCTCCGGGTGGGGATCGAGGTTCTCGATACAGCGCCGCAGCAGGAACAGATTCAGGACCTCTTCAAGATAGCGTTCAGCAGCAGCCTTCGCAGGAAAGGGTCCGACTGGCTGCGTCCTGCTGGCGGCACGGCTGATTTTTGTACTGATGACCGCTCGTGGATAGGCATTCTCCATGCCGACTTTCAAGAAAGCCGCAGGCCGTAATCTGAGTCGTCTCTCGGCTGTCCGGTCCGCCCGCGAACTGCCCGGCAGCAAAACTTCGAGCGCCGAAGCGGCTTCGTAAAGTGCCAGGTCTGTGGAGAAGTCTGACCCCGTCTCCGTGTACTCGATGCGCCGGATGCGGCCGGCTAGCTGCAGCCTTTTCGTTTGTGAAGGCGCCGGTCGTAGAAAACGCTGCAAACGCCGGCGAAGGTGACTGGCCTTGGCCAGGTAGGGCTCCGCCCTCGGGTCTTCGCCAAACAGGGCAAAGAGTCCACAACCCTCGGGAAGCGTCGAGAGAGAAGCTGATGAATCAGCCGGATCAAAGGCGACTGCCTGGGCCAGCAGCGTCGGTCGCGGCGACGATCCATCTGCCGTCATCAAAAGGTTCGCGACGGGTGAGGTATCCACCGGCGGCAGCTCTCCAGTCAATGGCGCCACCATAGTCGCAGGCTGTTCTTCAATCTTCATCGGGCGGCGTCTTCATCAGAAACAGGGGCCTGCGTACTCACTGTCTTATGGTAACGCCGGCGGCATCCCTTCCGCCGTCCTCCTGCACCCACCAAACGCAACTATTCACCCGATCCGGAACATTCCAAAAGCATGCGCCCAAAGTGGAACCCTTGTGACCGGAACTCTACGGGACTGGAACTTTACTTGCCGCCGGCGCTCGCATTCTTCGTCAGCAACGGATTCACATTGTCGAGATCGATCAGGGTCACGCCCGTGTCAATAAATGACGGTACGGATGCAAACGGATCCAGGTTATTATCGGCCTCCAGCGACTTCGGCGGATAGTGGTGGATATGGTCAAGCGCCTGCAGACCAAGCAGCGCCATGGTGTACGGTTTCTGTGAAAGCGTCGAGTCAATGGTGCCGTCCTTCACCATCTTCAACGTGTCTTCATCAACGTCCATCGCCACCAGCAGCCGTCCCGCCGTATGCGATCGCTGGAAGGCAAGACCGACGTCTTTGCCAGCAGACGCTTCGAGACAGATAAAGGCATCAATCTTGTCGGCGCCGCTCTTGCCCAGGTATTCCGCCGTCTTGTCCATCGCCGTACCGGAGTCACCCTTCATATCGAAGACATCGACGATCTTGATACCCGGATAGGCGGAAAAAGCGTCTTTGTAGCCTTCCAGCCGTTCCTCAAGGTTCGGCTGCCCGGGCATGGTGAAGAACACCACGTTGCCCTTTTCACTCAACTGCGCCGCTACCCTCTGGCCTCCCAGTCGCCCGGCAGCCAGGTTGTTGGTGCCGATGAAGAACAGCCGCTTGCTGTCAGGCGAATCAGAATCGATCGTGATCACCGGCACCCCGGCGGCCATGGCCGCATCAATTTCCGGCGTCATCAACTGCGCATTGGCGACCGACACCAGGATGCCCGCCGGCTTCTTCGCGACCGCCTCACGAAACTCCTTCACCTCGGCCTGTGGATCAAAGGTTGCTGGACCTTCCATGTCCGCTGAAACCCCGTACTCCTTGGCCGCGCGCTCGAACCCGGCCTTGGCATTCTGCCAGTAAGGCAGGTTCACGTTGGTCGCAATCAAGATGTACTGCTCACTCCTGTTATGCGACGTACAGCCGCCAAGTACCAGCGTAAGACTGGCTGCCAGGCCAGCTGCCTGTGCCGAAAAACAAAAAGCAGCTGCTCGTTTTCCGGGCCGTTTTCCGCACCATGTGCCAGGCCGTGTTTCAAGGCTTTTAGCCGAAACGGCCTCTGCAGTTGTGGCGTTATTGACATTCGTATCCATGGGCATCGCTCTAGTCCTCCGACGGGATTGCGCCTATACGTCACCGGCGCAGTCCAAACTACCCTGCGGACGCTCATACTACTCCTGCGATGCAGCGAATGAACAATATATTGCGCGCCCTAAACACATAGCCAGGACAGACCCAGCAACGGCAGGCAGTAAGCAGCGAGCATCG